>JAIXPT010000049.1 GCA_027486095.1 Planctomycetaceae bacterium | reverse complement strand
GCCGGCTCGGGGTTACCCCGTACCGTCTCGCCGGACGTTCGCCTCCGCCCTCCAGGCTCCGGCTCACTCGGATGTGCCTGCGCTCCGGCATCCATGCCTGCGCTGGTCACATACGCCGTCTCAACGGCAGGGGTAACCCCGAGCCTCCCGAACTGGCAGAGGGAGGCTTTGGGGGAGTCGGCGAACGCTTCCCGAAATTTTGTCCGCGGCGGCCGGAGTGAGGAGACTTTTGCCGCTCCCCCGAAGCCGGCTTGGGCGAGTGGACTCCAAGGGCCGTTTTCCGGCCGGGACTTGTGATTTGGGCCGGGGTAGGGCAGACTTCGTGCGAAATTTCACGAAGTCCGGTTTCGTGCGGAAATAACGTCCTGCATGGCTGATTTCCTCATCAATTCGGTCGGTTTGTCGCCCTGGCTCGCGTGGACCGTCGTGGCCGGAGTGGCCGCGTTTTTGATTCTCAACGTGATCGCCGGCGGGGCCCTCGTCTTCATCTGGGCTGAGCGGAAGATCGCGGCCCGTATCCAAGACCGGCTCGGGCCCACCCGCACGGGCGGCCGCTTCGGCTGGCTGCAGTCGCTCGCCGACGGCATCAAGCTCCTGGCCAAGGAAGATTTGATGCCGGAGGGGGCCGACGGGCTGCTGTTTCGGGTTGCGCCGTACGTCAGCTTCTGTGCGTCGTTCGCGGCCTTCATCGCCCTGCCGTTTGCTTTCGACTTCGTGGGGCAGCGGCTGAACGTCGGCGTGTTTTTCGTGGTGGCCGTGCTCGGGCTCGAGGTGTTTGGCGTGATCCTCGCTGGCTATGCGTCGGCCTCGAAGTGGTCGCTCTTCGGGGCGATGCGCGAGGCGGCGCAGGTGGTGAGCTACGAGGTGCCGCTCGGCATGTGCGTAGTCGTGCCTGTGATGCTGGCCGGCACGATGGATCTCGTCACGATCGCCGAGAAACAGGCCGGCTGGTTCACCAACTGGTATGTGTTCCACGACCCGTTCACGTTCGTGGTGTTCTGGGTCTACGTGACTTGCGCGGTGGCCAGCGTGAACCGTGCGCCGTTCGACCTGGCGGAGGCCGAGAGCGAGCTCGTGGCCGGCTTTCACACCGAGTACTCCGGGCTGCGGTGGAGCTTTTTCTTCATGGCCGAGTACGGCTCGATGTTTCTGGTGAGCGCCCTCGCCGCCGTGCTCTTCCTGGGCGGGTGGAACGGGCCGATTCCGCTGGCGAGCCTGCTGGGCTTGAGCGAAGGCACCGGCGACACGGCCACCTATTTCGTGCGGCTCATCGGCTGCGGCAACCTGCTGCTCAAGGCGACGCTCGGCGTGCTCTTGATGATGTGGATCCGCTGGACGCTGCCGCGCCTCCGCATCGATCAGGTGATGACGACCTGCCTGAAATACTGCACGCCGATCGCCGCGGTGATGTTCGCGGGCGCGATGCTCTGGCAGCTCTTCCTGCCCGGCGGCCTGCTGCCGGGTTTCTCGCGGCCGGCGGGCGAGGTGCGCGAAGGCTGGCTGCCCGGCCCGGGCGGGGCGGCGACGCGGCCGGCGGCCGCCGGTGACGACGCCTCCGTGGCGGAGGTGCGGCGATGACGGGGTGCCTGATGCTCGCGGCGATCAACTTCCACACGCTGCTTTTTTATCTGTTCGCAACCCTGGCCTGCGGCTTCGCCGTCGGCGTCGTGGTGGCCGACAACGTGGTGCGGATGGCGCTATATCTCGTGCTCTCGCTCGGAGCGACGGCCGGGCTCTTCTTTCTTGCCGGGGCCGAGTTCATCGGGGCGATGCAACTGATGATTTACGTCGGCGGCACGCTCGTGTTGCTCGTGTTCGGTGTGATGCTCACGGCCCAGGCGCCGTTCGTCTCGATCAAGACCTCGGCGGGCGATCGCGTCCTCGCCGGGGTCGTGGCGGCGTCGCTGCTCGCCCTTCTGCTGCAGGCGGCGCTTTCGGTGGAGGCCTGGCGCCGCCCCGGTGTCGGTGAGGTCGGGCCGCCGGCATCCACGCCCGTGGGCATGGCGCTCGTGGGAGTGCGAGTGGACGAGGCCTCCGAGGGGGCTCCAGCGGGCGTGCGCAGCGGCTATCTCTTGCCCTTCGAAATCGTGTCGGTGCATCTGCTCGTGGTGCTCGTGGGCGCTGCCTATCTCGCCAGGGCGAAGCGGCGGCGGACGCCGCGGGCGATCGAAGTGGCGGCGTCGGTGGACCCGGCGGCCGAGGTGCGGCGGCAGGCTCGCACGGCGGCGTCGGCCCTGGCCGCGGGAGGATCGCCATGAGTGGCATGCTCGGCAGCGCCGCCGCCATCGTCGGCCCGATGTTCGCCGCGGCGACAGGCGACGTGAGCGTGACCCACTATCTCGTGGTGGGTGCGATTCTGTTCACGGCCGGCATCGTGTGCATGGCCGTCAAGCGCAACGCGCTCGGCGTGCTGATGGGGATCGAGCTCGTGCTCAACGGTGCCAACGTGAACTTCGTCGCCTTCGCGTCTCCCTACCTGCGCGGGCAGGGGGCTGCGTCGCTCGGGATCGACGGCCAGGTGATCGCGTTGTTCGTGATCCTGCTCGCCGCCGCGGAGGCGGCCGTGGCCCTCGCCATCACGCTCAATTTTTACAACAACCACTCCACCGTGGACGTCGATCGGGCCGACGACCTCAAGGGGTAAGGCCCGCCGGGCCCCCGCACCACCCTCCCCGCGCCATCCATGGACATCGCCGCCCAACTTCCGCTGCTGCTCGGTCTGGCGTGGCTCGCCCCGCTGGTGTCGTTCGTGGCGATCCTGTTCTTCGGGCCGCGGATGGGGCCGCACGGCCGCAATGCGGCGTGGGTGGCGACCGCGGCGATCGTGACGTCGCTTGTGCTTTCGCTGTTTGCCGCCGGCACGTGGCTCGGGGCCCATCCGGTGCAGGCGGCTCATCATGGCGCGGGCGGGCATGACGCCGGCGAGCACGGCGAGTCGCACGCGGCGGCCGATGCGGCTGGGCATGCGGGCCATGCGAGCGATCACGGTGAAGCCCACGGCCCCCTGGCCTACGCGGGCGACTGGTACACGCTCTACGAGGGGGGCGCCCTCCGGCTCACGATCGGCTGGTACATCGACGCGCTCACGGTGCTGATGTTCGTGGTGGTGACGTTCATCGCCACCTGCATTCACATCTACGCGTCGGGCTACATGCACGACGAACTGCACGATGTCACCGATCACGAGGTGCATCTGTCGGGTGGCGGGCATCTGCACCGGCCGGGGCGATTTCCCCGGTTCTTCCAGGCGCTGTCGCTCTTTTGTTTCTCGATGCTCGGCATCGTGATCGCCGGCAATCTGGCGATGGTGTTCATCTTCTGGGAACTCGTCGGCATCTGCTCGTGGTTCTTGATCGGCTTTTATTACGAGCGGAAGAGCG
>JAIXPT010000239.1 GCA_027486095.1 Planctomycetaceae bacterium | reverse complement strand
GGAACGTCCGGCGAGACGGTACGGGGTAACCCCGAGCCGGCTTGGGCACGTAGGGGCCGCACGAACGCTCGCCCCCGGCGCCGTTTCCTGCAGAATGCGACCTACTCTTGCCCAGTCGCCGATCACTCCGCCCGGAGTCGCTGCCGGAAGTATTTGTAGCCCGGCACGAAGAAGCAGGCGGCGCTCACGAGGCCGAAGATCACGTGCTGATAGGTGGGGACGACGCACATCACGAGCGCCGTCGCGAAGAGCACGGCGGCCTGCACGTAGAATGCGCCGGAAAGAATGCCGGCCTTGGCGAAGAACACGAGCCCGGCGAGCAGCGCGAGCACGGGCGAGAGGGTGAGCACGTCGAGGTGCAAGAGCCCTTCGACCCAGAAGAGCATCACGCTCGCGATCACGCTGCCGGCCCAGACATGCGCGATCTGTCGTTCAACGGCCGTCACCGGACCGGTGCGGTGACGCAGCGCCCAGAAGATCGGGGCCCAGAGGGCCAGGCCCCCGCCCCACAGCGCGAGATAGGGCCAGCGGCTGGTGATGCCCTGCCAGGCCAGGATGTCGGTCGTCACCGAGAGGGCGCAGATCACCACCGAGTGCCACATCCAGAGCAGGCCCCAGTTCTCGAGCACGACGGCGTGGTGCGTTTCGCGGAACAGCCGCGCGAAGACGTCGGCCAGCCCTCCGCGCCGTGCCGCGATCGTTTCGCCGGCCAAAAACGCCCGCAGGTCGGCGGCGAGGCTGCCGGCCGAAGCGTAGCGCAGCTCCTGCGGCTTCTGCAGGCTCTTGAGGGCGATCATTTCGAGGTCGCGATCGACACCCACCGCCACGGTGCGCGGGGCGGGCGGATCGGTCTCGAGCACTGCAAGGAGCGTGTCCATCGGGCTCGCGGCCTGAAACGGCGGGCGGCCAGTGAGCATCTGGTAGAGGATCGCGCCCAGGCTCCACACGTCGCTCGTGGGGCCGACATCTCCGCGGCTGCCGGCGGCCTGTTCAGGCGACATGTAGCAGGGCGTGCCGAGGATCGCGCCGGTATGCGTCACCGACTGGTCGTCTTCGAGCCGCTTGGCCAGGCCGAAATCGGAGACATGCGGCCGGCCGGCGGCGTCGATCAGGATGTTCGACGGCTTCAGATCGCGGTGGAGCACGCCGCGGTCGTGCGCGGCCTGCACCGCGTCGGCCACCTTGGCCAGCAGCGTGGCGGCCTCGCGGGGCGGCAGCGGCCCGGCCGCCAGTTGCTTCGCGAGCGTGGTGCCCTCGATGAACCGCATGCTGTAGAAGGGCAGGCCGTCGCTCTCGCCGACCTCGAAGATCGACACGATGCCCGGATGGTCGAGCCTGGCCGCGGCCTCGGCCTCGCTGCGAAATCGGGCCAGATCGGCCCGGCTCGCCAGATCCCGGCGTAGCAGCATCTTGATCGCGACGGTGCGGCCCAGGCTGCCTTGCGTGGCGCGATAGACGACGCCCATCCCGCCGCGGCCGAGTTCTTCGAGCAGTTCGTAGTCGCCAAACGTGGCTGGCAGCGGCGTGACGCCCGGCACGAATCGCGACGCACCCGACCACACCGCGGCCTTGCCCACCACCACGGGCTCGTCACCACCGGCGCGGCGGTCGAACACGGTTGACTGCTCGGCCACGGCGTCGGTGACGAGCATCGCGGCGAAGAGTTCGCGGAGATGCCCGGCCAGATCCGTGTGCTCGGCGGCAAACCGCTCGAGCCGCTCCTGGGCCACGCCGGCGGGCGCTTCCGACAGTTCTTCGACGAGCGCGGCCAGCCGCTCTTCCTGCTCGGCGCCGAGCGGCATCTCCACGGCCAACGACCGGCTGGAGGTCACGGTGCTCGATGGGCGGGGGGGCATGCGTCGTTGAGATGGAGACCGGTCGATCGGTGACTGCGGAATTTTTCCCGCCATCATCCTAGGCATGGCGGCGGCGGCGGCACCCCGGAGGCCTCAGCCGCTGCCGTCGAGCAGCACCCGCAGCCGGCGCATGGCCCGCAGATACCGCATGCCGGCGGCGGGTTTCGAGAGCCCCAGGGCCGCGGCCGCATCGGCCGTGGAGAGGTGCTCGAAATGCCGCAGGAGCACGATCTGGCGGTCGTCGTCGTCGAGTTGCTCGACGGCCGCCGCAAACCGGCGTTCGAGTTCGTGCCACGTGGCGGCTGCGGCGGGCGTCAGTTCGCGATCGGCGATCCCGGCCACGACGTCGTCGGCCGAGCGGTCGTCCGGGCCTGGCCGCGGTATCGACACCTCGCGATCGACGCTGCGATTGGCGGCGACCCGATGGCGGCGGTGGGCATCGATCAGGCGGTCGCGGGCCATGTGCCGCAGCCAGAGCTGGAACGGCATCGTCGGATTGGCGAGGTAGTCGCCGAGCCGGCGGTTCGCCTCGAGCATCACGTCCTGCACGATGTCGCTGGCATCGACGCGGTGCTGCACGACGCGGTCCATGCGGCGATCGATCATCCGCTTGATCGCCTCGCGGTGCCGCGCGAGCAGGCCGTTGATCGCGGCCTCGTCGCCGTCGCGAACGCGGTCGAGCAGCACCTGGGTGGGCTGGGGATCGGCCGCGGGGGGTTCGTCCGAATGCACGGGCTCAAAGGACATGCCCCAAGTCTACATCGCCAGCGAAGATCCATTGATTTTTCGGTGGGGAAAGGGGTATTTCTCCCACCCCACCCACTCGCCTCAGGCCGGCCATGAAGCGTCTTCTGATCCACGCCCCGCCGCCGCTCGTCGATGAACTGGCGTGCCGCAGCGCCGGCGTGATCGCCCTTCCCTATCCGTGGTTCGCTCCCGCCGCTGCGACCGCGCGGCGGCTGCGGGCGTGCGAGCCCTTCGATCCGCGCGCAAAGCTCGACCTCCGCGCGGCCTTGCGGCTGCGCCGATTGATCGAGGCCCAGCGGCCCGATCTGATGCATGCGTTCTCGCCCAAGGCCCTGGCCGCCGCGGTGCTCGCCACGGTCGGCATGCGCGAGCCTCCGGTGCTCGTGTCGTTTCGGGGCATCTCGACGCCTCCCTCCCGGCTCGATCCGGCCAACCACCTCACGTTTCTCTCGCGGCGCGTCCGGGCCCACGCCTGCGAATCCGACGCGGTGGCCGCTGGGCTCGTCGCTGCCGGTGTTGCCGCCGGCCGCTGCCACACCATCTACAACTGCGTGCATCAGCCCGAGCGGCTGACTCCCACGGCCCGGGCGGAGATCCGCTCCCGCTTCGGCCTGCCTGCCGATGCGTTCGTGGTCGGCACGATCGCCCACGTGCGGCCGGTGAAGGGCACCGACCTCATGCTGCGGGCAGGGCTCGAGTGCGGCGATCTGGCCGACGTGCATTGGCTCGTCATCGGCGCGGTGGCCGATCGGCGCGTCGAGCGGCTTTCGCAGGATCCGCGCTGGCAGGGACGGCTCCACATGGCGGGCCGGGTCGCTGGGGCGGGCGACCTCGCCGGTGCATTCGACGTGTTCGTGATGCCGTCGCGGCACGAAGGCCTGTGCCGGGCGCTGCTCGAGGCGATGGCGGCGGGCACCTGCCCCGTGGTGAGCGATGCCGGCGGGATGAAGGAGATGGTGCGGCACGGCCGCGACGGGCTCGTGGTGCCACGGGAAAACGTGGCCGCTCTCGCTGCGGCTATCCGATCGCTCCATGCCGACCGCCGCCGCCTTGCCGACTTCGCCGCCTCGGCGCGGCTGCGCGTGGCCGACGTCTGCGCGCCGCAAGCCTTCGCCGATCGCGTGCTCGCATTGCATGCCCGGGCCGCGGCCTGATCGCCCGCGGGGCCCCTTGGCATGGCCGATCGGGCAAGGTTTGCCGATCGATCCAATTGTCCGGAGCGCCGCCCGGAATTTTCGCCGCGCCCGCGCCAGCTTTTTTGACCGCGTGAAAATCGTGATCCATAATCGCAGGCGGTTGACGGAGAAACCGCTGCCTGCCGCGACAGGATGCGGCCTCACGCGAACGGATTGCCCACGTGAACGTCGTCAG
>JAIXPT010000187.1 GCA_027486095.1 Planctomycetaceae bacterium | reverse complement strand
TTTGGTCGGCTGGGGAGACGGCTCTGTGGATTGGAAACCAGCAGGTCGAAACCGCACAGGCCCAGCCGCGTGTCCCCCGGTCCGATCTGCACGAGCCGAGTTCGGCCACCAGATCGTCTTTGGAGGCGAGACGCGAGCTCACTCGGCCGCCGGCCGATCGTCAGGACCACATCCGGCCAGGGTGGCATGAGCCAATTCACATCCCGCCGCACCTGCTTGCATTCCGTCTGCCACCCCAAGGAATCGGCCAGCGACATGACCTGGGCATTGTCGCCACGTCGTTCGCTCAATATCACCCAGGCTCGCCGTTGAGCATCGCGGTCAGGCAGCATTGCGGAAGTCTACGGATGGTTGCTAAAACCGGACAATCACAGCGACCCGAATCAACATGGCCTGAGCCCCAGATGGGCTCTGGCTCGGAAGCGCCGGCGTGAGCCTCGATCTGTTTTGCACCACCGTGATCAGGCATGCGCCGGTCTCCGCCGGTGGCGAGGTGCTCCGGCTTGAATGGCCACTGGGGCGGGTCCTGGCCCGGCGGCCTGTGATTCCACAGTCACCGTCTATCGATGACCCCAACCCACGTGGTAATTCGCGCGGCGGCCGGGGCCTGGCCATCTGCGACGACATGCTCATCGTGGCGAGTTACCACAGCCTCGAAATCTGCGATTGGAACCTGCAGAAACGATCCATTTTCAGCGACGGGAACTTCGTCGGGATTCATGAGATTTCACTGCGAGACGAGCGGCTCTTCGTGGCATGCACCGCCATCAATGCGGCAGCACAGCTGCCGCTCGACATGATTCGACAGGTCACCATCTGGATGGAGCCCGAAGACAAGAGACGGCTTCGATACTGGTGGCCCACCGAGAGTGAAGCGATTTGTCACGCGCTGCGAATCCCGCTGACATCGTATGAAGCCAAGGAAGCGGATAACCGCCTTCGCTATCTCGACCTCCACAATCGTGGTAAGTCCGGTCACCTCCACCTAAATGCGATAGACGCAGACACGCGCGGCACCTATGCGCTGCTCAACAAGCCGGGAGCGATCTTGCAGCTCGATCCCCTGAGAATCGTGCTGCATCATCCGTTGCTCGAGGGCGCACACAATCTCCGAATTCACGAACCAGGGCGGGCATACGTCGTTTCGACGAGGGTTGGAGCATTGGTCGAGTGCGACCTTCGGCTGGGTACGGTGAAGCCACTCCTGAATCTGAACGACACACCGTTTGCCCGCGCGGTGATCGCGGGTAGTCGCCCCTCGTTGTGGTATCGATTCCGACGCTCACCGGCAGTGGAGGATCAATCTGCCAAGCCACTGTTCTGGCGAGGGTTGGCCATGAACTCGGAATTTCTTTTCGTGGGCACATCCCCAGCGGCGATTTTGGCCTTCGATCGGCGGAATTTTTCGTATTGCGGTGCGGTAGTGCTGAGCCGGAACGCTCGCGAAATCGTCCACGGCTTGGTAGTCGCAGAGCCATCCATGCGCGATTCGTCCTCCAGGCCGTTCATCGGCCCGCCGCGGGCATGCTGAAGCCTGTCGCTACTTTGCCGGGACGGTGGCGTCGGTTTCGAACGACTGGCCGTCGAAGCTCGTGAGCTTCACGAAGATGCGCACGTGGTCGCCGGCCGGAGGGCGGCCCTGCCAGGGGAGCGTGAAGTGCAGCCCGCGGGCACGCGACGTGCGGCGGAAGTGGGCGAGGGCCTCGGCCGATGGAATGTCCCATTTGGCAAGCGGGGCACCTTCGGGCCCGCCCGGCGTCGCCGGGTCGTAGGCCACGATCGAGACATCGCCACCGGCCGTCACGAGCCGTTCGTCGGCGTCGCGCGGCTCGAACACCACCGCGAGGCCGTCGCTTGTGCCGTCGCCATTGCCATCGAAGCAGGTGGTGCGGGCCGGATTGATCACGAGATGCGTGATCCGGCCTTCGGCCGAGAGGCTCTCCTCATACGACAGCCGGCGGACGTCCGCCGGCGCGTCTGAGGTGGCCGAGGCCCCGCGGGCGCCGGGCTCGGTGGGGAGGGGCGGCACGCCGTCGAGCGTGGGCGGGGCGATCGTGGCCGGGGGAGCGCCGCCGCCGGGCGGCGGGGAAAAGCGTGGGCCAAACCGCGGGCCATCGCCGGCGGGGTCGGCGCCCACCGGCGGCACGCCCGCAGGCTCGGGAAGCGTCAGCGGCGGCGCCACGATCGTGGGCGCGGTGATTGCGGGCGGCGCGAGGGCCGGCGGTGCGGCCGACATGGGGCCGCGGGCGGGAGCCGCGACCGCCGCCGGCACGTCGATGCGGCTCGGCAGCGAGGCATCGGGATCGACGATGCCCAGCTGTTTCTTGAGGCTGCGATTCTCGGCCGCCACCCGGTCGAGGCGGGCGCATTTCTCCTGGACCTCGTCCTGCAGAAGGTAGATCTGGTCTTCCTGCATGCGCAGCTCCCGCTCGAGGAGCTGCTGGCTGACGTCAGACTTGCAGCCTGCGGCCACGAGGCCGCCGCCCAGGATCGCGATCCATGCGAATCTGTTCATGAGGCGCCTCCTGCGCGTCAGACAGTCTGGTTGTCGTGCTGCGATCAGCCGGTGGCCGCCGCCGGCCGCGGGGCCGTGGGCATGCGGTCGATGACCTCGTCGATCAGCCGGTAGTCGAGCGCCTCGTGCGCCGACATGAAGCGGTCTCGGTCGGTGTCTTGCTCGATCTTCTCGAGCGGGTGGCCGGTGTGCTTGAGCAGGATGCCGTTGAGCTTGTGCTTGATGTTCTTGAATTCCTTGGCGTGGATCATGATTTCCTCCGCCGTGCCCTCCATGCCGGCGAGCGGCTGGTGGATCATGATCCGGGCGTTCGGCAGGGCCCGACGCTTGCCCTTCGCCCCGGCCGTGAGGAGCACCGCCCCCATCGAGGCGGCCTGGCCGATGCAGTAGGTGGCTACGTCGCAGGTGACGAACTGCATCGTGTCGTAGATCGCGAGCCCGGCCGTCACGCTGCCGCCGGGCGAGTTGATATAGAGATGGATGTCGGCCTTGGGATCGTCGGATTGCAAGAAGAGCATCTGGGCGACGATGGCGTTGGCCACTTCGTCGTTCACCTGCGACCCGAGGAACACGATGCGATCCTTGAGCAGGCGGCTGTAGATGTCCATCGCCCGCTCTTCGCGGCCACTCTTCTCGATGACGAATGGAATCAGCGGCATGGGTCAGCCTTTCTCCTTCTCGTCGTCGGCCACGGGCGGCCGGGCGAGGATTTCGTCAACGAGGCCGTAGTCCTTGGCCTCGGTGGCCGTGAGGTAGCGGTCGCGGTCGGTGTCTTTGGCGATGCGTTCGAGTGGCTGGCCGGTGTGGTGGGCGAGAATCTCGTTGAGCACCGCCCGCGTCTTGATGATCTCGTCAGC
>JAIXPT010000280.1 GCA_027486095.1 Planctomycetaceae bacterium | reverse complement strand
ATCCTGCACGATTCCGGTTGCATCCGTAATTTCGAGGAGAACGACGTCGCGATCCCGATCACGGTGCTCGAGGAACTCGACCAGTTCAAGCGCGGCAACGAAGATCTGAACTTCCAGGCGCGAGAGTTCCTGCGCCGTCTCGACGCCCTCACCGGCGACGTGCTGTCGGAACAGGGCAGCCCGCTCGGGCAGGGGCTGGGGTCGATCCGCGTGATTCTGGGGGGCGGTCGCGACGATCGGCTCGGCGAGTCGTTTTTGCAGGACACGCCCGACCATCGAATCCTCGGCCTCGCCCTGCGGCTGCAGGCTGAGCACGCCGATCGCCCCGTGATCCTCGTCTCGAAAGACACGAACCTCCGAATGAAGGCGAAGTCGCTGGGGCTCAAGGCGCAGGACTACACCTCCGACAAGGTCGAGAGCTTCGACAAGCTCTACACGGGCAAGCGGGTGGTGGAGGGGATCGAATCGGAGACGATCGACCGCTTCTACGCCGAGGGGGCGGTGCCGGCCGGCGAATTCACCCACGTGCCGCAGCCCTTGGCCAATGAAAACTTCATCCTGCGCAACGGCAGCAAGTCGGCCCTGGCTACGTATCGGCCCGCCACGCGGGCCTTCACGCGTGTGGAGAAACAGACCTGCTACGGCATCGCGCCGCGCAACGCCGAGCAATCGTTCGCCCTGCGGGCGCTCCTCGACGACGACATCAAGCTCGTCACGATCGCCGGCACGGCGGGCACCGGCAAGACGCTGCTCGCGCTGGCCGCGGCGCTCGAGACCCGGCAGAAGTATCGCCAGATTCTCCTGGCCCGGCCCGTGGTGCCGCTCTCGAACCGCGACCTCGGCTTTCTGCCGGGCGACGTGGGGGAGAAACTCGATCCCTACATGCAGCCGCTCTACGACAACCTCACCGTCATCCGGCATCAGTGCGGTGAAAACACGCAGGCGGCGCAGCGGGTCGTCGAGATGCGCGAGTCGGAGAAGCTCCAGATCACGCCGCTGGCCTACATCCGCGGCCGCAGCCTGCAGCGGATCTTCTTCATCGTTGACGAGGCGCAGAATCTCACGCTCCACGAGATCAAGACGATCATCACCCGAGCCGGCGAGGGCACCAAGATCGTGTTCACCGGCGACGTGTGCCAGATCGATCAGCCCTATCTCGACGCCCTTTCCAACGGCCTCTCCTATGTGATCCACCGGATGATGGGCCAGCCCCTCTATGCCCACGTGACGCTCGAGAAGGGCGAGCGATCGGCGCTTGCCGATCTCGCGAGTGAGCTGCTGTAATCCAGCGATGGTATCCACGCCGCCACTGCCGAGACCCTTGCGCGATGCGGGGCGGCCGTGCGGAGTGTGGCTCGGGCCCACGGCGGGAGCGGAGCTCGAACTCGTGCGCGACGCCGTCGGCGATCGGCTCGATCTCGTGGAGTGCGGGGCGCTCGTGGATGCGGCGGCGTGGGAATCGGCCGGTGGACGTCGGCCGGCGCTCGTGCTCCTGGCTGCCGAGTGCCCCGGGCGGTGGCCGCTCGACGCGGTGGTGGAGATCGCACGGCGCTGGCCGCTCGCCACGCTGCTCGGCGTGGCGACGAGCCTCGGGGAAGGCCGGCGGCGGAGCGGGCCGCTGATCGCCGGCATCGAGGAAGTGGCCTGGTGCGAACTGCCCGGTCGGCTCGAATGCTGGCTCGCCGAGCTGGCCACGGGCCGGGCCGGCGCGCTGGCGGCCCCGGCCACGGCGCGGCGCGAGGAGCGGATCCTCGAAGCCCTCGACTCGCTGATGGCGATCGAGCGGGGCGATCACCACGCACCGGTCTGGCTCGCTGGCAGTCGCGGAGCCGATCTCGAGGGGCTCGCCGATTTGCTCACGCTGGCTGGCCGCCGCGTCGGGGGCACCACGCCGGGCCGACCCCCGCTCGATCTCGCGGCGCAGCTTCTCCTCTGGGATGTCGTGGCGCTCGGGCCCGACGACCTGGCCTGGCTGCGGATGGTGGCCGCCAATCGGCCTGGCCTGGGCATCGTGCTGCTCGAGTCGTTTCCGCGCGGCGATTCCACCCAGGCGGCGCTGCGGGCGGGTGCGGCGGCGGTGGTGGGGCGGCCTGTCACGCTCGAGGCCCTGGAGGGAACGCTCCGCAGGCTCGAACGCCTGGCCCGCGAAACCAAGGGCCCGACTGGCCTTGGTGCCGCTGCGCCACGTCGCTAGCCTCCCGCCCGATGCATCCGCTCCGGCTTCCCCATCTCGCGCTCGTGGCAGGCCTCGTGGCCGGCTGCGCGCAGATCGCGGTGCTCGCCCCGCCGCGCCTCGCGGATTCATCGCTCGCCCGCGCCGCCGCCACGGCGGGCTGGGCCGACGCCACGGAGCTGCCGCGGCGCTCGGAAGTGGTGGCCGGGCAGCTCGTGATCCACGCCGATTTTCCACTCGCCGAGCAGCATCGGATGGTGCGCGATCTCGAAGCCTTGCGGGCCGACGTGAGCCAGCGGCTCGGCCTGCCGATCTCCGACGAGCCCGTGCACCTCTATTTGTTTGAAAATCAAGAACGCTACGACGCCTTCGCCGCGCGGCATTTTCCCGGCTTCCCGGTGCGGCGGGCCTTCTTCATCGAGACCGACACCCGGCTCGCCGTCTTCGCCCCGTGGCAGGATCGAATCGCCGAGGATCTGCGGCACGAGACCACGCATGGCTACGTACACGCCGTGGTGCCCGGCGTGCCGCTCTGGCTCGACGAAGGCATCGCCGAATACTTCGAACTGCCGCGTGGCGAGCAGGGGCGGCATGCCGATCACATCGCCCACCTCGCCGGCCGGCTCCTCGAAGGCACCTGGCGGATCGATCTCGCACGGCTCGAATCGCTGCACTCGCCCGGTGAACTCTCGCAGGATCACTACGCCGAATCGTGGTGTTGGGTGCACTGGCTGCTGCACTCGACACCCGAGCGCAAGAAGATCCTCCAGGACTACCTGGCCGACCTGCGCCGCGACGCCAAGACGGCCCCGCTCTCGGCCCGCCTCACGCACCTCGAAGGCGGCGCCGTGACCTGCAACGCCGCCCTCCGTGCGCATGTGGAAAGTATGGCGCCACGATAACGACAGGTCGGGCGCTCAATCACTGGATTCGGAGCCAAGAGACGCTGCTCCACGAGCGAGGCCAATACCTCGCTCGACCTCGACTCGCCCAATTCGGCTTCGGGGGAGCGGCAAAAGTCTCCTCACTCCGGCCGCCGCGGCCCTCGTTCGGGAAGCGTTCGCCGACTCCCCCGAAGCCTCCCCATGTAGCGACAGAGCTCCAGCTCTGTCGATCGACAGGCCTTGAGGCCAGTCGCTACGTCGGAGGAGGCTTCGGACTCCCCGTGTCCCGGGAGCCGGCGTATTTGACCAGCGCAGCCATGGATGGCGCAGCGCAGGCAAATCCGAGTGAGCCGTAGCCTGGAGGGCGGAGGCGAACGTCCGGCGATGGGATATGGGGAGCCCGAAGCCGGTTTGGGCGCGTTGAGGAGGAACGACAGACGTCCTGTAGAGAGCGTGCCCACCTCCAGCTTCGAATACGGACTCCTAAAGGCTGCGCTGTTTCGAGGCGTGACGTTGGGCCGTTCCGTCTCGTGCCCGCAGGCTGGGGAAGGCGGGTGGGGAGATTTTGGGGTTGACCTAAAAAAGTTGCAAAAACACTTCGAAATGAAGATTGACCGGCTGTGGAGGCGGCGCACAATTTCGCTCCGTCCCGTGGTCATGGATGACCGCTGGCGTGGATCGCGATTCGGCAGGAGGCCGTCATGTTCGATGCGAGAGGGATGGAGAGCGGTGCGCCCGCGGCAGGGGTGTCGCTCGCGGATGTGTTGCCCAGGGCCCGGTTTGTCGGCTGCGACGACGTCGTCGCGGTGCGATGCTCGGGAGACGCCGAACGGTGCCGGCCGGGTGACGTGTTCGTGGCCCGCCTCACGGGCGACAGCGACGGCCACGAAGCGATCGCCGAGGCCATCCTGCGGGGCGCCGTAGCCGTGGTGGCCGAGCGGATGGTGCCCACGCAGGGCGTGCCGCTGTGCGTGGTGCCCGACACCGCCTGGGCCTTCGCGCGGCTGGTGCATGCCTGTGCTGGCGATCCGGCGCGCGGCCTGAAACTGGTGGCCGTCGCCGGCACCAGTGGCAAGACGACGACGGCCTGGCTCGCGGCGTCGGTGCTCGCGGAAGCCGGGCTGCGGGTCGGCGTGCTCTCGGATTTGGGCTGCTTGGATGCCGAAAGCACGCTGCCGGAGCCGGCCGATCTCGATCGGCCCGAGGTGCTCGCCGCCTGGCTCCGCCGCCTCGCGATCTCGGGCTGCACGCATGCCGTGGTCGAGGTGTCGAGCCGGATGCTCGCTGATCGGGCGTTGGCGGGCATCACGTGCGGCACGGTCGTGGTCACCGGCCTCGCGGCAGCGAATCTCGGCGCCCATGGCACGCGGGCCGCCTACGAAGCGATCACGGGGCGAATGCTCGAGAGCCTTGCGCCCGAGGGATGCCTCGTGTTCAATGCCGATGATGCGCGGCTGCGCCGGCTCGCCCGGAGGCGTGGCGGGCCCTCGATGGCGGTGGCGCTGCGGGCGCCTGCCGACGTGACGGCCGTGCCGGTGGAGCGATCGCTGCATGGGCAGACGGTGCTCGTGATGGCGGCGGGGCACACCGCCGCGCTTGCGCTCGCGCCTCCGACGGCCGGGTTCGTCCGCGACGCCCTGTTCGCGACCGCGATCGGCCTCGGGAATCGTGTGCCGCTCGAGCGTGTCTGCCGGGGCATCGAGGCGGCCGGCGGGGTGCCGGGGCGGCTCGAACGCATCGATCGCGGCCAGGATGCCGCGGTGTTCGTCGATCAGGCCACGACGGGCCACGCGCTCGCCGCCACGCTCGCGAGCCTGCGCAGGCTGACTCGCGGCCGATTGCTGCTTGTCGCGGAGGAAGCCGCGGCAGCGATGATCGATCCCGCGCCCCGATTCGCAGCGCGGGCAGCCCGGTGGTGCGACGAAACACTCGTGGTGCCGGCGACGGTGCTCGACGAGCATGCCGACGGCCTGGCGGTGGCCGCGTATGCACGGCTCGACCGGCTGCTCGCTCGTGCCGGTGAAGGCGACTGCGTGCTCGTGCTCGGGCGGCCACCGGCGGGCGGCGGCGTCTCCGGCGATCCGGGCGACCCGGCCGCCGCCGGCATGCTCGCCAGCCTCGTGGATGGCTGGCTGCAAATGGCCCACCCGCCGACATGGGGCCGCCGGGCTGCGTGAGCGATGGCAGCAGAGGACACTGGATGAAGATCGTTTTTCTTCTCCCCGCGGCGGGCGTCTCCGGTGGATTGTTCGTGTGTTATCGACACGCGCATTTTTTGGCTGCACGCGGCCATGACGTCACGATGGCTTTCATCGCCGACGCCGGTGGGCTCGGCGTCCACGCTTATCCGAATTTCACGCTGCCGGTGAGGAGCCTTGCTGATCTGGCCGCATCCGGCGAGCGGTTCGATGCGGTCGTTTCCGGCTGGTGGGAATGCTATTTCGAGATGTTTCGCATCGCTGCGGATCGCTATCTGCATTTCGTGCAGGGCGACGATCGTGAGAGCCTTCGAGCGCAGCACGGAGGATCGTTTGCCGACGAGCCCTTCGTCGATCTCGCGTTCACGAATCCACGTGTCGGCTACCTTGCCGTCGCGCGATGGCTCAAGGCACGACTGGAGGGCGACGCTGACGTTGCGGTCGCCTACACGCCGAACGGCGTCGATCTCGCATGTTTTCGCGCGGATGTGAATCCCTTGGAGCCGCGTGGCGTCAGGCCACGCATTCTCATCGAGGGAGCTCAAAATCTGGTGTTCAAGCGAATCGAGCTCGCATTTCGGGTGGCCCGTCGGATTCCCGATGCGGAAATCTGGTACGTCTCCAGCGACCTCCCTTCTCGGCAAATCTCGCACGCCCACCGCCGGTTCGCCCAAGTGCCCCTCGGCGACATGCCGGCGATTTACGGCTCCTGCGACATCCTGCTCAAGCTGTCGGTCGTGGAGGGCTTCTTCGGCCCACCTCTGGAAATGATGGCCTGTGGAGGCACAGCTGTGGTCAGCCGTGTGCAGGGCCACGATGAATACGTGATCGATGGCCACAATGCGCTGACCGTGCCGCTCGACGACGAGGAGGCCGCGGTGGCCGCGGTGCGGCGAGTGATCGCCGACCCAGGTTTGCGGCACACGCTCGCCCGAAACGGCCTGGAGACCGCTGCACGCTACGGCTGGGAGCGGCAATGCCCGAAGTTCGAGGCTGCCTTGCTGGAGCTCCTCGGTCGGCTGCCTGTCTGGGGTCGTGGTGATCGGGCCGCCCAAGTGGCACTCGCAGAGCTTCGCGTCCGGGCAGCCCGGGTGGCGCCGTCGTCGCGCCGCCATCCCGGCAGGCTCTCGTTGGTTCCACGGCTGATTCGCGGTGTACGCCGTCGCTGGCCGACATTTCCGCGGAAGACTTCCGTCAATGAGTTCGAGCGGTCGGTGCCGATGCCGCCCCCCGATGGGCGGCGCCGGTCCGAATTTCTTGGCCCGATCGTGTTCGTGGGGCAGCCCGAATATTTTCGGGCTGCGTATTTCGATGGCGTCAATCACGGCCCACATTTCGAGTTTCCGATATCGTCAGCTGATCCGGCAGCCCGCCTACGGGGCCTCGTCGATTTCGTGAGCGAGCGCGGCATCCGCTCCTGCATCGTGTTTCGCCCTGAATGGCTGGCCACCGTTCCCGGACTCGTGGAGCGGCTCCAGGCCGCCGGTGTGCGGGTGATCGGCTATTCGACCGAGCCGATCCCGACGACAGGCTGCGGAAAATACCACCCTGACCTGGCCAGACGGCTCGAGTCGCTGCGTCGAGCGCTGCCCCTGCCGCTGGATCTGCTCGTTCACTACGACCCCGTGTCGGAGGGTCTGCTGCGTCAGCTCGGCTTCGATCGCCTGATCTGTCATCCACTCCCGGTGAGCCAGTCGCTGTTCTATCCCGAAGACGTGCCACCCGAATTTGATGCCTGCTTCCTCGGCCGTAGCACCCCGCATCGGGAGCATCTCCTCGGTCTGCTCAAGTGCCAGACGGGCATCGTCCATGTAGCGCACGGACTCATCGACGAACAGGCCCGTGCCTTGATGAACCGGTCGCGGGTGGTTCTCAACATTCATTGCGAGCCCTATCCGAACTTCGAGACGAGAGTGGTGCAGGCGTTGCGCTGCGGACGGCCGCTCGTGAGCGAGCCACTGACCGGAGCGGCGCTCGCCCCGGCCGTCGATTACGAGGTGGCCACCACGCCCGAGGCATTCCTGGCAGCCGTGCAGGCCGCGGTCAGATCGGGGCCGTCGGCGCCCGCGCGCGGCCGGCAGGCTGATCTGTCGGTATTTGCTCTGGCAGTCCTGCTCGACCGTATCGCCGCAGCCTGCGGCTGCCGCGTAGACGACAGAAGTCGCGCGGCTGCATGACCGGCAGCCGCCGGGCCGGCTCTCAACTGCAAAGCGCGGGGTAGCCGAAGAGGTCGAAATCGTCGGCGAACAGGGCATTGATCGTGGCGATCGAGCGGCGGCTCATCCGCGCGGCGTGGCGGTATCCGTACGGCCCGTCGCTCGAGAGCCCAGATTCGTTGCTTGTGCCCGCGCCGATGCGGCCAGGGTCGATCCCGAGCCAGGCGACCAGGCGTCGAAAGTCTTCCTCGAACCGTTCCACGCGGCCCACAAAATCGACGCCGGGTTCGCCGCCGACATGGGTCCAATAGCAGGCGGGATGGAGGGGAAGGCTGGAGTTGCGGCCGATATTTCGCACCTGATCTTCGGTCAAGAGCGCGATCCAGGCGTCGAAGTCGTATTGTGCTCGTGCGAGTTGACGGCGATTCTCTTCGACCTGCCTGACGACGAGGTTTTTGATCCAGGCCGCCGGGTAGTCGCGGAGCGGCTGATGTTCGGCATCGCGCTGCACCTGCAGGAATCCGGAGTAGGCCCGGTCGTAGGGGTTGCGAACGAACGACGCCATGCGATAGCCAAGCCGCGATTCGGGCAGGCCACGAAACTCCGAGCAGGTGAGATGCTGATGGACAACCCGGTTTAGAAACGGATTGAAGTGGTAGAAGGCGTCGTAGGGGCTTTCCTGAAAGGCAGCAAGTCGCGCCTGCGTGGTCTGGCTTGCCGTTTTCCACGGGCTCAAGACGATGAATTTTTCACGATGCGAGATGATCATGCATTCAACTACATTGTGACTGCGGCAAGCTCAATTCCACGATTACGCATGCACGATACCGCACTTCTCCATGCCCGTCTCTTCTTTGAGGCCTACTGGCAGCCGGGCTTCAGGGACGTGCTGGAATTGGGCAGCCTCGACGTCAATGGATCGCTTCGCAGCGTGAGCCCTCCTGGCGCCCGGTATGTCGGGGTCGATATGGTAGCCGGCCGCGGCGTAGACCACGTCGTGGCGGCCGGGAATCCGCTGCCGTTTGCCGATGCCACGTTCGACGTGGCCGTCACCAGCTCGACCTTCGAGCACGATGTCTGTTTTTGGGAGTCGTTCGTCGAGTGTCTGCGGGTGCTGCGGCCCGGAGGTTTTCTGTATGTGAACGCCCCGAGCAATCACGGCTTTCATCGTTACCCGCTCGACTGCTGGCGGTTTTATCCCGACGCCGGCATCGCGCTCGTCGAGTGGGCACGCCGCCAGGGCATCGCTGCAGAGCTCGTCGAATCGTTCGTCGCCGCCCCGATGAGCGAGAGCTGGGCTGATTTCGTGGCGGTGTTTCGCCGGTCATCGCCGGCACCATGGACGCGTCGCGGCCGGATCGCCGATGCAACGCAGGCTACGAATGTTCATGACAGTGGACAGGGAAACGCCGCAGCGATCGAACGTGAATCGTGGGCTACCTACGACATGCAGCGGGCGGAACAGCTGACAACGAGGCTCGGGGTGGCAGAGGCCCGCATCGAGGAGCTTGAAGCTGAACTTACCACTGGGCGGGTGGGTGGCGTACCAGGCGTATGGGCCTGGCTTCTCGGGCTTCTGTCGCCGGGACGTCGATCCCGGGAGGTGGAGGAATAGGCGCCTCGACGAGGCCTGGGGCACAATGAGAACTCCGCGGCCGAGGATTTTCACCGTATGACGCCAGGCTCCAAGACACCCGTTTCCGAGACCCCGTTCGACGACCTGGCGATCGCCGTGTCGTGTCACGAGCCGCTCGCCCATCACACGTGGCTCGGCATCGGGGGCACTGCCGCCTTTTTCTGCGAGCCCGTCGATGTGGAGGCGCTCGGCCGCCTCGTAAACCGCTGCCGGGAGCGGGGCATCCCGCTTCGCGTGATCGGCGGAGGTTCGAATATTCTCGTGCCTGCGTCGGGGTTTCCCGGGATGGTGGTGCGGCTCTCGGCGCCCGCCTTCTCGGCGATCGACGTCCAGCGGCCGGCGATCGTGGCGGGAGCGGGGGCCAAGCTCGTGCATCTCGTCGCCGCCGCCGTGCAGGCCGGGCTGTCGGGATTGGAGACGCTCGTGGGCGTGCCTGGCACCGTGGGCGGCGCGCTCGTGGGCAACGCGGAGGGGCATGGCGGCGATATCGGCGGCCGCGTGCGGGCGGTGCGGCTCATGCTCCCGAGCGGCGAGATCGAGGAGCGGAGCGGCGCGAGGCTCGCGTTTCGGTCGCGCTGGAGCAATCTCGACGACGGCATCGTGATCGGCTGTCGGCTCGAGCTCGACGAGGAAAACCCCGCCCAGCTTACGAAGCGCATGCAGAAGGAATGGATCGTGGAGCGGGCCGAGCAGCCGTCGGGCACACGCAGCGTGGCGATGATGTTCAAGGATCCGCTCGGCACGACGGCCGAAGCGCTTGTCGCGCAATCGGGAGCCCGCGACCTGCGGGTGGGAGAGGCCACCGTCTATGCCGCCCACGCCAATTACGTCGTCGCCCACCAGGGCTGCTCGAGCGACGACGTGCGCGGCCTCGTGGAGGCCGTGCGGGCGCGGGTGCGCGAGCGGCTGGGCGTCGAGCTCACGCCCCAGATCGAGATGTGGTGAAGGACGGGCCATGAACGTCGCCCACCGTCGCAAGCCCCCGGATGAGCCCGTGCGCGGCTCCGCACTCGGCGTGTTTCTCGGTCGGAGGCGTACCGGGCTCCTGGCGCTGGCCATCGTGGTCGCGGCAGGGGCGGGTGTGGCCTGGCTGTGGCGGCAGTACGGCGAGCCCGTCATCTGGGCAGGTGACAACCTCTTGGAACCGGCGAGGATCGAGGTTCGCGGCGTGGCGCCCTGGGTGCGTGCCGATGTGAAGGCCGAGGCGCTCAAGGCGGCGAGTCTCGACCGCGGCCTGCCGCTCACCGATCCCGACCTCGCCAATCGTCTGGCGCGGGCGTTCGACACGCATCCCTGGGTGCGGCGCGTGATCGACGTGCGGCTCATCCACCCACCGGCGGCCGTGGTCGAGATCGTGTGCCGCGAGCCGGCCGCCATGGTGGCGGTGAAGGGGGGCCTGCTCGCCGTCGATGCCGAAGCAGTGGTGCTGCCGAGCAACGACTTCAGTCCCGAGATCGCGGCCCAATACCCGCGGCTCACAGGCATCGAGTCGAGCCCGCAGGGCCCGGAAGGCTCGCGCTGGGGCGACGCCGTGGTCGAAGAAGGTGCCGCCGTCGCCTCGGTGATCGGCCCCGACTGGAAGGCCCTCGGGCTCGTGGAATACAAGCCCGTGATCGAGGCGGGCGTGCGTCGCTGGAGCCTCGTCGGCCCCGATGCGCAGACGATCCGCTTCGGCTCGGCCCCGGGCCACGAGCGCGAGGGCGAGCCCTCGGCCGCATTGAAAGCGGCCGCGCTACGCAAACTCGTCGGCCAGCCACTGCCCGCCGACGGCGTCGATCTCACGACGCCGGGCGGCTCGGGCTAGCGCCGGCGTGAATTGCGCACCCAGGATCACGCGACGAGGTTTTCGATCACGCCTGTGCTGTCGGCGTGCTTCTCTACCGGCACCCCGCAGCCCTTGAGGAGCGTGAGCCAGCAGTTCGCCAGCGGCGTGCCCTTGGCAGCGATCACCTGCTCGCCGAGCCTGATGCCGCCGCCACCGCCGGCGAGGAT
>JAIXPT010000394.1 GCA_027486095.1 Planctomycetaceae bacterium | reverse complement strand
TCCGTGCAGAGGATGTGCAGGGCGTGAAGGAGCTGCGGAAGCTCGGCCCGCTGCTGCGCGTAGCGACAGGCCTCCAGGCCTGTCGATCGACAGAGCTGGAGCTCTGTCGCTACGGGGGAGGCGAGGGGTTGCCCCGGGCCTCCGGCCCTGACGCCGCAGGCGTGGGAGTCGGGCTTTGCCCGGCGACCGTAAGCCGGAGACGACGCCGGGACGGCGGCGCCGGCGCGACAGTCGTCCGTCGCTTCCGCTCCGGGCTTCTAGGCCAGCGGGAACCGTGTGCCGAACAGGATTGCCGTGACGGTGGGTGCGAGGGTCGTCGAACGTGCCGCTTTCCCAGGCCGTAGCCATCGATTATTATTTCATTGTACGATTTCACTATCGATCGAAGGGCCGTCATGCAGCACGTCACGATTTCACCGAAGTTCCAGGTTGTGATTCCCCGTGTTGTTCGGGAACGGCTCGGGCTGCGGCCTGGGCAGAAACTGCAGGTCATCGAACATGCCGGGCGGGTGGAATTCGTGCCGGAGCGGAACATCCGCGAACTGAAAGGGTTCGTCAAAGGGATCAAGACGGATTTCGTTCGTGAGGGTGACCGCCTGTGAACGTGGTCGATTCCTCCGGCTGGCTCGAATACTTCGCCGGGGGACGCCACGCGCGCTCGTTCGAACCAGTTCTCGAGGACGTCGATTCGCTGGTCGTACCATCCGTCTCGGTGTACGAAGTGTTCAAGGTGCTGCTCCGCGAGGCCGGTGAAGAAGCCGCAATCCAGGGCGTGGCAGCGATGCAGCGTGGCCGCCTCGTCGATCTCACCTCGCAGCGGGCCCTCGAAGCGGCCACCCTGAGCCTTCGGCATTCGCTGCCGATGGCCGATAGCATCATTCTTGCGGCGGCCCGAGAGCACAGCGCCATTGTCTGGACGCTCGACGAGGACTTCAGCGGGCTCCCGGGCGTGCGGTACTTCGCCAGGAAATAACGGGCTTCAATCGAGACTCACGATGGCATCCCTTCTGGCCTGGCTGCGGCTCCTCCGGATTCCGAACCATGCGACGGCCGCTGCCGACGTGCTCGCCGGGTTTTTAATCGCGTCGCGAGCACGGGATATTGGGCCGCTCCCGACGGCGTTCTGGTGGGCGCTCGGGGCGAGCCTCGCGTTGTATGCGGCGGGCATGGTGCTCAACGACGTGTTCGACGAGGAACTCGATCGCCGGGAGCGGCCCGAGCGGCCGCTCCCCTCGGGTGCGATCGCGGTCGGCACGGCGGCAGCCGTGGGCCGCGGATTGCTCACCGTCGGCAGCCTGTGCGCGTGCCTGGCCGCATTCGGCTCGGGCCATCCGGCGGTGGCGCTCGTCGGGGCCGCGCTCACGGCGGCGGTGTGGGCGTACGACCGGCACGCGAAGGGCACGGCGCTCGGGCCCACGGTGATGGGCGCGTGCCGAAGTCTCAACTGGCTGCTCGGGATGACGACGGCCGGAGGCCCCGCCGCTCCGTCCGACTGGCTGATCCCGCTCGGCATGGGGCTCTACGCCGGCGGCATCACGCTCTACGCCCGTGACGAGGCCGGCCGCAGCCGGGCCGGCACGCTCGCGATCGCCACGCTCGCGATGCTCGCGGGCCTGTCGATCGCCGGGGGTTCGACATGGCTGCTGGCGGCAGCAGGAGAGGGCGCGGCATGGCTGCGGTCGGGCCGGCTGGTGCCGTGGCTGCTGCTGTGGGCCGTGCTCACGCTGTCGATCCTCTTCCGCAACCTGCTCGGCATCCTCGATCCGGCGAGCGGCCGCGTGCAGCAGGCCGTGGGCAACGCGATCATGTCGATGATCACGCTGGCGGCGGTGCTCGTGCTGCCGGCCTGCGGCGAGGCCTGGGCGATCGTCGTGCTTCTGCTGCTCGTGCCGTTCCTGCTTGGCCGGCAGCTCGTGTCGGCCACCTGACAGGGGATTCATCGATGCGGCTGGGCTTCAGCACGAATTCGATCGGCGACATCGCCCCGCTCGACACACTGCCGATCCTGCGCGACCTGGGCTATCGGTCGCTCGCGATCACCCCCGATCGGCACCTGCTCGACCCACTCTCGAGCGGGATCGCGGCGGAAACGGGCCGCTGGCGTGCCGCCCTCGAGGAGCACGGCATGGCGTGCGTGGTCGAGACCGGCGCCCGTCATCTGCTCGATCCGTTCGTGAAGCACGAGCCCACGCTCGTGTCGCCCCATCGGGCAGATCGCGACCGTCGCACCGACTTCCTGCTCCGCGTCGTCGATCTCGCCGCCGCCCTCGGATCGCCGGTTGTCTCGCTCTGGTCGGGCGCGGCCCGCGACGCCGCCGACGAGAAGACGCTCTGGGAGCGGCTCGCAAGTGGCCTCGAGCCCGTGCTCGAACGCGCCGCCGCGCGCGGGATCGTGCTCGGCTTCGAGCCGGAGCCCGGCATGTTCATCGACACGCTCGCCCGCCAGGCGATCCTGCGCGAGCGGCTCGGCTGCCCTGATCACTTCCGGCTGACCGTCGATCTCGGCCATCTTGAATGCATGGGTGAGCGGCCACTGCCCGCATTGCTCGTGGCCCGCGCGGCCGAGATCGTCAACGTGCACGTTGACGACATGCTCGCCTGCCGCCACGAACACCTGCCTCTGGGCATGGGCGATGTCGATTTCTCACCGCTGCTCGCCGCGCTCAAGGCCGGGCGATACTCGGGCGGCCTCCACATCGAACTCCCGCGCCAATCGCACCGCTGGCTCGAAACCGCCCGCGCGTCGGCCGACTATCTGCGGGCGTGCAGCCTCTCGTAGGACAGGCTTCAGCCTTCCGGACGTAGGGGCAGACCTCCAGGTCTGTCCCTCCGACAGGCCTGGAGGCCTGTCGCTACGGTTGAGCCGCCGCGTCAACTCGAGCCATGACAGGCCGAAGCCTGTCCTACGCTCTTGGCCTAGCCGAGGCGATCGAGCAGGCGGTCGAGGGCGAGGTCGAGCTTCTCGGGGGTGTCATACGAGCCGTCGGCGATGGCCGCGCGGATCGCGTTCACCTTGTCGAAGCGGATGTCGGCCGTCGATTCGGCGGCGCGAACCGCGTCGATCGAAAGCGTGACCGAGTCTTGCACTTCGCCGACGCCCTGCTGGACGGCGGCCTGCGCGGCGTTGGTCGATTCCACGCCCTTGATCCCGCCGAGGGCCTGCGTTCCATGCGTCGAAAAAACACCCAGGATATTCATGATTGCGCTCCTTGCAGACAGCGTCGTGATGGCTCGGTGGCTCCCCTTCGTCCCCCGTCGTGCTCGCTTCTACGCGGCGTCGCGACAGTTGGTTCGACGGGAATTTCGAAATCGCGTGCTGGCTGTGTTGTGGTTCCTGCCATCGGTATTGTTGCCGCGCTTTCAGGTTCCTGCGACATCAGTCGTCGCCTGATCCTGATCGGCCGCTCAATGACCAATCTCCCATCATCGGTTGGTCGGCCGCTTGAACTTCACCAAAAAATATTTCTGCGTATTGTCCGGGTTTCGTGCGTTCCTGGTGGCGATGAGACCCGTTCTGCGTCTTCCCGCAATCTGCCCAGCCTGCCGGGGTTTACATCGCGAATTCGGGCCGCCGTCGCTCGAGCTGGTTTTGCAATCGCTCGACGATCGCGCTATGCATCTGGCTGACGCGGCTTTCGGAGAGGTCGAGGGTGGCCCCGATCTCCTTCATCGTCAGTTCCTCGTAGTAATAGAGGATGATGATCAGGCGTTCGTTGCGGTTGAGGCCCTTGGTGACCAGCCGCATGAGGTCCGCCTTCTGGATGCGGCGCGTCGGGTCGTCGCCCTTCTTGTCTTCGAGGATGTCGATCTCGCGCACGTCCTTCGAGCTGTCTGTCTCGCACCATTTTTTGTTGAGGCTGACGAGGCTGGCGGCGTTGGCCTCGATGAGCAGCTTTTCGAAGTCTTCGCGGGAGAGCTGCATGTGCTCCGCCACTTCGTCGTCGGACGGGGCCCGCCCGAGCCTGGCTTCCAGCGTTTTGACGGCTTCGTTGAGCTTGCTGGCCTTGGAACGGACCAGCCGCGGCACCCAGTCCATGGTGCGGAGCTCGTCGAGCATCGCACCGCGGATGCGGGGCACGCAGTAGGTCTCGAACTTCACGCCGCGGGACATGTCGAACGCGTCGATCGCATCCATCAGGCCGAACGTGCCGGCCGACGTGAGATCGTCGAGCTCCACCCCTTCGGGCAGCCGCGACCAGATCCGCTCGCCGTTGTAGCGCACGAGCGGAAGATAGACCTCGATGAGGCGGTTGCGCAGGTCTTCGTTCGACTGATCGGCCTTGAACTGCTTCCACAGTTCCAAGACTTCTTCGGGAGACAGTTGAATCGCCACGGCATCCTCCTTGCTGACTGGACTCGCTGAACGTGCTGAACTGGCTGGCTAGGCGACGATCCCACTGCCAAAATTGCCATCATCGGCTCGGCGGGGGACCACGCTTGAACGAATTTTTTTGCGCCGGTGGAGCCGGCGGATTCGACACTTCTTCACTCCTGGTGTGCGGCTCCTCGGCAGGCTCAGGCCGCCCGCGACGCTTCGGCTCCCACGATCGTGGCAAACACCTCCACGCGCGGCTCTCCCGCCACCTCGGTGGAACCGATCACGACGACGCCGGGCAGCAGCCGGGCGAGACGGGCGCGAACCTCGCGGCGCTTCTCGGCCGGGGCGACGATTACTGCCGCCGCGCCGCGATCGAGCCGCGGCCTCGCGGCGCGGCGAATGTCTGCCATCACCTTCGCCGCCGGCGCCGTGCGGTCGGAGAGGTCGGCGGCCGGGTCGCACAGGGCTGCGATGGCCGACTCCGTCAGCTTCAGGACGACGAGCCGGCCATCGGGGTCGCGAAGCCGCGTGCAGAGCATGCGGATGAGGCGTCCGCGAACGACGTCGGCGAGCTCGGCCGGGTCGGCCGCCTCGGTCGCGTGATCGGCCAGGAGTTCGAGCAGCTCGGCCAGCGGCCTGATCGGCAGCCCTTCGCGAAGCAGCCCCTGGAGCGTGCGGTGAATTTTCGCGAGCGAGAGCACCTCGGGCACGATCTGGCCGACGACCGCAGGCTGTGATTCGCGGAGCGTTTCGACGAGCCGCGCGCAGGCGTCGCGCGTGAGCAAGGCATCGGCCCGCTCGTGCACCGAGGCCGTGAGCGACGCCGCCAAGACGGCCACCGTCTGTTCGGGGCCGGTGTCGGGCGGCACTTCGACCTCGCGCGTGCGTTCGCCCGCGATCGTGATCCGATAGGCCCGCGGCGGCAGCGAGAGATCGTCGCGAAAGGCGATGCTCGGCACCACGATCCCGAGGTCGGCGGCGACGGCGGCACGCACGGCCTGCGACCGGGCCACGAGCGGGGCCGTGCCCTGAACGAGGTCGAGCAGCCCACGGCCGAGGTGCACCACGACCCGTTCATCGGCAAGCACGTCGGCGAGCGCGGGCTGGGCAGCGGCATTGTCGCCGGCGGGGGCGGGCGAGAGCCGTTCGGCAGCCAGACGCCGTCCGCGGCTGCTCGTGATCCAGGCTGCGGCAAGCGCGATCGCGGCCATCGCGGCGAGCGGCAGGAACGGCAGGCCGGTGAGCGAGAGCACGGCCAGAAACACGCCCGTGATCGCGAGCACGTGTGGCCGGGAGGTGAACTGGCGGCCGAGCTCCTGTGAGAGATCCACCGTCTGACTCGAGC
>JAIXPT010000353.1 GCA_027486095.1 Planctomycetaceae bacterium | reverse complement strand
GCCGCCGCGATCGCATCCCGGGCAGCCACCGATAGCGCGGGATCGTCCGTAATCATCCAGAGAAAGGAATGGGTGTCGAGCAGCAGTTTCATCCGCGGCCCTCGAAGCCGGCCAGCACGTCGTCGGGCAGCGGCTCGAAAAACACCGGGCGGACACGAAACGCCCCCTTCGCCAGGCCGAACTTCCGCGGCCGGGGCTTCGCCTGCGGCAGCAGGCGCACCTCGGCCACAGGACGGTTGCGATTGCAAATAATGAGCCGGTCGTCGGGCTTCAGCCCGGCAAGATGCCGAGACAGATGCGTCTTCGCATCGTGCATGTTGAGCCGCGTGGACTTCATCACCCGATAGTAAACTAACTACTGAACTAGCTCAAGGCCGGTGGGCGGTGCGGCCGCGCCCACGGCATTCGCGTCGAGCACCTCCTCGAACTCGAATTTGCCCCCCCGGACACCGCTCACCGTGAGCGTCTGCATCGTCGTGTCGCCGTTCTCGTCGAATCCCCAGCGGCCGAGGGCGCCGTCGAAGTCTTTGAGTGCGAGCGCCGCGTCGGTGATCGCCCGGCGGTCTTTCACGCCGGCGGCGCGAATCGCCTGGATCGCCACGCACGCCGCCTCGTAGCCATACACGGCGTAGGCCTCGGGCAGTTCGCCGTGTTTCTTCTGATACCGTTCCACGAACTCGGCCCCTTTTCCCGTGAGCTTCTCCGGCGGCAGGCCGCCGAAGGTCACGAAGCAGCGGCCTTCGAGGTTCGCCGCCCCGGCCGAGTCGATGAACACCTGCTCGCGGCAGCCGTCGGGCACCATGAGCATCGCCTGGATCCCGGCGCTCGCCATGTCTTTGGCAAGCTGCCCGCCCTTGCTCTGCGTCGTGCCGCCGAAATACACGAGATCAGGGCACGCCGCCTTCACGCTCGCCATCAGCGACTTGAATTCCTGCGCCTTGGCGTCGATCGAGTCGTGGCCGAGCACCTCGATGCCGATCTCGCGGCAGCGCTCGTCGAAAAGATCGGCGATCCCTTTGCCATACACCTCGTTGTCGTCGAGGATATACACCTTCTTTACGCCACGCTTCTTCGCCCAATCGGCCGAGAGCGGGCCCTGGAGATCGTCGGCGGGTACGACGCGCGTGTAATTGATTCGGCCGGTGGGGCGATAGACCTCCGGCTCGCCCGGCGCCCCGAGGCCGGGCTTCGTGAGCCCCACGGCCGTATTCGCCGGCGACACCATCAAGAGGTCGCCGAGATTCAGGATCGGCATCGAGACCTTCGCCGCGCCCGAGTTGAACGTGCCGATGTAGGCGACCACGTCGGGATCTTGCAGGGCCCGCCGGGCATTGGCCGCCTCGGCCTCGCTCGTCCACTGGCCGGCGGCGGCGGTGGAATCGTCAAGGTCGAGGTATTCGACGCGAAACGGCCCCGCCTTCCCGCCCGCCTCCTCGATCGCCATCCGGATGCCGCCCACGATCGTGTCGGACTGCTGCTTGGCGGAGCCGGTCCGCGGCAGGCTCGACACGATCTTCACGACCGTCGGATCCGCCGGCCGACAGCCGATGGCGGCAAGCAAGCCCGCGAAGAGAAACAGCGTTGCGATCCGTGCGACCATACCGCGCGAATGTACGGCCGCGGCAAACGCACCGTCAAACCACCACACGCATTCCTCCATGGCAACGAAAGCCCGAGGCGTGAGCCGAGAGGATGCAACATTTCAAAAAGCCCCGGGCGGAAGCCCGGGGACTCCGCGTGGAAGCAAATCCCGGTCTCCATGCGGCATGGAAAACGGGATCGCCCGCATCCCCGGTGTCCCGTCGCTGCCGCTCCGGGCTTGTTGGCAACGGAAGCCCGAGGCGTGAGCCGAGAGGATGCATCGCGCCCCGGCGCCGCGCTTGCCTACCGCTTCACCAGCCGCCAGGCGCGGTGGATGCGGTCGTTGCGGAAGTCTTCGGGGATCGTCTGCCGGGTGATCTCGCGGATCGTGTAGAGCTTCGCGAGCGGCTCCTCCGCAAAGTGAAAGCGGCGGAAATTCGTCGAAAAATAGACGACGCCGCCGGGCGCGAGGTTCTGCGCCACGAAGCCAAGCAGCGCGGCGTGGTCGCGCTCCACGTCCCACGGCGTCTCGCTTTTCGCGGATCGTGAGAACGTGGGCGGATCACAGACGACGAGGTCGAACGGTGGCTCGCCCCGCTGCGCCCGGTGCTCGAGAAACGCCCGGGCCTCGTCCCGCACGATCCGGTGCCGGCCGGCGTCCTTGAAGCCATTTTTCGAGAGGTTCGTGCGGGTCCAGTCGAGATACGTGTTGGAGAGATCGACGCTCGTCGTCTCCGCCGCGCCGCCCGCCGCCGCATACACCGAGAACGCGCCGGTGTAGCAGAAGAGATTGAGGAACCGCTTGCCCTCCGCCTCGGCCCGGACCATCGCCCGCGTCTGGCGGTGATCGAGAAACAGCCCGGTGTCGAGGTAGTCGGAGAGGTTCACCTCGAATTCGAGGCCTCCCTCCCGCACGGTGAGCAGCGCCGCTCGCTCGCCGACCTTCTCATACTGCCCACCGGCCCGCTGCCGCTTGCGCACCTTGAGAAACGTCTGGTTCACCGGCACGCCGAGTTCGAGCGCCGCCGCCTCGATCATCTTGTCGAGCCACACGTCGTGCTCGATCTCGGTGCGCTCGTGCGGCCGCTCGTACTCGGCGGCGTGCAGCCACCCGGCATACCAGTCGATCACGAGCGGGATCTCGGGGATATCGCGATCGTAGAGGCGAAACGCTTCGATCCCCTGCCGGCGGGCCCATTTTGAGAGGTGCTTGAACCGCTTCGCGAGGCGACGACGGAAGTCGCCGATCTGGTCGGCGACGGCCCGAGTGCCCGTGCGAAAGCGGCGTGGAGTCCCGTCGCTTCCGCTCCGGGCTTCATGGTGGTGTCCGTTCGTCCCGTCGCTTCCGCTCCGGGCTTCGTGGTGGTGTCCGTTCGTCCCGTCACTTCCGCTCCGGGCTTCGTGGTGGTGTCCGTTCGTCCCGTCGCTTCCGCTCCGGGCTTCATGGTGGTGTCCGTTCGTCCCGTCGCTTCCGCTCCGGGCTTCGTGGGGCAAAGAAGCCCCGGGCGGAAGCCCGGGGACTCCGGGTGGCGCACCGCCCCGCTCGCCGTGCCCAACCGGGCTTCGCTCCCTGATCTCCACCTCGAGCAGCCGGCAGGCGATCGGGCCGTTCATGAGCGGCACGCGGTGCGCCGGCCGCAGCCCGAGCTGGCCAGCGGCGGGGGTGTCGGGCGCGAGAATCGCCGCCCGCCACCCGCCACACTGCTGCACGAGCCAGTCGCCGAGCCGGCGAAAGAGCGCGCCCGCCCGCGGCAGCGCGAGCCGCTCGCCATACGGAGGATTCGTGACCACGAGGCCGGCCGCTCCCCCCGGCCGCACCTCCTCGAAGTGGCTCGTGGCCATGCGCACGCTCGTCGCCACGCCCGCCGCCTCGGCGCAGGCTCGCGTGGCCTCGACGGCACGCGGATCGAGGTCGCTTGCCTGAAACGAACAGGGCGGCTCGCTGACGCGGGCTTCGAGTTCCGCGACGATTCGCTCCACCAGTGGCTTGTCGCAGTCGCGAAAGCGAACGAACCCGTGCGCCTTCCGCCGCGCCCGCCAAAGCCCGGGAGCCATGCCGGCCGCGATCGTCGCCGCCTCGACCACGAACGTGCCCGAGCCACACATCGGGTCGAGCAAGGGCTCGCCGGTGGATGGCTGGCTTTGCGCACCGGGCCGCCACCAGCCGGCAATCGCCAGGATCCCCGCGGCCAGCACCTCGGAGAGCGGCGCCTCCACCTCGCCCATCCGCCAGCCCCGCTGATGGAGCGACCGCCCGGCAGCGTCGCGAAAGATCGTGGCCACGTCGCCCACAAGGTGCAGCCCCAGCCGGAGCGTCGCCCCGCGCAGCTGCACGCTCGGCCGCTTGCCGCTCGGCGTCCGCAACTGGTCCACGACCGCGTCTTTCACGATCTGGGCCGCGTACAGCGAGTGCGTGGTGAACGTGTCGTGGATGGCAGCATCGACACGCAGCGTGTCGGACGTCTTCAACTGCTCCGTCCAGTCCACCTCCTGCATCGCGCGGTAGAGACCCTCGGGCGAGTCCACGCGAAACCGCCCGAGCGGCTCGAGGACGCGGATCGCCGTACGGCTCTCGAGCACGGCCCGATAGAGCGTCTCTTGCTCGAGGCCGGGCGATGCCGAAAACTCGATCGTGCGCCGGCCGATGCGGAGATCGACGGCCCCGACGGCCTCGAGCTCGCGCGCGAGAATCCACTCGAGCCCTTCGAGCGTGCGGGCCGTCAGCCGCGGCGGCTCATCGACGAGCGGCGCAGCGAGCGGCCGCGGCGGAGAAGGCACAATGGGGAAAGCGACAGCGGACATGAAAAAGCGACTCTACCGCCGGTAACTTGAAAAGCTGATAACCACCCGCATTCGGAGCCGGCGGTAGGCATGCTCGAATCCGGTCGTCTTGAGAGTACACAACTCGTGGGTTTTGATCAGACGCCCATAGTCCTCAAGGACTCCCTCCTTCTGCGCGTGCCCACCGACCGTCTCCGCCGAAAGTTTCGAGCGCTGTAGCGACAGAGCTCCAGCTCTGTCGATCGACAGGCCTGGAGGCCTGTCGCTACGTCGGAGGACGCGAGGGGTTACCCGGCACCTCCCGGTCTGGAAGCCCGAGGCGTGAGCCGAAGGGAATACGCGTCGTGTTTCGCCATCAGGGCATCCTCTCGGCTTACGCCTCGGGCTTCCGGATGGAGGGCGGAGGCGAACGTCCGGCGAGACGGCACGGGGTAATCCCGAGCCAGCGCCTACTTAACGAGCAGCGTGCCGCCGGCTCCCGCAGCTCACTTCGCTTCGTCGGGCTCGCGGCGGTCTTTGAGTTCCTGGGCGAGCGTCGTCATCCGTTCGTCGATCTGGGCACGCAATTCAGCCAGTTCGCGCTCCAGCCGTTTGTCGGCGGCGGTGGCGAGCTTCTCGAACTCCGCTGTCGACTGCTTTTGCATCTGCGCGAATTCCTGGGCATTTTTTGCGGCGAGCCCCTTCCCTATGGCCTCCAGCTGGTCGGCTGTCTTCTTCGCCTCCGCGGCCTGCTGGCCGGCCACCGTCGTGGCAGCCTTGGCCACCTCGGCGTCGATCGTCTTGCGCACGTCGGAGAGCTGCGCCTCGAAGCGCTCCCGCAGCGCCTTCGACTCGGCCTCGAAGGCATCGTCGAGGGCCCGCGCTTCCGCCGCGAAGCGGGCGTCGAGCTCGGCCGAGCCCGTCTCGAATTGCAGCTGGAGCTTGGCGGCCTCGCCGGCCACCTGGGCGTCGAGCGAATCTCGCAATTCCTGCTTCGCTTCGAACACCCGGGAATTCACGCGCACCGTCACGTCGCGCGACAGCTGCGAATAGAGCTCCGCCTTGCGCCGCTCCCAGATCTGGCCGAACGGCCACGCCGCAGCGGCTTCCACCGCCGCAGCCGCCACGAGCACCGCGATCACTCCGCACGCCGCCTTCTGCATCACGACCTCCTCTCGATCCGAGCTCGCATGACACAGCCCGTGCATCAGAGGTCGGCCCCGGCCCCCCCCGCGCGATACCTGCGGCACCACCGCGCCGACCAGATTTCCTGGAATCCCGGGTCGAAGCCCTACGACCCGCACAGGCCGCATCGTTCAGCGGGCGGCCGCCGGCTCTGGAAACCGGTCTTGAATCGGCTGCACCGCCAGCGACTCGGTGCGCAGGGCCTCCATCGCCCGCACGCAGGCCTCGGCGGCCGGCAGCGTGGTGATGCAGGGCACGCCGTAGAGCACGCTCGCGGCCCGGATGCGGCCCTCGTCGGTCCGGGCGCCTTTGCCCCGAGGCGTATTGAAGATCAGCTGCACCGTGCCGTCGATGAGATGGTCGATCAGGTTCGGATGCCCTTCCTGGAGCTTCTTCACCGTCTCCACCGTGATGCCGGCCGCCGCGAGGGCCCGCGCCGTGCCAGAGGTCGCGAGCAATTCGAAGCCGAGCGCTGCCAGCCGCCGCGCGACGCCCACCATCGACTCCTTCGCCTGCGGGCTCGCCACGCTCAGGAAGATCCGTCCCTGCTCCGGCAGGAGGATGCCCGCGGCCACCTGGCTCTTCGCGAAGGCGATGCTGAAGCGATCGCTCACGCCCATCACCTCGCCCGTGCTTCGCATCTCCGGCCCGAGCGCGATATCCACGCCGGCGAACTTCACGAACGGAAACACGCTCTCCTTCACGCTCACATGTGCCGGCACGGGATCGCCGGTGATCCCCTGCTCGGCGAGGCTCATGCCCGCCATCACCTTCACCGCCACCTTCGCCACCGGCAGCCCCGTGGCCTTGGCCACGAACGGCACGGTGCGGCTGGCCCGCGGATTCACCTCGATCACGTAGATCGCGGGGCGGCCGTCCTCGCGCTTCACGGCGAATTGCACGTTCATCAGCCCCACTACGCCGAGGCTCCGCGCCAGCCCCGCGGCCGCTTGCTTGATCTCGGCGACCACGTCGGCCGAAAGGCTGTGGGGCGGAATGCAGCAGGCGGAGTCGCCCGAATGCACGCCCGCCTCCTCGATGTGCTCCATCACGCCCGCCACGATGACGTCGCGGCCATCAGAGATGCAATCGACATCGACCTCGATCGCATCTTCGAGAAACCGGTCGATGAGCACCGGCTGCCCCTGGGCCACCACGAAAGCCTCGGCCACATACCGCTCGAACTGCGCGTTGTCGTAGCAGATCTCCATGGCGCGGCCGCCGAGCACGAAGCTCGGCCGCACGAGCGATGGATAGCCGATCCGGGCCACCTCGCGGCGGGCCTGTTCGAGCGTGCGGGCGATGCCGCTGGCGGGCTGCTTGAGGTCGAGCCGCTCGAGGAGCGCCTTGAACTGCTCGCGGTCTTCCGCCTGGTCGATCGTGTCTACCGTCGTGCCGAT
>JAIXPT010000422.1 GCA_027486095.1 Planctomycetaceae bacterium | reverse complement strand
CGCGGCCGGGCGATCGTCAAGAAACTCCGCGGGGAGATCGACCGTCACATGTTCGAGATCGCCCTGCAGGCGGCGATCGGCACGAAGGTGATCGCCCGCGAGACGATCTCGGCGATGCGAAAGAACGTCACGGCCAAGTGCTACGGCGGCGACATCTCCCGCAAGAAGAAGCTGTGGGCGAAGCAAAAAGAAGGCAAGAAGCGGATGAAGAGCATCGGCTCCGTGGATATCCCGCAGAAGGCCTTCATGGCCGTGCTCGACACCGGCGCCGAGCGGCCGTAAGACTGGCTTCGGCCTGTTTCAGACGGCCTGCCTCATGCATCCTCGCAGGAGGCCTGCCGCCAGAAGGGCGAGGCCGGCGGTCGCTCCGAACGCCCAGGCGGGGCCCGCCGGGCCCTGCCCCCACAGCCAGCCGGCAAGCAGACCGGCCGGCAGGGCCATGCCCCCCTGCACCAAGGCATACCAGCCGAAGGCGCCCCCCTGCCGCCCGGCGGGTGCGAGCGCGGCGACGAGCGCGCGTTCGGCCGGCTCGGCAAGCCCATAGGCCACTGCGATGACGAGCGCCATCGCGATTGCGGCGGGGAGCCCCGAACTTGCCGCGAGTCCGGCGTAGCCCGCGGCAAAGAGCAGCCAGCCCGCGGCCAGAGCGGTGCGCGGATCGACGCGATCAGAGAGCCGGCCGGCCCGAGTCGCCGTGACGCTCTTCACGAGACTCACCGCCAGCCAGAGGATCGGAATCAAGGCCTGGGAGAGGCCGAGTTCGGCGGCCCTCATGAGCAGGAACTGCTCGCTCGAGGCCCCGAGCGCCCACACCGCGACACTCCCGAGGAGCGGCCACTGCCTGCGGTCGAGCGGAGGCATGCCGCGTGCCGCTGCGTGGGCTGCCGCCGTCTTGGGTGGATCCCGCACCACTCGCCAGATCACGACGAGCGTGAGGATTCCCGGCAGGGCGGCGAGCAGAAACAGGCTGCGTTCGCGGCCCGGGTAGAAGAGCAGGAACAGCGTCGCGACGAGCGGCCCGAGCGCCGCGCCCGCGTGGTCGAGGGCGCGGATGTGCCCGAACGCGCGGCCACGGCTCTCGGCCGGAACAAGATCGGCCACGAGCGCGTCGCGCGGCGCCGTACGCACGCCCTTGCCGAGCCGGTCGGCAGCCCGGACGACGAGCGCGCCGAGCGGGGTGGCCACGAGCCCCATGAGCGGGCGGGCCACCGCCGAAAGCCCGTAGCCCAAGAGAATCAGCGGACGCCGGCCCACGCGATCGGAGAGAACGCCTGCCGGCAGCCGTACGACCGCCGCCACGAGATTCGCGACGCCGTCGAGGAGCCCGACGCTCACAGCCGAGCCGCCGAGCTCACGCATCACAAACGCCGGAAGCAGCGGGTAGATCGCTTCGCTCGAGAGGTCGGTGAGGAAACTCGTCCACCCCAGACCACGAATCGTGGGCGGCAGGGGCGGCTCGGGGCGTGCAGGGGGTGGGTGCATGGCGAATGGCCACCACGTTATATTCCCCGCTTCTGCCGTTCCGCTTTCCCAACCCTGAAAGGTGTCGCCATGCCGGCCGTGACGTTCTCCCGCCGTGAGGTCTTGTCTGTCGCCGCCGGCGTTGCCGCAGCCTCGGCGATGCGAAGCATCGCCCGTGCCGACGAACGCGGCTTGAACCTCGGCATCCAGCTCTATTCGCTCCGCGGCTATCCCGTCGACGAGGCACTGCGGCACGCCCGGGAGATCGGCTTTCGGCATGTCGAGTTCTACCCCGGCATGTATCCCCTGAACTCGACGGCCGAACAGATCGCCACCATGAACAAGAAGCTCGCCGATCTCGGGCTCACGATCAGCGCCCATGGCGTGAACGGCTTTGGCGCCGATGCCGCGGCCAATCGGAAGGTGTTCGAGTTCGCCAAGGCGGCGGGCATCCGGATTCTCGGCGCCGATCCCACACCCGAGGCCTTTGCGAGCCTCGACGAGCTCGTGAAGGAGTTCGACATCCGGATCGCGATCCACAACCACGGCCCCAAGCACCGCTACAACAAGGTGATCGACGTGCTCCGGGCGATCGAAAAGCACGACGATCGCATCGGTGCCTGTGCCGACCTCGGCCACTTCATCCGTTCCGGTGAAAACCCCGTCGAGGTGATCCGGCTCCTGGCGGGCCGGCTCTACGGCATCCACCTCAAGGATTTCAAGGATCAGCAGGAGAAGACGCAGGGCGTGATCCTCGGCAAGGGCCACCTCGACGTGCCCGCCGTGTTCGCCGCCCTCGAGCAGGTGAAGTTTCCCGCCGACGGAGCCCTGTCGCTCGAGTACGAGGAAAACCCGAAGAACCCGCTGGCCGACATCCGGGAATGCCTCGACGTGGCCCAGAGCGCCCTGGCAGCCGCGTAGCGACAGGCTTCAGGCCTCTCGAAGAAAGCCCGCATTCGACAGCGCTGGAGCTCCGTCGCCACGCTGGGCAGCAGGCCCGGGTCGATTCCAGCGGGCGCAGACCGAGGAAGCCCGAGGCGTGAGCCGAGAGGATGCCGCGCCGGCGGGCGAAGTCAGCCGCTACACGCCGCACACGTGCCAGCCCGCGCGGCGGCCCGCGGCGAGGTCGAGCTCCGGGTCGTCGCCCACGAGGAGCAGTTCGGCGGGCCTGCAGGCGAGCCGCGCTTCGACGGCACGAAAAAAATCGACCGCAGGCTTCCGCCACCCGAGCTCCGACGAGGCGAACACGTGCGGCACGTGCGACAGCGGCTCGACATGGCCGGCGATCGCGAGCAGCCGCTCGTCGAAGTTGCTGGCGAGCGCCACCATGAGCCCGGCGTCGATCGCCTGCTGCACGAGCCCGGGGCCTTGCCGGGTTGGCCGCCAGGCAGTGGGCCTGCCGAAGTGCTCCCACAACTCGTCGAAGATGGCTGCAGCGGCGGGCACGTCTGGAAACACGTCGTGCACGATCCCGCGCCAGCGATCGCGCTCGCGGACACGATCGGTGGCGAAGGGCGTCGCCGCCGCCGCATCGATCGCCTCTTGTTTCCGCCAGGCGATGCGAAACAGGCCGTCGATCTCGGAAACGCCACGCTCCACGCCGTGCCGGGCGGCCGCCCGCTGATAGGCCACGGCCACGGAAGGGGAAGGCTCCACGAGCGTGCCCACGACGTCGAACACCACCGCCCGCACCCCGGGGGGAGGCACCATGGCCGGCCGGATCATGGCGATGTGTTCGGCCGTGCCGTCGATGGTGCTCATGAACGCCGCTACCGCCGCGGAATCAATCCCAGATCGAGCCCAAACACGAACATCATCAGCGTGAGAATGAGCGCGAGCCCCAGATAGGAGAGCGCCGCCACCACGCCTTCGCTCGGCGGCTTGCCGCGGAGCCATTCGTAGGCCAAAAACACCATATGCCCGCCGTCGAGAACGGGGATGGGGAGAAAATTCACCACCGCCAAATTGGCGCTGAGCATCGTCAAAAACAGGAGAAATCGGCTGAATCCCTCCTCCGCCGACTTCCCGGCCTGTTTGGCGATTTCGATCGGGCCGCCGAGCAGGCGGGGGCTGATCTGGTTGCTCGTGAGCTTGTGGAGAAACTTGTAGACGAGCGAGAGGTCGTCGATCGCCTTGCCGAACCCGAGCCGCAGGGCGGCGAGGATCGAGCCCGCCCGCACCATCCGATAGACCGGCTCGAAGAGCAGGCCACGATCGACCACGAATCGGGCCGGGTCGGTGGCCGGCGTGAGCTGCACGTCGCGCTGCACCCCATCCGCCCCTTCCACCACCAGGGCGAGCGAGGTGCCCTCCTCGACCTGCTGGAGCGCCGCCGCGACATACGGCCAGCTCGGGGCCTTCTCCGAAAGCTCGAGTCCCTCGTCGTCGCCCGCGTCGGCGCGGGCGGGCATCACGAAGCGAACCCGCACGACGCGCTCTCCCGCCACGATGCCCGCCCGGGCTGCCGGGCTGTCGGCGGCAACCGTGGCGACCAGCGCATCGACGCCGATGGCTGCGCCGATCGACGACACGGCGACCGGGCTCGTCGGCCAGCGCGACTCCTCGATCCAGGCAACGGGCCGGGGCACGAGCTCGACCTCGGCCGTTTCGCCCCCGGCGCGGGCCACCGTGAGCTGCACCGTGTCGCCGGCCCGCCGGCGCAGCGCGTCGTCGAGCGCGAGCGGATCGCCGACGGCGGCTTTGTCGATGGCGACGATGCGATCCCCCGCCTCGAGGCCCGCCAGGGCCGCCGGCGAATCGTCCTGTACGGCCTTGATCGGGAGCGCCGTCATCACCATGCCGGTCGTTCGCATCGGCTGCGGTGGCACCTCGATATCGAGCGTGGTGGCATCGACCCCGGAGCGTGCGGGCCGTGCGACAGTGAGCCGCACCGATCGGTCCTGCCGCTTCGCGAGCTCCGCGATCAATTCGGCATAGGTGCGCACCGGCACGCCGTCGATCGCCCGGATCTCGTCGCGTGGCCCGAGCGCGGGCAGCGCCCGCCCGGCCGCACCCGGCAGGCCCTCCTTGAGATCGGCCGGAAGGGTGAGCGAAAACGGGCTCGTGACCCCGACCGTCGGCACACCGAGGTCGGTATCGGGCCGCAAGAGAAGCGTGCGGGTCGCGCCGTCGGCCGGCCGGCGGATCGTGAATTCCACCCCCTTGGCCACGTCGCCGAGCGTCACGCCCTTCTGGAGATCGGAGAAGATCGGCTTCTCGAGCGCACCGATGGCCGTGATCTCGTCGCCGGTGCGCAGCCCCGCCCGCCAGGCCGCGCCCCCGGGGCGCACCCCCGACACCTCGCAGGTGAGCTCCTTGACTCCCAGGCCGAAGGCCCAGCTCGCCATCAGGATCGCGAAGATCACGTTCATGATCACGCCGGCCGAGATGATCGCCATGCGCTCGGGCACGCTCTGTGCCGGATAACTGCGGGGGTCCCAGGCAGGATGCGGGCCGGCGACGGGTTCTTTCGGCAGATCCCCCGCCTCGACGAACGCCTTCGCCCGCTCCGCCTCGTGGGCGGCGGCGGCCGGGTTGTCGTCCTGCCCGAGCATCTTCACGTAGCCGCCCAGCGGCAGGGCACCGATGCCGTATTCCGTCTCGCCCCACCTGAAGCTCGCGAGCTTCAGGCCGCCGACGTCGAACCCGAGGAAAAACTTCTCGCACTTCACGCCGCATGCCTTGGCGACGAGGAAGTGGCCGAGCTCGTGGACGAAGATCACGAATCCCAGGCCGAGCGCCACCTGGAGGATCACCCACCAGCTGGAGGGCTGGATGATCCATTCCAGCCACGTCGTCGCCACGAGCCACGTCGTCGCCACGAGCATCACGTTTGCCATCAGACACATGCCCACTTGACCACCTCCTGCCTGGCCCAGGCATCGAGGCGACGGATGTCGTCGAGCGCGGGATCTGCTTGAAAAGAATGTTCGCCGAGAATTCGCGCGCAGATGGCGGCGATGTCGGTGAAGCCGATGGCGCCCTCCATGAAGCCGCGCACGGCCTCCTCGTTGGCGGCGTTGAGCACGGCCCCGGCGGTGCCGCCACGGGCGGCCGCCTCGTGCCCGAGCCGCACGGCCGGAAACCGCACCGGGTCGGGCGGCTCGAATTCGAGCGCCACGGGAAGGCTGTAGTCGAACCGCCGCGCGATGCCGGGAACGCGCTCTGGATGGTAGAGCGCGTACTGGATCGGCAGTTTCATGTCGGGGGGGCTGAGCTGGGCGATCACCGAACCATCGACGAACTCCACGAGCGAATGGACGATCGATTGCGGGTGCACGAGCACGGCCAGCCGCTCGGCCGGAAGGCCGAAGAGCCACCGCGCCTCGATGAGCTCGAGCGCCTTGTTCATCATCGTGGCCGAATCGATCGTGATCTTCGTGCCCATCGACCAGGTCGGGTGCCGCAGGGCCTGCTCGGGCGTCGCGCTTGAAAGCGCCGCGGCCGACCAGGTGCGAAACGGCCCGCCACTGGCGGTGAGCACGATCCGCTCCACCTCGGCGATTCCCCCGGCCCGGAGGGCCTGATGGATCGCGGAGTGCTCGCTATCGACCGGCAGGATTCGGGCGCCTGTTTGCGCGGCCAGCCGCATCACGAGCGGCCCGGCCATCACGAGGGTCTCCTTGTTGGCCAGCGCCACCGTCTTGCCCGCCTCGAGGGCGGCCCACGTGCTGCGCAGCCCCGCCGCTCCGGCGATCGCCGCCACGACCCGGTCAATTTCGGGCGATTGCACGAGGTCGTCGAGGGCCGCGGGGCCGACGGAAAGGCGGGTGCCCGCGGGAAGATCGGCAGGATCGAGGCTCACGGCCGCGGTTTCATCGACCACCACGACGTGCCGCGGCCGACAGGCGCGGGCCTGGTCGAGGAGCCGCGGGATGTTGCGGTGGGCCGCGATCAGAAACGGGGCAAACCTGCCTCCCGATGCCGCCACGACCTCGAGCGTGCTCGTGCCCACGCTCCCGGTCGATCCGAGAATGGCGACATTCAGGCTGCCGCCGGCGGGCGACGTGGGGGCGGGTGCGAATGAATCCATGCGGGGGCGGGCGGCCTGCTGGCGGGCGAAACTTCACGAAAGTCTAGGTTTGTACGGGGGAAACTTCCATGTCGTTCGCGGAGGCAGGCGGTGGGGTGCGTCATTGTCCCGGTGTTTCAGGCGGCATAGGATGTAAGCCTCATGCCAGCAAAGCATTCTCTTCCGAAGCGGGCCTCCGACCGCCGGCCGCCGCTCGGCGGGTCGAATATCGTCTGGTCGCTGATCGCGGTGGGCGTGGCCGGTCTGTTCGCCCTCAGCCTGCTCAACGCCAATCCGGAGGTCGAGCTTTCGTACAGCGATCTCGAGCGGCTGATCCGGGCTTCCGGCCCAGCCGTCGGCACGACGGCCGAGACCACGTCTGGTGCCAAGCCCGTCGAGGTGTCGGGCGGATCGACGAGGTCGCCGGTTTTCTATGCCGACCTCGCCGACGTGGTGATCGGGGCTTTCCAGGTGTCGGGCACGCTGCGGGAAGTGGCCGCCGAGGGGGCCAAGCCGACCCCGGCAGCGGGAGGCGCGGCCGGCGCTCGTCGCCGGTTCCACACGGCCAAGCTGCCGAGCGAAAATTCCGAAGGGCAGCTGTCGAAACTCCTCGCCGAGCATGGCGTGCCCTTCCGCTATGAAGAAGCGCCGAGCCCGTGGCGAAACTGGCTCCCGATGCTGTTCGTGACCGGCCTGTTCGGAGTGCTGTTCTTCATGATGATGCGGCGCCTCGGCGGGGCCGGCAGCCCGATGGCGTTCGGCCGCAGCCGCGGCAAGATGTACGCCCAAGAAGATCTCGGCATCACGTTCGACGACGTGGCGGGCATCGACGAGGCGGTGGACGAGCTACGGGAGGTGGTCGAGTTTCTCCGCAGCCCCGAGAAATACCAGGTGCTCGGCGGCCATATCCCCAAGGGCGTGTTGCTCGTCGGGCCGCCCGGCACCGGCAAGACGCTCCTCGCCAAGGCGATCGCCGGCGAGGCCGGGGTGCCCTTCTTCGGGCTCTCGGGAAGCGACTTCGTGGAGATGTTCGTGGGCGTCGGCGCCGCCCGTGTGCGCGACATGTTCCAGCAGGCCGAGGCCAAGGCCCCTTGCATCATCTTCATCGACGAGCTCGACGCGCTCGGCAAGACCCGGGGCACGAGCGTGGTGGGGGGCCACGACGAGCGCGAGCAGACGCTCAACGCCCTGCTCGTGGAAATGGACGGCTTCGGCAGCAACTCCGGCGTGATCGTGATGGCGGCCACCAATCGCCCCGAAACCCTCGATCCGGCACTGCTCAGGCCCGGTCGCTTCGATCGCCACGTGCTCGTCGATCGGCCCGATGTCCGCGGCCGCGAGGCGATCCTGCGCGTGCACGTGGCCGACGTGAAGCTCAACCCCTCGGTGAATCTCGAGCAGGTGGCCCGGATCACGTCGGG
>JAIXPT010000217.1 GCA_027486095.1 Planctomycetaceae bacterium | reverse complement strand
TCCTGCTCGGCCACCTTGATGCCGAGGTCGCGGTCGCGCGGATAGTGCGTGTGGATCACGGCGCCGATGCGGTCCTTGAGCTGCGGGATCACCTTCCCGGAGCGGTTGTAGGTCGCGGGATTCGCCGAGAAGAGCAGCATCACGTCGATGTCGAACTTCACGGGATAGCCGCGGATCTGCACGTCGCGCTCCTCGAGGATGTTGAACATCCCCACCTGCACGAGTTCGTCGAGTTCGGGCAGCTCGTTCATCGCGAAGATGCCGCGGTGCATCCGGGGGATGAGGCCGAAGTGGAGGGCCTCCTCGCTCGCCATGCTCGTGCCGCCGGCGAGCTTGGCCGGATCGATCTCGCCGATGATGTCGGCGAACTTCGTCCCAGGTGCGAGCCGCTCCGCATAGCGTTCCTCTCGCGGCCACCAGGCGATCGGCACCTGGGCAGGATCACGCTCGGCCACGAGTTGCTTCCCGGCGCGGGTGATCGGCTTCAAGGGATCGTCGTGAAAGGGAATCGCCGGGTCGTCGAGGTACGGCACGAATTCGTCGAGAAACCGCACGAGCTGCCGCATGAGGCGGCTCTTCGCCTGCCCCTTCTCGCCAAGAAAGAGCATGTCGTGCCCGGCGAGGAGCGCGACGTTGATCTCGGGGATCACGGTGTCGTCGTAGCCGACGATTCCCGGAAAGAGCTCGTCGCCCGTGGCGAGCATCCGGAGGAAGTTCTCCCGGACCTCCTCCTTGACGGTGCGGCTCTTCCAGCCGGACGCCCGAAGTTCAGCGAGGGTCTTTGGAAGCGAGGAGGGGAGAAGCGAGGCGGGGGCGGCTGGCATGGAAAAGCTCCGGGGAATGACTGATTGTAGCGCCTGGTTGTGCCGGGGCGCGAGGATGCCGTACAAACCGCCCCAATTCCGGACTCTTCGGGAAACCCGCGTCCATGGATGCTCGCCTGCCGCTCACCCACGTGTTCGCGCTGATGCCAGCTGCGGTCGTGACGCTCGTGTTCGGTGGCGTGCTCGCCAATGGCTGGGTCAACTGGGACGACCCGCTCCACGTGCTCGACAATCCGCGGCTCATGCGGCTCGACTGGCAGGGCGTGGTGGACCTGTGGCGTGCGCCGTATCGGGGCCTGTATGTCCCCGTCAGTTATTCGATGTTCGCCGTCGAGGCCGCGCTGGGCCGCGCCGTCTCGGGAACGACGACGCCGGCCGCGATCGTGTTTCATGCCCTGAGCCTTCTGCTCCACGGCGGCTGCGCGGTGCTCGCCGCGCGGCTGCTCAGGCGGCTCGGGGCGAGCTCCTGGGCGGCTGTCGGCGGGGCGGCCGTGTTCGCCGTTCACCCGCTGCAGGTCGAGTCGGTCGCCTGGATTTCCGAGCAGCGCGGCCTGCTGGCTGGCTTGTTCGGCCTGGCAGCGGTCGACCTGCTCGGGCGACGGGATGCTCCGGAAGCTGCGTGGGGCACACGAGCTTCTGCCGCGACGGCGTGCTTCGTCACGGCGCTCCTCTGCAAGCCGACGGCGGTCGTCGTGCCGCTGCTCGCCGTCGTGATGGAGTGGAACGTGGGGCCGGCCGCGCGGTGGCCAACGCAGCGTTTCGCACCGCTGATCGCAGTCTGGTTGCTGCTGGCGGCCGGAATCGCCGGCGTCACGAGCCGGCTCCAGCCGGTCGATCCCGCCGTGGCCGGGCCGCTCCTCCTGCGACCGCTCGTCGCCGGGAGCGCCGTGGCCTTGTATGCGGTGAAGACAGTCGCCCCCATGGGCATGTGCATCGACTACGGGCTCACGCCACTACGGCTACTCGCCGATCCATGGACGCTCATGAAGGCGCTGACCGTGGCCGGTGTCATTGGGGCCGTATTCGTGGTGCCACGGCTTCGCCTCGCCCGGCTGCCCGTGCTGCTGTTCGTCGTGCCGCTGCTCCCCGTGCTCGGGCTCGTGCCGTTCGCGTTCGAGGCGATCTCGACCGTGGCCGACCGCTATGCGTATCTGGCCATGCTCGGGCCGGCTGCGGCCGTCGCTGCGGTTTGCGATACGTGGCGGAGTCACTGGGTCGGCGTCGTCATGACGGCGATCCTCGTCATGCTCGCCGCCGCTTCGATCCGGCAGGTGCCCGTGTGGCGCGACTCGCTCGCACTCAACGCCCACGCACTGGCCATCAACGGCGGCACGCGAGACACCCTCAATAACCTCGGCCTCGCCCTGCTCGATCGCGGGGCGTTCGAGCAGGCGGCCGACTGCTTCGAACGGGCCATCAGCCATGATGCCGGCTACCCGCGGGCCCGTTTCAATCTCGGGCTCGCATGGCACCGGTCGGGGCGTCTGGCCGACGCGGAGCGAGAGTATCGGGAAGCGTTACGGCTGGACGCCGGCTACGCCTTCGCCCATAACAATCTCGGAATTCTTCTTGGCCAGACGGGCCGGATCACCGCTGCCGCGAAGGAATTCCGGGCTGCGCTCGCGCTCGACCCCGGGCTCGCCGACGCGAAGAAGAACCTCCTGCGGCTGGAGTCGCTGGACGCCACCGGCCGCGGCGAATGACGGTCACTTCTCGATGTCGTTTTCGTCGAAGATGTAATGAACTCGGCTTCCATCCTTGCCGATGTAACGCTCCCACTCAGTGGCCCGCTGCGATCGGACGCGCTTGTTGGAGGTGAGCATCTGGGAGTAAACCCAGGGCTCGATTTTTTCACTGAGAAATCGCGTATGCCCGTCACAGAACACGACGCCCGTGCCGCCGGGATGGCGTGAGGAAGGAAACCTGAGAGCCCAGTCGGTGGCACCGCCGGCGGCTGTTTCAGCCGCCGTGGGATTGACTGTTCGCTTTCCTGCAACGGGATCGGCGTTGGCGGCGAGTTGCGGCGGGTGCATGATCAGATGGGTCAGGACCTGCACATTCATCGTCGCATTCGACATCGGGTGACTCGCCCAGCTTGCGCCGGAGGCAGGTCGCGGGCGGCCAGCCCATGCCGAGTCGGTTGGCGCGGAGAGCCCCGACCGTTCGGCAACAAGGAGCGTCGAACCGGCGCCGTCGGCGGCGCCAATCTGCGTGAGTGAACTCCGGGCGGGGTTGTAGGCGGTGCCCGACTGGCTGATATGCCAGGTGCTGGAAGCGGCATTGCCGGCAGCGTCGAGAAACACACCGTCGCCGCGATACTGTTCGGTGCCGTTGCCGCCGTTGAGCAACTCGGCACCCGTGCCTCCGTTGCCCATATAGGTCAGCGGCCCGCCGGCGAGGTCGCTCGAAGCCGATGGGCATACGTATCCGGAGATTCGCTTCGTGGCCACGTCGTCCACTGCAGCGGTTGTCGTGTAGGTTTCGTGCCAATCATAAATCTCCCGCTGGTCGAAGAAGGGCAGGATCATCACGGTCCACGACACCATGGCTTTTGGCCTCTCGTTCGCATTGACGCGTTGCGAAGTGAAGGTGTCGAGCGGGTTCCGCCAGCCGGGCAGCACGGTCTTGTCGGCGTCGTACGTGATCAGCGCCTTGCCGATCTGCGAGAGGTTGTTCATGCACGAGCTGCGGCGCGCCGCCTCGCGGGCCATGCCGAGCGCCGGCAGGAGCATGCCGACGAGCACGCCTATGATCGAGATCGTCACGAGCAGCTCCACGAGGGTGAAGCCGGAGCCTCGGCGCGGACAGGGGGCGGATTGCATCACACGATCTCCCAGGAGGGCTGCCTCAGGCGGGTACCCGAAACATCGGCTGGAGCGTACACCGGCCCCGTTAGGAACCAGTGAGCGAGGAAATGTGAGAAACCCATGAGGGCATCTATGCAGCCTTTACAGGCTGGAAGGGGCGGGGGATAACCCGGGAAGGCAACGATTTCAAGGCCCGAGATGGGCATCCGGAGGGCGGCGCTCGGTGATCGCGGCGATCGACAATCCCTCGTTTCAGGCGTTCCCATGGGTTGGGCTGGCGCTGTGGGCCGCCTTCGCGGTCACGGCGTTCGTGTGCGCGTCGGCCACGCGGTGGGTGCATAGCACCGGGCAGTTGCTGGAGATCCCCGGCACCGAACGCTGGGCCCTGATCCTCACCGCGTGCGGCGTGGCCCTGTTGGGTGGCTTCGCCGCTGCGGGGCCCGTGGCGATCCCCGTCGCCCTGCTTGCGGCCCTCGTAGCGCTGGTGGGGTTCGTCAAGAAGCGCGACGCCGTCGTTCCCGAGACGCGGCGGTTTCTGGGGCGTGGCGGTTCAGCAAACATCGCCGCCGAAGTGCGCACGGCATTCAAGCGATCGGAGGAGCGGACGCGGGCCACGAAGCAGCCGGCGCCGTCGCTCACCGACCGGGCGAAGTCGCTTCTGGGTGCGATGAGCAAGCGGCGAGAGAAAGCCGTGGCGGTTGACGCGGGGTCGGGCGGTTCGGCGGATGCCGTCGACGCGGGCGCGTTTATGTTTCTCAAGAAGGACGGCACGCACGCGATCGACACGGATGACCCGGAAGCGATGTCCGAGAACGTGCGCAACTCCCGCAAGATGCTCATGGCCGCGATGCGGGCCGAAGCGACCGATATCCATTTCGAGCCGCAGGAGCAGCAGTATTTCATCCGCTTCAGGATCGACGGCGTGCTCCAGGACATCGGCAAGATGCCGATCGGCGAGGGGAAGGGCGTGGTCTCGACGCTCAAGGTCCTCTCCGACATGAACATCGCCGAGCGGCGTCGCCCGCAGGACGGCACCTTCGCCGCCACGCTAGACGGCGCGAAGTTCGATATCCGTGCGGCCTCCACGCCCACGAGCTACGGCGAAAAGATGGTGCTGCGGCTCCTGCAATCGTCGGGCGGCGTGATGAAGTCGGGCCTCGACAAGATCGGCCTGCGGCCGCAGGTGCTCAAGCGGCTCAACGAGATCATCCACAAGCCCTACGGCATGTTCCTCGTGGTGGGGCCGACGGGATCGGGCAAGACGACCACCGTCTACGCGTCGCTCAGCGAGATCGACGCCCACAAGCACAACATCACCACGATCGAAGACCCGGTGGAATACCGGCTCGAGAACATCACCCAGATCGCGGTCAACACGCAGGCCGAGGTGTCGTTCGCGAACATCCTCCGGAGCGTGCTCCGCCAGGATCCCGACGTGCTGCTCGTCGGTGAGATTCGCGACAAGGAGACGGCCGAGATCGCCTGCCAGGCCGCGCTCACCGGCCACTTCGTGTTTTCGACGCTCCATGCCAATGACACCGTGGCCACGATCACGCGGCTCCTCGATCTCGGCCTCGATCCCACGCTCATCCAGACCGCCGTCACGGCCGTGCTCGGCCAGCGTCTCGCCCGCAAGCTCTGTGAGAAGTGCAAGCAGAAGTGCGCCCCACCGCCGGGGCTCCTCAAAAAGTTTAAGCTCCGAGATGGCGAGATCGATCACATCTACCGCGAGAAGGGCTGCGAGCACTGCCGGGGCACCGGCTTCAAGGGCCGCATGGGCATCCACGAGCTGCTCGTAATGAACGACGGGATTCGCGATTTGATTACGAGCCAGCCGGTGGTGGGCGATCTCAAGAAGGCGGCGATCGCCAACGGCACCCAGACGCTCCAGATCGACGGCCTGATGAAAGTCATCAAGGGGCAGACGAGCGTCAGCGAGATCCTGCGGGTGACCACCTGACCGGGTGCCCACGTCGTCATGTATGACCTGCTCGTCATCGCCGCTGTCATCGGATGTGCCTGGCTGGGGTCCACGAAGGGCCTGCACTGGGCGCTGGCCGTGACGCTGGAGCTTGGCGCCGCGTTCTGCGCGGCGGTCCTGCTCCATGAGCCGCTGGCCGGGTTGATCGCCGAACTGATCCGGCTGGTTGCGGAGTCGTTTCTGCCGAGGTCCGATTCTTATGCATGGTTTGCCCTTGCATTGGCATTTGTGCTGCTCTGTTGGGCGCCGTTCATAGCCCTCGTGTACCTGTATCATCGCTCTGCCGAAGATCCCGTGGATCTGCCGCCCCTGGTGGATCGGCTTGGCGGCGGCCTAGTCGGACTCGTCGGTGGCGTGCTGTTTGCCGGTGCCGTGCTCGTGTTCCTTTCGATCCTCCCGCTTCCGCGCGTGCTCAAGCCGGCGCCGGGCCGGATGTTTCTGGACGTCGGGTCCTTGGCCCTGCGAACGGCGGCTCGCTTCGCCCCCGATATGCACGAAGGCAGTTCGCTGCTGCTCGACGGCGAGCCTGCGTCGCGCAGATCGTCGCTCTCGGCAAAACTTTCGAATGAGCCGTGGTGTGACGTGGACGGCGACTCCACCCAGACCGAGGCCGACCGCTACCGTGACATCGACGGCAATGGGGCCTATACGGCGGACTTTTTTTTCGTCGACGTTGACGGTGACGGAATGCGGCGCATCGGGCTCATCGACAAATATGTGACTGGCTGTTGGGACTCATCGCTGAATTCATCGCCCCGAGAACGCACCGATATCAAGAAGCCCGCGCCCGAGCAGGTGGCCGATGCGCCTCCCGTCGGCGGTGAGCCGGCCCCGGGTGCAGGTACAGGAAATGACGCCGCGCCGGAGTTCGAAGATGACTTTTGAACGATCCAGACTCCGCGGCGGGGAGCCCGGTCGGCAGCGGTTGACCGCCTGGGCCGTCGTCGTGGCGGCGGCAGTGGCAGGTATGGGAGTTCCGGGTCGCGCCCAAGACGAAGGCGTCGACACCAAGCGCCTGGTGCAATTGATCGACGCTGGCGAGTATCGCGCCGCAGTCGCCGAGGCGAAGGCGCTCGAAGAGACCGTGCGGCCGAAGCCCAAGGATGCCGCCTACGTGCCGCGGGTGCGGGCGGCGGTGGAGTCGTTGCTGACGCAGGGCACGCTCGAACGGCGCATGGGCGACCTCGACGCCGCCGAGACGACGCTCGGGACGGCGTTCAAGACCTACACGGACAGGGAGTTCCAGCGTCGGCTCGCGCTGGCGGCCCGCTCGGCTGGCGAACAGGCCGCGGCAGCGCTTGTCCCCTATGAACTCGTCTTCGTCGACCTCCTCGATGAAGGCATGGAGCTCGTGATCGACCGGCTGCGGCGCGACGGTGCCACCGCCGAACCCGAAAAACTCACCGGCTGGCTCGGGCAATTCGAACAACTCTCCGCCCAGGCAAAGGCCGCGCGGCAGGGGCTGGCCGAGCGGCTGGAGTCGGCGGGGCCGCCGCTTGCCCTGTCGCCGCGGGCCCGTGTGACGGCCAGCGAAATCGAGCCGCTCAAGCTCGCCGGTTCGTTCTTGCTCGCACAGAGCCGCCTGCCTGCCCCAGACAAGGCAGCTGCCGACGTGGGTGCTGGCAGGAGGCGTCCAGCGCCCAAGAAGGCGCGGCAGGATGCCGTGGAAAGCCTCGCGCGGGCGGTCGAGGCGGGCGAGTCGCTCCTCCTGCAGCCTGCGGATGGCGAGACCGGTGCCGGCGGTCAGGATCTTGACGACGCAGCAGGCCGTGCCCGGGCGGCGGAAGCGGAACTGATCATGGCCGACCTGCGGGAGAACCTTGCCGAAGCGAGGCTCTTCGCCGGCGATGCCGACGGGGCCCGAGAGGCGATCGAGCAGGCGATCGCATCGCGGACCGTCGCCTCGGGGGACGCCCATCCCGATCTCGTGCGCCCCACGATCCTCTACGCCGGCATCGCCGAAGCGCAGCGTCGTGCGAGCGAGGCTGCGGGGCGATCGTTTCCCGCTCGCGAGCAGGCCAAACTCGTGTCGGCGCTCGTGGACCGGGCTGGCGAGCTTCTCAAGCAGCACGACAAACTCTTCAACGCCGATTGGCCGTGGCGCGGCTCGCTGGCGGCGGTCGCCAAGAATGCAAAGCCGGCGGAAGCGGATCGCAAGGTCGATCCCGCGACGGCGGATGCCGTCGATGCTGCGGCCGAGCGGGTGCTGCCGCTGCTCCGAGCCCTGCCGTGAGCAACGCCGCAGGTCAGTTGCGGGCTGCGGACCGCTGATCGATTTCGGCGAACACGGATCGGGGATTGTCGAGCCGTGTGGCGAGGGCGCGGGCCCGGCGTTGGGCGTCGGTGCCGGCCGATTCTTCGCCGACCGTCTTGAGGATGCCCGCCACGTCGGCAAGCGCGAGCGCCCGGTGCTCGAGTTCGGCCGTCGAGGCGCCGCGCCGCGGCTGCCAGCAGTCGAGCTTCGCCGCTGTCGTCGCCGCCACGCGGGCACGGTCTGCATCCGACTTCGCGAGATAGGCCGTGGCCAATGGCACGAGCACTTCGGCGAGCCGCCATTCGCTTTCCGGCGGCTGCTTTTCATAGGTCGCCTGCAGCCGTTCAAGCAGGGGCAGGGCTTCGGCGGCCCGGTCGTCGGCGACTTTCGTGAGCGCGAGTGCCTGCGTGGCCGCGAGCGTCGCTGGGTGGTTGTCGCCGGCCTTCTCCTCCCAGATCTCCAGTGCCCGTTCGAGCGATTGCTCGGCAGCGGCACGGTTTGCAGCATCGCGCTGAGCGAGGCCGAGGATCAAGAGCGCACCGGCCACGTCCGGATGCTCGGCGCCTCGGGCGGCTTCGAGGGCGGGCACCGCCGGCTCGAGAAACCGGATCGCATCTTGGGGAACGCCCGCCGCGAGCCGGGAGCCACCTGCCAGCACGCGGGCGAGCGCCGTCGCGGGATGGTCGTCGCCATCCAGCCGCTGCCGCATCGTCACGAATGCATCCCACAGCGACGAGGCCTGTGGCTCCTGGGCACCGGCAGCCGGCGCCGGCGAAACACGCGCGGAGAGACCGATGATTCGGGCCAGTTCACGATCGCAGGCGAAATCGCGGCGCGGCAGGCCGCGGTCGAGCACGCGCTGCAAGAGGGCCGTGGCCTCAGCCGGCAGCCCATCGAGCACGTTGCACTCGGCCAGCGCCGCCATCGTGCGCAGCGTGCGCGGATCACCGGGGCCGAGTTGCGATTCGGCCTCGCGCAAGGACTCCTCGAGGAGTGGGCGGACCTCGGCGGTAACGCGCGTGTCGAGCAGGCAGCGGGCCAGCAGCAGGCGATGCTCGAGGCGAGTCGCCGGAGGAATGGCTTCCCACGCCGACTCACATTCGATTGCACGGGACGCGAAGCCGCGGGCGGCCTCTGCGTCGCCTCCTTCCAGGAGCAGGCTCGCGGCACGGGCCAAGGCACGAACCAACGCAGGGGAAGGCTCTTCCTCGTCGGGGCCGGCGACCGTTTCGCGCACCGTTTGTGCGTCGGGCGCTCGGCCACGTGCCGCTTCGACGGATAGGATGTTCAGGCGATCGAGCCGGGCCGAGGGATGGTTGCGGCCGAAGGCCGATTCGCTCGCCGCGAGAGCCGTTTCGAATGCAGTGGTCGCCGCCGTGAATCGCTCGGCTGCCACCTTCATCTCGCCGAGCAGCCGCAAGGCTTCGATCCGGGCCGGGGCGGAGGGCTTGTCCGTGCCGAGCGTCTCGATCAATGCCTCCTGGTCGGCGATGGCCTCGTCGGCCCGGCCCGATTCGATAAGGAGCCGCTGGAGACGGTCGAATTCGGCCGTCGCTGCCGGGCTCTCCTTGCCTGATCGCTTGCGGAGAGCCGCAAGCGACAGCCGTCTGGTTTCGATCGCGGGCGCCAGGCGGCCGTACGACTCGTCGAGTGCGGCCAACCGCTCGCGTGCCGCGACCGAGGCCTCCTGCTCCGGGCCGAGCAGATCTTCGAACGACACGACGACGCGCTCGAGCGTCTCCCACGCGGATGTCGTGTCGTCGTGACCGGGCCCGCGGGTGCGATCAAGCAGCTTCACGGCCGTCGTCGCGGCCTCGAGTGCCGGCTCGAGTTTGCCGGCCGCCAGCCGGGCGCGGGCGAGCAGGAGCCACGTGCGTCCGAGCGGAGCCTCGTCGTCGAGCTGTCCATCCGCCTGCAGTTTTTCGCGAATGGCGATCGACTTCTCCGCGAGCGACTCGGCCTTCTGCTTGGGATCCGTCTCCACGAGGATCTCACCGGCTGCATCGTAGATCGGCAGCAGATCGGGATGGCCCACGCCGCGTCGTTTCTTCACGTCGAGCGTGGCGGCCCGCAGCACCACGAGCGCGTCCTCGGGCTTTCCCTCCTTGACGAGGGCCGCGGCCTTGTCGAGCGCAGCCTTCGTCGGGCTCACAGCCGCCTTCTTGGGCTTTGGCGGAGCGGCGAGTGTGGTCCGCACCGGGGCGATGAGGCATGCCAGAGCAAGCACGGCGCACAACGCTTTCCGCGCCCAGCGTCGCACACGGACGGCGAGGCCCATCATCGCGAGCCCGGCCGTCAGAGCGATCAACGCCGAAGGTTCGGGTACGCCCACCGTTACCCGCTCCGCGGTCGGATAGAGGTCGGTGGCCGTGGTGGAAAGCTGTGCCCCAGTGATCGGCGAAGCGGCGCCAAAGTACACGAGCCCGAGAAATGCGGGACCGGCTCCGGTGACCGTCGCCGTCGTGCTCGATAGGAGGATCGGCGACGTGCCCGTGAAGATGCTCAACGCGATCGAGCCCGAAGCACGAAGTTCGTCGCTATTGGTCAGGGAGAATCGACCGCCGAACGCCGTGATGCCGTTGAAGGCGTCGAAAACGAGCGGTGTTTCAAAATCATTCGGAGTGAGGCCGAAGGGACCTCGAAAGGCGCGGTAGAGCCCACCATTGGCCGTGGCCTGGTAGGAATAGCCGGCGGTCCCAGAAAAAGAGATGGGGTTGGGCACCGGTGGGGCGGGGACGCCAGAGAAATCGTTCACGAAAGCAGGCCCCGACAGGCTGCTCATGAACGACGCCTCATCCGTAAACCAGGAGATCGTGCCCGGCTGCGCAACACCCGGAAGGCAGGCAAGAAGCCAGCCGAACAACGCCACGACTGCGAGTTGTGCCGGCGCAGGACGAGCCAACGCCCGGCGGGCGGAAAGCGTTCGTAAAACGGGATGGATCAAGGTGTTTATCTCGGGAGTTGCGAAAACATCACAAAACTCCGGTGCGAACGGCGTTCCTTTTGTTGTGAGAATTTCGTATAGACTTCCTGGAAGTCATATCGTCCGATTATTCCGTTGGATTTTCGAGAATCCGGTGGGTATCGTTCGACGCCTGTCGTCATGGTATGATCCCCCAATGGGGTTAATTGCCTCGCCTGGCTGGGGCGATTCGCCCCAGTGCCTGGGGCAATTCGCTCCAGCCCCGGGCGCGGATCACCGCTCGAGCCAGAGATCCAGTTGGCATGAACAGTCAGGCGAACTTCGTGCGAGCGTCACGACGGTCGGGCATGACACTCGTCGAGTTGCTGGTGGTGATCGCGATCATCGGCGTGCTCGTTGGAATGGCCCTGCCGGCACTCTCGGCGGCGCGAGCGGCCTCATTTGCCGCCGGGGCCGCGAGTCATTTGTCCGCATTTGGCAGAGGCTTCGAACTCTTTGCCCAGCAAGACCAGGCGGGGCGGTATTGCTCCGGTGCGTTCGACCACCTGCGCGATGGCGACATCCGGACCCGTGGCTGGGTGGCGGATGTCCTGGGAATCAAGGCGGCCAACCCGGGGAAGGCGCGGGATCCGGCCAATCGGTGGCAGGTGAGCGAGACCGTCGCCGACTACGCCGGTGCGGCCAGGCAGGGCACCGCGATCGTCCTCGATGGCGCGGATCACGGCTGGACGACGACCAGTTACGCCGCCGTTTCTGGTAGTGCCCACTTCGGCACCCTGGCAGCGATGAACGAAGTGTGGTTCGCCGGGCACAACACGACCTTCGCGACAACGTGGCACTTCAGTCGCGGCGACCCGACGACCACGATCGACGCCGCTTTTCCAGGGTATGGCAGCGTTCGTGGTTCGAGAATCGAGGGGAGCGGTCCGTTGTCGATCTCCACGCTCGAAAAGGCGGCCACGACGGCAGCCCGCGTGGCACTCATGGGGCCTGCGCGGGCGACCGATGGTCCGTCGTTCGTCGTCCGGCCGGGAGCCGTCCGGCTGCGCACCGGGGTGGCCGATGGCGTGATCAACGGCTTCGTCGGTTTTCGGCTCGTGCGGCCCAATGACCTGCTCCTCGACAGTTTCACCGACGGGATGAACGTGGTGTTTACCGATCCGGCGATCGGCGGGGGCCCGAGTCGCAAAATTCATGAACTCTCCGACATCCATCCGCTCCACCAGCCCAAGGCGGGTGGGGCGGGCGGATTCGCGCCGCTGTTGTTCGCCGACGGGCACGTCGAAAAAGTGTTCGACAGGGTCACGGCGGGTGCATCCGCCGGCCCATCGCAGGGCGACAGCTTCATCGGCAACGGCGTCACGACCACGTCTGGCACGATCAGCGGATTTGTGATCGACGGGCCGAGCTATGAAGAGGCGGCCGACCAGATCTGGCTCAAGCGGCTGCAGGTGGCGACGCTCGACGACGGCACGACCGTCGTCGAGTGAGCTTCAGCACGGGGCCCAGGTCACGATCCCTTCGCCGACGCTGGCGGAGCGCTAGGGGCTATCTCGCCGGTGGCCTTGGCTGGAGAGGCCCCCTTGCCCAGCGGCGGTGCCGCCGGCTGATCGTCGGCCGCTTTCGCAGCCGGCAACGCTGCGAGGAGTTCCTGCGTGGCCACCGTGCTCGGGTGATTCGCACCGTTGATGCGGCGGCGGATCGACAGGGCCTTCTCGAGCAGCTGCCGCGCGGTGTCGACGTCGCCGTCGTCACGGCGAACAAGCGCGAGCGTCTCGAACGAGGCGGCAGTGGTGGGGTGACGAAACCCATAGGTGTCTTGCCGGATCGCGAGGGCGCCGAGGGCCAGCGGATCGGCCTCGGCCGTGCGGCCCGCCTCGCGGAGGATGTTGGCCAGGCCCGCGAGCGACGCGGCTGTGAGCGGGTGCGACGGCCCGCTCGAGCGTTCCCGGATCGCGAGGGCCCGACGGGCGAGCGTTTCCGCCTCGCGGAGATCGCCACGCTGGCGGGCATTCGCCGCGAGGTTGCCGAGCGACTCGGCGGTGTCGATGTGGGCTGGGCCGAGCAGCGTCTGGCGGGTGGCGAGCGCCCGGCGATGCAGCGGTTCAGCGGCCGCGTGATCTCCGCGGGTGTCTTCGAGGCAGGCGATGTTGTTGAGGGCGCGGGCTGTCGAGGCGTGCTCGGGGCCGACAGTCTTTTCGTAGATCGCGAGCGTGCGGTCATACGCCTGGCGGGCGCTGTCGAAGTCGCCCTGCTTCTCCATCGCCTGAGCGAGATTGTTGAGCGTGTTCGCCACCTCCGGACTCTCCGGGCCCGTGACCTGCGCCTGGATGTCGATGGCTCGATGGAGCATTTCTCCGACGCCGGTGAAGTCGGCGGCTGCGATGCGCAATTGCGCAAGCTCATTGAGGGCTTCGGCCATCGCAGGATGTGTCGGCCCGTAGGCCCGCTCGGCGAGGGCGACCGACATCGTCGCGGCCTGCAGGGCCTCCGCCTGCCGGCCCCGCTTCCGCAGTTGCTGCACTTGGTCGGCAAGCTCGGCCCACTGTGAGCGAAGATCGCGGGCAGCGGCCTCTGTCGGCCGCCGCAGCTGCACCCACGCCAGTGCCGCGCTCACGAGTAGGGCGACGATGATCGCGCTCATGGCGATCGGCTTGGGAATCTGGCGGGAAAGATCCATCGGGGCGCTCGGATGGGGTTCGTGGAAGAGATCTTCGTGGAACACACGTGATACCGCGATGCAAGCGGCTGGCGTATGAGTTTTCGATGAAAGTCGGCTTTTGTATCCGCGATTTCGCAGGATTCTCATGGACGACTCACGTGCTCCTCATCATCGGGCACTATGTTCCCGCATGTCGACGAGGCAGTCGAAAGGTTCGGCTCCCGGAGACGGTGATGGTTTCCAAATGGAGTTTTTTCTCATGCTTCGAATTGCATCCAAGGGGCGGCAGGGCTTCACCCTGGTCGAACTCCTCGTGGTGATCGCGATCATCGGTGTGCTGGTGGCGCTGTTGCTGCCCGCCTTGTCGTCAGCTCGCTCTGCCGCCAACGCTTCGGGCAGCGCGAACAACATGTCGGGCTTCGGCCGTGGCTTCGAGCTGTATGCGACCAACAACAACGGCGTGTACACCTCGGGCGCGTTCGACCACCGCCGCGACGGCGACATCCAGAAGTACGGCTGGGTGGCCGATCTCATTGACTCGAAGGTCTCGCAGCCCGGCAAGGCCCTCGATCTGGGCAGCCGGAACAAGATCAACGAGAAGGTGGCGGACTACATGGGCGCCCGCAACGTTGACAAGGAAAAGGACATCACCGGTGCCGGCATTCCCGCCGGTCGTTGGGATTCCGGGACGACGTACGATAACGTGACGGGCGAGACCTACTTCGGTGGCGACGCCGCCGCGAAGGAAGTCTGGGACGCCGGCTACAACAGCAACTACGCCACGACCTGGCACTTCAGCCGCGGTGATCCCTCGGCGAGCGACGGGTTTGCCAATAAGGATGCCACGTCGGACAAGGGCCTGGCGAATGGCGACGGTCCGCTGTCGGTGAACCACCTCAACCAGGGCAACACGACGGCCGCCCGCGTGGCGCTCATGGGGCCGGCTCGCGCTGGTGACGGAGCCGATGCTTTGGTTGTGGCGGGCTCTGGGTCGGGTGTGAATGCCGCGATTATGAATGCCTTCGCCGGTAACACCATCGTGAAGCCGAACGACCTCCTGGTCGAAAGCTTCAACGACGGCATGACGGTGACGATCAGCGGCTCGCTGGTCGGCTCCGGCACGGCAAGCACGAAGATCCATGAGTTCAACGACATCGAGCCGCTCCACCAGCCGAAAGACCGGGCGGGAACGGGCGGCTTTGCCCCGATCCTGTTCGCCGATCTGCACGTGGAGAAGGTGCAGGACACCGTCACCTCCGGCACGTCGGAGAATAATAAGGAGGGCGACGGCTATATCGGCAACGGTGTCGGTCGCGATCCTGCCGGCAAGATCACTTCGGTGGCGATTGGCACGCTGGGTTACCAGGAAATTGCCGACTCGATCTGGGTTCGGCGACTCCGTAACCAGCAGACCGCCGCAGGTAGCGTCAACGAATAGGCCGCGGCTCCACCGCACCGATTCGCATGTGAGAATGGCCGCGGCCGCCTTCGGGCGGCCGCGGTTTTTTCATGGTTTCATAACATCCGGCGCTGGAAGCCGAGGTATCATCGGATCTATGGCCACCGCGACGCTTCCGATCGACGCCCCAGCAACTCGCGGAGATGCCATGGGCGGTTCCGAGGCTGCCGCGGATGCGGCGGCTGGACGGTCATTGCGATTCCAGATTGCCGCTACGCTCGTGGGCGCGACGCTTCTCGTCTGTTCGCTCGTGGCCCAGGTGCTCTGGACGAAAGACTTTTATCCCGCCGTGCCGGCGGCGGTCGCCGTGCTCCTCCTCGGCGCGCCGCTGGTCGTCGCTGCCATCCGCGATCTGCTCCGGGGCGAGGCCGGTATGAATGCCCTGGTCGCGCTCGCCGTCGTCGGGGCGGCGGCCACCGGCAAGTATCAAGAGAGCGCCGCGATCGCGCTCTTCATGATCGTGTCCGGGTTGATCGAGAAGCGGACCGCGATCGGAGCCCAGGCGAGCATCGAGTCGCTGATCAAACTCTCGCCGACAAAGGCGCATCGCATTCTGCCCGCAGCGGGTGAGGCGGCCGAACGCGAGGACTTGGTGGAGGCCAAGGATCTTCGGCCTGGCGACGTGGTGCGTGTGCGTCCCGGTGACAATATTCCTGCCGACGGGCGGATCCTCTCCGGCATGAGCACCGTCAATCAGGCCAGCATCACGGGAGAATCGCTGCCGGCCGACAAGGCGACGGGCGACGAGGTCTTCGGCGGCACGATCAACCTCACGGGCGCCATGGACATCGAGGTCACGAAAGCGGGCGCCGACACGCTGCTCGGCCGCGTGAAAGACCTGATTCTCGAGGCGGAGCGCACGCGCACGCCGATCATGCGGCTCGTCGATCAATATGCCGTCTGGTATACGCCCACGGTGCTCATGCTCGTGGGCGTGGTGCTCTTCTTCGCGCTTCGCAGCGACCCCGACACCGCGTTTAGCCGGGCAATCGCGATGCTCGTGGTCGCCTGCCCAAGCGCCCTGATTCTGGCCACGCCGACGGCGATGGTGGCGGGGCTGTCAGCTGCGGCCCGCCTGGGCGTGCTCGTAAAGAGCGTGGTCACTCTGGAGGCTGCCCGGAATCTCACGGCGATCGTGTTCGACAAGACGGGCACGCTCACGACGGGCGTCTTGTCGGTGAGCCGCTTGGCACCCGTGGAGGGCGTCGAGGGGGCCGAACTCCTGCGGCTGGCCGCCATCGCCGAGCAAGACAGCCGGCACCCCGTGGCCCGCGCGGTCACGGAGATGGCGCGGCGGGCGAATCTACTGATCCCGCGGCCGCAGCACTTCGAGGAAGTCGCCGGTCGGGGTGTGATCGCCACGACCGACGGCCGGCGGATCATGGTTGGCCGGGCCAGTTGGCTGGCAGCGCCAGAGGCGGGCCTCGCTCCGGCGGAAGTGGCCGCGATCGAAACGATTCAGGCGAGCCCCGAGGCCGACGGCGTGAGCGTGCTCTATGTGGTGGCCGACGGCCGGCTCGCCGGCTGGATCGGCCTCGAGGACAACGCCCGCCCCGAGGCGGCCGAGGCGGTGGATCGGCTTAAGAATCTCGGGCTTAAGCGGCTCGTGATCCTGACGGGCGATCGCACGAGCGTGGCCAGGCGGGTGGCCGAGCAGATGCATTTCAGTGAGTTCAAGGCGGAGGTCTTGCCGCACGAGAAGCTCGAGATGGTGGATGAGCTCAAGGCGAAGGGGCACCGCGTGGCTGTGATCGGCGACGGCGTCAACGACGCACCGGCCCTCGCCGCCGGCGACATCTCGATCGCGATGGGGGCCGCGGGAAGCGACGTCGCGATCCACTCGGCGAGCATCGCGCTTCTCAACAGCAACTTGAACAGGATCCCATTTCTCGTGGAGCTCTCCCGCCGCACGATCGGCGTGATCCGGCAGAACATGGTGATCGGGGCCCTGTTCATCATCGTGTTCCTGGGCCTCGCCGGCGCGGGCTACGTGTCGCCCGTCACGGCGGCGCTGCTCCACATCGTGAGCGGCCTGATCGTGATCTTCAACTCGGCCCGCCTCGTGCGCTGCGGCGAAGAGATCGAGCAGGAGGAGGCGGATCTTGCAGCGGGATCGGTTGCCAAGATTCGAACCGGATATCCGTCGAATCAAGGTAGCTTGACCGCAGGGTGCCTGTGACGGCTCACCCGACGTCGCGGTGCTGGAAGAGCAGCACGGCGAGGCTGATCACGGCACCGACCACCAGGGCGGCGTAGAGGCTCACCGCGGCGAAGTAGCCGATCGTCATCGGGTTGCCCTGCGTGAGGGCGTCGGCCGACCAGAAGAATTGCAGGTTAGGGATCGCCGCGTAGAGCGGCCAGGCGACGAGCCGTACGAAGGATGACGGGCTCTGCGCGTCGGCGGGCGCTGCCACGACGGTGCCCAGAAAATACTCGCTCACGAGGCCGACCAGAAACACGCCCAGGCAGACGGCCAGCGTCATCACCTGCCCGAGCCGCGTCGAGGCCGCGATCGCCACCGCGGCGAGCACGAGCACCGCCTCGAAGACGAGCCCCAGGGCGATCATCAACTGCGGATCCCACTCCACGCGCGGATCCTGGAATGCCCAGTCGCGGCTCACGCACCACACGATTCCGAGCGCCGCCGTCAGTGCCACGGCGAGGCTCACGGCGAACGTGCTGGGGAACGGCCGCCGGTAGAGGTAGTTGGCAAGGCCGGCCACGAGGAGTGCCAGGCCGCCGAAGAGCAGCGAGAACACGAGCACGGGCAGGTCAAACGTATCTTCCATCCGCACGCCAGCCTGCACCCTGTGCCGCACCGCCAGGAGAAACACCGCCGCCAACACCCAGAAGCCGAGGGCGATCGCCGCGGCGACACCGAGGTATTTTCCGATGACGAGTGCCGCGCGTGAGACGGGCTTGCTCACCACGGTGAGCACCGTCTTGCTCTCGATCTCCTTCGAGAGCACGCCCGTGGCGTTGAATGCGGCCAGGAGAATCCCCACGATGAATAGTGTGCTCAAGCCCAGGTCGATCAGCAGCTTGCTGTCGTCCTCGAAGGCGAATGCCGCCAGGTTCACATTGAGCACGAGCGCGAGGATGCCCACGACCAGCAGCACGACGAAGACGGGCTGGCGGATCGATTCGAGGAACGCGTTGCGGGCGACGGCGAAAACGGACATGCAGCCCATAACCTACCCGCCCGTGGGCCCTCATGAAGAACTAACACCGCCGCCGGCGACCGGGGCCGGCCCGAGGGTAGGATGAAGGCGTCCGGAGCCTCCGGCCGGATGCCGCCGGGCGGCCGCATCCCCTCAAATTTTTCGGCACGCGTGAAGGGCGACCAGCTTACCTACCGCCGCGGCACGACGGCCGCCACCGTCGGGCTCGTGATCCAGCTCGCGTTGACGGTGGCCACGGCGCTCGTCGGCCTGTGGACGCAGAGCCCGGCGATCCAGGCCGCCACCTGGCACATGCTCGGGGGCGTTCCGATCTGGGTCGTCCTGGCCCTCATCTACTCCCAGTTCGAGACGGAGCGGCGGGAGACGCTGGCGTCGGAGAAACTGGCCGCCCAAGACGCAGCCTCGGCAGTGCTGTTCGGCGACTTGTCGGACGAACTCCAGCGGGCGCGGCAGCGGCTGGCCAACCTGTTGGCGTACGGTCTGCCTGCCGTCAGCTTCCTCGTGGCGGCCTATCTCATCGCCGCTGGAATCGCGCTCGTGTGGCGCAACGCCAGCCTCCTGGCCGCCGCCGACCCCGCGACCGTGACGACGATCGCCTCCGGGGTGAACCCCGTGGGCCTGCTGTTTGTCGCGGGGGCGATCGCGTTCGTGGCCTTCGTCGCGGCCCGTTGGATCAGCGGCTACACGCGAGTGAAGGAGTGGCAGTTGCTGCGCGGCGGGGCGAGCTACTTGATGAGTTGCTTCGTGCTCGCCGGGCTCGTGGCGCTCGGTGCGGCAGCGGCTGCCGTCCTCGACGACACGTCGCTGTTCCGGGTCATCTCGGCCGCCGTGCCCGCGGTGATGATCCTGATCGGCATCGAGATCCTGCTCAATGGCTTGCTCGCCGCCTACCGTCCCAAGCGGCCCGGCGAGCTGCCGCGGCCGGCGTTCGACAGCCGGCTGCTCGGCCTGCTCACCACGCCCGAATCGCTCGGTCAGGTGGTCGGCGAACTCATCAATTACCAGTTCGGCGTCGAAGTCTCCCGCAGCTGGCTCTATCGGCTTTTGGGGCGGGCGGTGACGCCACTCACGCTGCTCGGAGTCTGCGTGCTGCTGGCTCTCTCGACGCTCGTGATCGTGGGGCCGGACGAGCAGGGGGTGGTGCTCCGCTTCGGTGCGGTGCAGGGGCAGGCCAGAGGGCCCGGCATTCACTTCAAGCTGCCCTGGCCGGTGGAGACGGCAATGGCCTACCCGGTGGGCAAGGTGCTCCAGATCACCGTGTCGAGCGACCCGGCAGGCCGCGGTGCCGACGACGAGGCCATCCTGTGGACGACGGGGGACGACAACCTCGCGAAGCTCGGGATGGAATATTTTCCCACGGCGTTCGACACCCGCAGCGATCGCACCACGGGGGGCGGCATGGCGCTCGTGGCCGCCGACGTGGTCGTGCAGTACCGTGTGCGCGACCTGATCGAGTTTATCGAAGGCGCACTCGCCCCGCGGGAGGCACTCACGGTGATCGCCCAGCAGGAGGCCAGCCGCTACTTCGCCAGTCACGAACTCGACGACCTCTTGTCGAACGGCCGCACGAGCGGCGGCGCGGAACTCGAAAAGACCATCCAGGAGCGGATCGACGCCCTCGGCCTCGGGCTCGACGTCGTCGGCGTGTCGGTCACGTCGCTCAAGCCGCCGGGCGGCAAGGTCGCCCGCGCGTTCCACGGCCAGATCGGCGCCCAGCAGCAGCGTGAGTCGCTCATTCAAACTGGCCGCCGTGATGCCGTCGCCACGCTCGCCAAGGTGGCGGGGTCGGTGGAGCACAGCGGCCGGATTAACGAGGCGATTCTCGCCCTCGACGCTCTCCGCAGCGAGATGGGCCGCGCGGCAGCCGCCGGCGACCGCGACGCAGCACGCAAACTTACCGAGCAGGAACTGCGGATCGAGGCCCTCCTCGGTGAAGCCAGGGGCGAGGCGGCAGAGATGATCCACGCGGCGCGTGGCTATCGCTGGACGAGGGCCGTCGGTGAACGCAGCGCCCAGGAGCGGTTCGCCGGCGAACTGCTCGCATTCGAGAAATCGCCCGACTACTACCGCGTCCGCCGGTTCTTCGAGGTGCTCGCCGACGGGCTGGCCGATCGGAGAAAGTTCGTGATCGCGGGCGATCACGGCGAACTTCCCATGCTCCGGATGGACTTCAGCGACCCCACCTCGGCGATCGACACCCTCCTCGGCGAGTGAGCGAACCCCGTTTCCTCTCCGCCCGCACACTTTCAGGCACGGATTCCGTCATGAAAAACTCGTTTACGCTCCTGATCGGTGCAGTGATCTCCGCCGTGCTCCTGTCGTACATGTTTCTCTACCAGGTGCGGTACGACCAGGTGGCCGTCCGCACCACCTTCGACAAGGCCGACGCCACCAGCGTGCAGAGCACGCCCGGCCTCAAGTGGCGGCTCCCCTGGCCGATCCACAAGGTCACGCACTATTCGAAGCGGCTGCAGTTGCTCGAAGACAAGATCGAGGAATTGCAGACGGCCGACGGCAAAAGCGTGATCGTGCGGACATACCTCACGTGGCGGATCGAGAACCCGCTCGACTTCTACGTCACCCTCAAGGACCCCGCAGAGGCCTCACGGCAGCTCTCGAGCCGCCTGCGCGAGATTCGCGGTGTGATCAGCCGCTACCGGCTCGACGAGCTCGTGAACCTCGATCAAGACAAGCTCAAGCTGGCCCAGATCGAAGAGGAGGCGAAGCGGGCCCTCGAGACGTCGCTCGCCGATTCGGGCTACGGCCTCAAGGTGGAGAGCATCGGGCTCTACAAGATCGTGCTACCCGAGGCGACCACGGAGAAGATCTTCGAGACGATGATCAAGACCCGCGAACGGCTTGCCGAAAACGCCCTGCAGGAGGGGCAGGCCCAGGCGTCGGCGATCCGGAGCGAGGCCAAGAGCGCCCGTGACCGAATCCTGGCATTCGCCGAGCGGCGGGCGCAGACGATTCGCTCGCAGGGCGATCGCGAGGCCTCTCAGGAGTACTCGAGCTTCGCCAAGAACGAGGACTTCGCCATCTTCCTGCGGAAGGTCGAGGCGCTCAAGAAGATGCTCGACCACAACACCACGTTCGTACTCTCGGCCGACAGCCTTGGCATTCTCGATTGGTTCAGTCGCGATCCAGGCCAGTCGGCGCCGGCCACGCCGCCTGTGGCCGGCGGCCGTCCGGCGCCCGCAGCGAGGCAGACGCCATGAGTTCCGCCGACCGCCCAGCACCCGCCCCTGACGACGTCGCCGGCGCCCTCGATCCGGCCCAACAGTCGCTGGCCGAAGCCCTGCGGGTGAGTTTCGGGATCCTGAAATACGCGATGTTCGCGGCACTCGTGGCGTATGCCTTCAGCGGCACGTTCAGCGTGGGTTCGAACGAAGTCGCCCTGCGGCTGCGGTTTGGCGACTATGTCGGAGCGCCCGGCGAACGGGTGCTCGAGCGGGGCACCTACCTGGCGGCCCCGTTTCCGATCGAGCAGGTGATCAAGGTGGACACGCGTCCGATGACGCTCAGCCTCGACAAGGAGTTTTGGTATCAGACCGGCAATCGCGACACCGGCATGACCCGCGACCAGATTCGCAACGCCCACGCCGGGCCGCTCAATCCTGTGCTCGACGGCTCGCTCCTCACCGGCGACATGAACATCGCCCACGCCCGCTGGACCGTCACGTTTCGTGTCACCGATCCGGTGGCGTTCGTCACGAATGTCGGCACGCGGCCCCTCGCCGAAGACCTCGTACGGTGTGCCATGCAGCAGGGGATCGTGCAGGCCGTCGCCCAACTCTCGGCCGACGACCTGCTCAAGGGCGTCGTCAACCGCGAGGTCGCCACGGGAGTCGCCCAGCGACGGCTCGCCGACATGGCGACGGGGCTCACGATCGACCGACTCACGCTCGACAAGGTCACGGCTCCTGTGAGCGTGATCGGGAGTTTTGACGCCGTCACCACCGCCGAGAGCGACCGCGACCAGCGGATCGTGGCGGCGCAGCAGGATCAGGCCCGGATTCTCGGCGAGGCGGCGGGGGAGGGAAGTGAGAAGCTGCTCGCGGCGCTCGACCGCTTCGAGCGGGCCGCGGAGACTGGCGACATGGCAGCGGCCCGCGCGGCCGAGCAGGAGATCGACGCGGCGATCGGTGACCTCAAGATCGAGGGCGTGGCGCTCGGCGGCGACGTGGCCCGGATCGTCAACACGGCCAAGACCCATCGCACGCAAGTGGTGGAGCGCGTGAAAGCCGACAGCGATACGTTCAACCGGCTCCTGCCCCAGTATGAGCAGAATCCGCGGATCATCCTCTCGCGGCTCTGGGAAGACGCGCGGGAGCAGATTCTCACCGGCGATGTCGAGACCTTTTACACCGTTCCGGGCAAACTCGAGTTGCAGCTCAACCGCGATCCCGAGATCCAGAAGGAGCGGCAGAAGGAGCAGATGAAGTCGCTCAAGGAACGGCAAGCGGAGTTCGGGAAGTGACCGCCACGGAAGGCATCGACATCAAGTGCGTCGGGCTCACGAAGACGTTTCGTGATTTCTGGATGCGGCCCCGCGTGAAGGCGGTCGAAGGGCTCGATCTCGAGGTGCGCCGCGGGCAGGTGTATGGGCTCCTCGGGCCGAACGGCTCGGGCAAGAGCACCACGATCAAGATGCTCCTCGGGCTATTGTCGCCGACGAAGGGGCGAATCGCCGTCCTCGGCCGCCGGCCGCGGGACGTAGCCACGAAGAAGCACGTCGGCTATCTGCCCGAGGAGAGCTATCTCTATCGGTTCCTTTCAGCCCGCGAGACGCTCGATTACTACGGCCGGCTGTTCCGGCTGCCGGCGTCGGTGCGGCGCGAGCGGATCGACATGCTGCTCGACATGGTGGGCCTCGAGGCGGTGGAGCACCGGCCCGTGGGGGAGTTTTCCAAGGGCATGCAGCGGCGCGTGGGGCTGGCACAGAGCCTGATCAACGACCCGCAACTCCTGATTCTCGACGAGCCGACGAGCGGCATGGATCCCGTCGGCGCGCGGCAGATCAAGGACCTGATCGCCGACCTCGGCCGCCGCGGCAAGACGGTGCTGCTGTGCACGCACCAACTGTCGGACGTGGAAGATCTCTGCGACCGCGTGGCGATCATGTTCGGCGGCCGGGTGCACGCCGAAGGCAGGTGCGACGAACTGCTCGTCCAGGAAGACAGCACGACGATCCGCACCGACAGCCTGCCAGACGGCGTGGTGAACGAAATTCGCGGGGTGCTCGCCCGACATGGAATCGGGCATCTCGACGTCGAACGGCCGCGGCGGCGGATGGAGTCGTTGTTTCTGGAGATCGTCGAAAGGGCGCGGGCCCAAGGCACGGAAACCAGTGGCGCCCGGTCGGGCGGGCAGGTGGCCGACTTCCTTCGTGGCCACGAGGCTGCGAAACGGCGCGACGCCCCTGCCGTGCCGGCAGCCGTCGGAGCCGGCGTCGCGGACGCCCCGGTGGAGACTGCTCGACCGGTCGATACGGGGCTCATCGACAGCCTGATCAACCGCTGACCGACGGCAGAAGCGGGACGAGAACGCGATCATGGCAGCCTCATCCATCTCTCGAACGCCCAGGCCGGAGCGTGCCAGTGGATTGGACGGGCAGCGGGCTCTGGGCGCGTGGCTGGCTGCGCTCGTGGGAATCGTGGCGATCGGCCTCGGCGCCGCGTGGCTCCTTGAATCGCAGGGAAGCGGGCAGGTGGCCGGCGTCCTGCGGCTGCTCACGCTCGCGGCAACGATCATCTGGGCGGCCAGTGGCCTGTTTCGCATCGCCGTTCCTGCCGGGCCGTGGCCGGCGACGGCAGGCTATGCCGCCCTGCTCGGGGGCGGGGCCGCCGTGGCGGAGTTGGTCGCCCGAGCCGGCTTCGCCGGGAGCTTCGGGCTCGGACTGACGCTCCAGGTCATCGCTGCCGCGGCATCCGCCTGGTGGACATGGCGGGTGTTTCGCGGGGCACCGCGGTGGCGGGTTCAGGCGGCGTGGTCTGCCGCGACCATCGCGTCGGCGGCGGCCGTGTGGTTTCTCGTGCGGCACGACTGGCCGGTCGCCGCCACCGGCCTTGCGGGCGTGACGGGCATGGCCGTGGGCTGCGTGCTCGGCCTGGCCGGGCTGCGGCAGGCGCTCTCCGGGGCGGCGGGCATTCCGGGCGTGGCCCGCACGGTGCTCGACGAGGCGGTGCGGATGCGGGTGTCGGTGGCACTCCTCGTGCTCCTCGTGGTGATGGTGCCGACGCTCCCGCTCCTGCTCGACCATTCCGAGCGGCTCGCCTACCGAGTGCAGTTTTTCCTGAATTGGGCGCTCGGGGGCACCGGGCTGATCCTCGGCCTGCTCACGATCTTCCTCGCGTGCGGCAGCGTATGCGGCGACATCGACTCCGGCCGCATCCACATGACCCTCGCGAAACCGCTCGACCGCTGGGAATATCTCGTGGGCAAGTGGCTCGGGATCGTGGCGTTCAACCTGCTGATGGTCGCCCTCGCGGGTGCGGGGACGTATACGTTCACGAAAGTGCTCGGCGGCACGCTCGCCGCCGATGATGCCGACCGCGATGCCGTCGACCGGCAGGTGCTCACGGCCCGGGCCGAGGTGCTGCCGGCGCACGACAAGCCCGAGGAGTACGATGCCGCGATTGATGCGGCGATCCGCCAGCTCGAACAGGACGAGCCCGATGCCTTCCGACGGAATCCGGCAGCCGCCCGGCGGCGGATTCGCCAGGAGTACGACTGGCAGTGGCACACCGTCACCCCCGACATGGTCTCCACGTTCGTGTTTCATGGCCTGCCCACCGGCAGCGAGGGGGTGCAGCTCCAGGTGAAGCCCAGGGCCAACAATGTCGACATCGATCTGGCCGATGTCCGGTTCGTGCTCTCCATCAACGACCGGCCGTGGCCGATCGTGGATGGGCAGCACGTCGAGCAGACGCTCCCGAGCCAGGCGGTGACCACGCTCGAGATCCCGGCCGAGGCGCTGGGTGATACCGGCACGATCCGGCTCACCGTGGCCAATCGCAACCTCGTACCGGCGGGGGAGACACGGCCAACGGCGATCACATTTTCCCCGGGCGATGGCATGAAGGTGCTGCATCGCGTCGGAGGTTTCGACGGCAACTTCGTCCGCTGTCTGCTCGTGATCTGGTTCAAGCTCGCGATGGTAGCCGCAGCTGCGGTCGCGGCGGCCACGTTTCTCGGCTTTCCAACGGCCGTGCTGCTGGCGATGGTCGTCTACTTCGCAGCGCTCGGGAGCGGTTTCCTGCGCGACGCGCTCGGCGAATACAACGTCGTCGCCGACTCGGCGCTCGGGTCGGTCGCGGAGCGAATCGTGGCCGCCGCCGGACTCGCCGCGCAGTTTCGCTTCTATGAGGCGGGGCGAATGCTGCTCGGGTTCATCTCGGACCTCGTGCTTTGGCTGGTGCCCGCCTTCTCCGACTACGACGCGGTGGCGAAGCTGGCCACGGGCATCGCGGTGCCGATGGGCAACGTGCTCTCGTGTCTGTTCAAGATCGGGATCGTCTACCCGGTGGTCATCGGCCTGCTCGGCTGGGTCGTGTTCGACCGTCGTGATCTGATTCGGTCGTCGACATGAGCATCGCAGAGGAGCCCCGACGATGAGCGATCGGATGACCGAAGTCGTGGCGACGGCCATGCTCGTGGCCTGCCTTGCCGGGGCCGGCTTCATGACCCGGCCGATCGCCGCAGAGCGGGAGAAACTCGGGCTCGTGATGTCGGCGGAAGGCACGAAGGGGATGCCGCCGCACGTGGCCCTCACCACCGCGGCGCTGGGCACGTTTCGCGGGCTGGCGGTGGACGTGCTCTGGGTGCGGGCTGACGCGCTGCAGACGAAGGGAGAGTTCTTCGAGGCTCAGACCCTGAGCCAATGGATCACGGCGCTGCAGCCCAGGTTTCCGAAGGTGTGGGGCTTCCAGGCCTGGAATCTGGCCTACAACATCTCCGTCGGCACGAAGGTGCCCGAAGAGCGGTGGGGATGGGTGAACAGAGGCATCAATCTGCTCCGCTCCCAGGGAATCGTGCTCAATCCCGACGACGCGAATCTCCCGATGGAGCTCGCCTGGATCTTCTTCCACAAAATCGGCGGCAAGAATGATCGTGAGCACTGGTATTACAAGGTGCGGCTGGCCCGCGAATTTCGCGAGTTCCTCGGCGACACGACCGGTGGGCGGACCACGGCCGAGGCGATCGAGCGGTTTCGGAAGATCGCCGCCGCCGCCGACACGCTCACCGACCTCGACGACGCCGACGTGAAGGACGCACTCGCCCTTCTGGCCGAGCATGGCGAACGGCCCGACGAGAAGTTTCTGCGGATGCTGGGCAGGGTGATCCTCTACACGAATTCGATCGACACGAAGCTGCTCGCCGGCAAGTCGCTGCCCACCGGCACGAATCGCCCGCTCGTTGCGGCACTTCTCGAGGACAAGCGACTGGCAGCCGCCGTCTTCGAGCGGATCGTGCCGCATCTACAGAAGCGGGTGCTCGTCGACCGCTACCACATGGACCCGGCCTTCATGCTCGCCCAGATGGAGAAGTTCGGTCCGCTCGACTGGGCGCATCCGCACGCCCACGGCATCTACTGGTCGGAGAAGGGGGTCGCCCTCGGACAGGACACGCTCAATCGCGATCGCCTCAACGAGCTGACGATCATCCGCACGCGGTTGGGCAATCTCCAGCACCTGATGCGGAGTGGGCGCATCGAATTCGATCCGCTCTCAGACCGGATCGACATCCTTCCCGACCCCCGTTTCATCGAGGGCTACGAACGCGGCATGCAGGATGCCATCGGGTTGATCCAATCCGACAAGGGGCTGTCCGCAGCCGAATTCGGCCGGGCGACGGCCGAGGATCTGCTGACGGGCTACGAGTCGTTCCTCCAGCAGGCGACCGTGTTCAGTTATCTCTACGGTGACGAGCAGGAGGCGGCCGGCTGTTTCGGCAAGCTCTGCCGGATCGCCGAAGACTCCGGGCGGGGTGATCAGCCGCTCTATACGGAGGGCCTCGAGGGCTTCCTGGCCCTGCGGCTCGGCGAGGTGATGGAGGTCGATCTTTCGAACACCCGACAGTTCATCGATGCGATGGTGCAGCGAGCGATGATGGACGGCCTCGCGAAAGGCCGGCTCGATACCTTCAATCGGTTCATTCGGCTCGCCTACTCGGTCTACGACAAGCGGTATGGCGCGAGTGCCCCGGGCTCCGTGCATGTGAGCAAGGAGGCGAAGCTGCCGCCGTTTCCCCAGGTGGTCGATGCGTCGTTCGAGAGTGCGATGAAGCAGGGCTCGACGCCACTGCTCGTTCGCGCCCGGATCTGGGCATGGGCACCGGACGAGATGAAGAAGCGCATCTGGCCCCGGCTCGGAGAAACGCTCGCGGCTCAGGCCGGCGAGGCGGGGCTCGACCCGGCGCGGGCGTTTCCGCCGCCGCCAGAGGCCGACGGGGCGGCCGACAAGAAGTCCGCATCCTCCGAGCCCGCGGCCGGCTAGGTGGTCGCACTCCGCCGCTCCTCCGCAGGCCATCGTCATGGGCATCCCCCGACATCCTGCGGCTGCCACGATCGCAGTCGTCGGACTCGTGTGCCTGGTCTTCGGCCGCATCGTCGCGCACGGGTGGGTGGAGTTCGACGACCTGCTCCACATCGTCGAGAACCCGAGCCTCGCGCCCGTCACGTGGCGGAGCCTCGTCGGCTTCTGGACGCAGGGGTATGAGCACCTCTACATCCCGGTGAGCTACACGCTGTTCGCCGTGGAGGCCGTCGCGGCGCGGTGGCTGGCGGCCGCGGCACCGACGGCGGCCCCGGCCCCGTGGCTTTTCCATCTCATGAGCGTGGCCATGCATGTCGCCGCCACGCTGGTCGTGCGGCGGATTCTGGTGCAGCGGTGCGGAAGCCCCTGGGCCGCCGCCGCCGGGGCTGCGATGTTCGCCATTCACCCGCTCCAGGTCGAGTCGGTGGCTTGGATCTCCGAGCAGCGGGGCCTGCTCTCGGGGCTGCTTGCGCTCCTGGCGGTCGACCGATTTCTGGAGTGGTCGGAGAAACGGGCCGAGGGCACGGCGTCGTGGCGGGAATACGCCGTCGGACTTGCGGCGTTCATCCTCGCGCTGCTCGCGAAGCCGACGAGCGTCGTGACACCGCTGGTGGCGCTTCTCCTCTCCCGCGACCGGCTGACATCGTCGCGAACGACGACCCTCGCGGCGCTCGCGCCGTGGTTCGCCTGTGCCGTCGCCGTCGGAATTTTCACCCGTGTGGTGCAGCCGGCCGACCTCACCTCAGCGACCGTCGCCCCTGTTGGGCGGCTCCTCATCGCCGCCGACACGATCGCGTTCTACGCGGCGAGGCTCGTGATGCCCTGGAACCTGTGTGTGGCCTACGGCCGCACGCCCCAGGTCGCACTCGCCGACCCCGCGACGCCGTGGGTTGCGGCGGGCGTGGCCGCGGCCATCGCCGCGATCGCAGTCCTTCCACAGCTGCGGAGCTGGCGGTTGCCGACGGCCCTGTTCCTCGTACCGCTCGCGCCCGTGCTCGGGCTCGTGCCGTTCGTGTTCCAGAACCAGTCGACCGTCGCGGATCGCTACGTCTACCTCTCGATGCTCGGGCCGGCGGTCGCCGTGGCGGGCTGGCTCGGGGCGGTCGCGGCCACCGATCGGCTTCGGCGGCTGGTGGCTGCGGCTGGGATCGCGTGCCTGGCGGCGCTCGCGTGGCGGCAGGCGGGCTTCTGGCGAGACACCGGCACGCTCGCGGCCCATGCGGTCGCGGTGGCGCCCGGCGTCACCGGTTCCTGGACGCTGCTTTCGGCGCACAGGCTCGTTGAGGGCGATCCGCGATCCGCGATCGAGAGCGCCCGCCGGGCCATCGCGATTGCACCGCAGAACCGGATCGCCTGGCTCAACCTCGCGGCGGGTCACGCGCGGCTTCGAAACGCGGCCGCGGCGAACGACGCCTTCATGCGGCTGCACCGGTTGGGGATGACGGACGACGACATCGCCACGATTTTTTACAACCGCGGCTGCACCGCGCTCGGTGACGGGCACGCCGCGGCCGCAGCCGCGGATTTCCGGCTGGCGCTCGACAGGGATCGGCGGCATCCACGCGCGGCCACGAATCTCGGCGTGGCCCTGACGCGGCTGGGAGACCTCGATGAGGCGATCGGCGTGTTCCGCGCGCGGCTGGCAGTCGAGCCGCGGGACGGTGCCGCCTGGGTCGGGCTCGGCAACGCGTTCTTCGCCCAGGGCCGGCATGGCGAGGCGGTCGAGTGCTATGGGGCCGCGCTCGACATCGAACCGAACGATCCGCCGACGCTGCAGAACCGCGCCGCCGCGCGGCTGGAGACAGGCGACATGCGGGGTGCCGCCGACGACGCCGCGGCCGCAGCCGCTCTCGGAGCCCTGCCCGATTCCCGGCTCCAGCGGCTTCTCGACGGGGCAGCTGCCCCACGATGAGCGTGGCGCCTGGGATCTTCGGTCATGGGCTCGTGAGAACCTCGAGATTGCGTCGCGCGATGGCGTGCGTCGGCATGTGCTCGAGGGCCTCGAGAAGGTGTCGCCGTGCGGTGGCGATGTCGCCGCGGCGGGCCGCGAGCACGCCGAGGTTGGCGTGCGCATCGGGATGCGTGGGGTCGATGGCGAGCGCTTCGCGGTAGAGGGCTTCCGCCTCGTCGGGCGACTGTTTCGCGATCATCGCGCCGAGATTCGCGCGGGCGTCGGCCTGCCGCGGGTCGAGACGGGTCGCGCGGCGGAAGGCGTCGATCGCCCCGACCGGGTCGGTCTGGCGGAGCAGGTTGCCCAGGTGGAACCAAGCGTCGGCGTCGTCGGGAGTTTCCTCGATGGCGGCGCGGGCAAGGGCGAGGGCCCGGCCGCGCGCCACGGCTGCTTCATCGGCCCGCCCGGCCCGCGCGAGCACGAGTGCGAGCCGGGCTTGCGAATCGAGATCGTCGGCGAGCGAATCCCCGAGGCTCTCGTACAGGGCGAGGATGCGGTCGTCGCGGCCTTCGCGGAGCAGGAGCGACACGAGGTTGCCGAGCGCCCGGCGATTCCAGGGTTCCTTCGCGAGCGTGTCGGCCCAGAGCGTCGGGCCGGTCGCGTAGGCCCGGTTGCGGACGTGCGTGGCCGCGGCCAGAGCGACCGCGATCGTCGCGGCGGCTACGAAGGCGACGGTTCGGGATTTTCCGTTTCGTGCGAGTGAGCCCGCCGCGACCACGCAACCGGTCACGACCGCCACGAGTGGCAGGTACATCCGGTATTCGGCACACGGTCGATTCGCCGACGCCGGCAGAATCGAGGAGGAAGGAGCGAGGAGCAGGAGGAACGCGAGCACGAGGAACGCCGTGGCCGGGCGACGTCGCCACGACGCCGCGAGCCAGGCGAAGGTGGCAACGACGACGCCGAGCCCCGCCGCGATCGGCCGCCAGTCGAGCGTCCGCCGCCAGTCGGTGTCGAAGACGAGCGGCCAGGGCCAGATCGAAAGCCGCAGGTAGTGGAGGATGACGAGCGGCTGGTTGACCGCGTAGGAGAGCCGCTCACCGCCGAGCCGTGTGAGCTCGGGGTACATGCCGCGCTGCGCGAGCAGGATCGCGACGACGACGGCCCAGGTGGCGCAGAGGGCGACGAAATAGCCGACGTGCCGGCGGAGGAGGGCATGTCGCCGGTCCTGCGTGTCGGCGGACACGAGCGCCGCGTATGCGGGTACGAGAAGCGGCATCACCGCGGCCGTCTCCTTCGACGCCATCGCGAGGGCGGCACATGCGACCGATGCAGCGAGCCAGGCCCGTGACCGTTTCGCATCGAGCGACGCGACGAAGCAGGCGAGCGTCGCGAGCATGAGCATCGCGGCGAGCGACTCCATCCGCTGATAGAGGTAGGTGACGGCCTGCGTGCAGAGGGGGTGCGCGGCCCAGATCGCGGCGACGCACCAGCCGATGGCGGCCGCGGCAGGCGCGTCGGCAGAGGCGAGCCTCCGCAGCGTGCGGGCGACGAGCCACCAGACGATCAGGGCGGCGGCACCATGGATCGCCAGGTTCACCGCGTGAAACGAGCGCGGATCGTTGGGCCGCAGCCCGACCGCCCGATTGAATGCCCGGTTGAGGGCGAACGTGTAGTAGGGCAGCGGCCGGTGGGGCAGGCGTCCACCCTCGAACATCGGCACTGTCGGTGGCCAGAGCGTGTCGAGCGCGGGATTGCGCTCGATCTCGGCGATGTCGTCCCAGACGAACGGCGCGCGGAAGGTGTTGCCGTAGGCGACGGCGAGGAGCGCCGCGAGGGCGACGGCGCCCATCCATGGTCGGATACGATCGCGCCGTGGTCGTTCGGTCACGGGACGCTCTTTCTCCAAAGAAGAACCGCGGTCCAGGCGATCGCCCCGATCCACGCGGCGCCGCTGACGGCGGCCGACCACTCGAACGTGGGCGAGCGATGCCGGAACTCGAGCACATGCCTGCCTTCCGGCAACAGGCAGCCGCGATGAATCCGGTTGACCCGCATGATCTCGGCGTCGCGGGGCTGTCGTGGATCGGTCGTCACGCGCAGCCTCCAGTCGGGATGGAACGTGTCGGCGAGCACGAAGAGCCCCGGGGCGGCGAGCGTGGCCTCGACCACGACGTGCCGCGGCTCGTCCACCACGATCCGGCACGACTCGGCCGCGCTATCGGGCGAGATCGGTGCACCGAGCGCCGGCAGGTCATCGATCGACTCCACGACAGCCGTGTCACCGAGCCAGGGGAGGTCGCGGCTTGGGAAGGCGATCGTCGCGAGGCCTGCCACCCAGCGGCTCCTGGGTCTTCGAGGGAGGGGATCGACCTGCTGCGCGCTCCGGGTGATCCTCGCCCTCGGCAGGGCTGACTCATTGCGGACGAAGCGGGCGGCGGGTCCCTTGGACGGGGCCTCCGCGGCCATCGGCATCGCCGGGCCTTCCGGGCTCCTCCCGAGGAGTTCTCCGGCCCGCTGCCCTGCGGACCAGTCGCGTTGGAACTCGGGCAGGAGATCGCGATCCCCTTGCCCTGTCGGCAGGACGAAAAACTCGACGGACGACGTGTCGAAGATTCGGCGGGCAAACCCGGCCATCCGCGCGGGATCCATCGGTGACGAGAGCAGCTCCACGTCGGCCTCCATCGCGGTGCCCGTCTCGCCGAACTTTCCCCAGCCGTGCAGCAGCGGCGTGGTGCCCCGCATGATCGCCCCGATCGATCGTGCCCAGGCATCAAGGTCGGCCGGATCGGGGTCGGCCATGAGACCATCGATCGCGGTGAGGCGGGGATGGCGTCCGGTGTCGCGGCAGGCCGGCAGCCGGTCTTCCGCGAGGGCCTCGAGCACGCTCGCCCCCTCCAGGAGCGCCGAGAACGACGACACGGAGGTGTGGAGCCTGCCCGCGGCCACGAGATCCACGGCCGCAAGGGCGACGAGTGGCCAGGCGAACGAGGCTGCAGGGGCGAACCGCAGGGTGAGCAGGGAGGCCACGCAGGAGGCAACCGCGACCGCTCCTCCGACGCCGATGACCAGGGCGTCGCCCGCGGGGGCGACCGCGACGGCGCCGGCCGTGCATGCCGCCGCGAGCACGGCGATGCCGATCAGCGATCGACGCACGAAGGCAAGCGACGAGCTGGTCGTCAGCGCGTCGAAGCCGATCGCCGCAAGCTGCGCGAACGCGAGGGCGCAGGGCGTGAGCCACTTCGCCGGATACCGAAAGCCCGAGTATCCCGGCAGGAATGTGGCCATCAACCAATAGAGGCCGCCCACTTCGTCACCCGCAACGTACGGGATGGGCGGACGATCGCCACCGATCCACCCAGCCGCATGCCGCGTCGCCCCGCCGAGCCCGAATCCACCGAGGCTCGCGAGGAGGGCGAGCACGAGCAGGATGGCCCACGCGGGGGTCCGCCGATCGCCCCTTCGCCACGTGGCCGCGAGCATGCAGGCAAGCGGCAGCGCGCCGGCGTAGAGCGTCGCCGTCCACGCGTCCCGCTCGAGACCGATGGCTGTCGGCCACCGACGGGAGGACGGTCCGCCGAGCGTGGGCGAAAGCAGTTCCACGCATCGCCACGGCGCGACGCTGAAACGGTAGACGTCGTGATAGAAGCTGACCGACTCCGGCGGCCTTCCGATCATCACGGCATACCAGGGGGCGGTCCGCAGCGACTCGGCGTCGGCCTCCCGCAGGAACCTCGGCACGTCCCAGATCGACATCGGCCAGGCGTCGGTGAACCGCGTCGTGTCCCGCATGAATTCGGCCGAGAGGGCGATCTGCACGACCGCGAGGGCGCCGGCGAAGACGGCGGCGCCCGCGAGCCTGCCCATGGGGATCGCGAGGCCCGTGACCGAGCCGCGGCCGTGCCACAGGGCGAAGAGCCCGAGCACGAGCCCCGCGTGAAAGGCGGCTTGCGGATCGCCGGCGAGCACGGCGAGCGCGAGCGCTGCCGCAAGCACCAGAAAATCGCCAGCCTCGAATCGCTGGATCAGCCGCAGGCCGGCGCGGAGGGCGCAGGCGAACCAGGCGGCGCCGGCAGCGATGATCGGGTTGTAGATCTGGAACAGCACGCTTCCCGAGCACGCGTAGACGAGCCCCGCGAGCACAGCCGCGGGCGGCGAACACCCTGCGTCGCGGGCGATGAGGCCGGCCGCGGCGCCGGCGAGAACGAGGTGCGCGACGACGAGCGCGTTTAAGGAGAGCCCTTCGGGCAGGATCGCCGTGAGCAGAATCTGCGGTGGGTAGAACGCTCCGGCGACCCCGGTGCCGGCGAGCGGCTGGCCGGCATTGAGCAGGGGATTCCAGAGCGGTGCCCTGCCAGCGAGCCACTCGTCGCGGACGATCCGATAGAGCGATGGGAAGGTGTGGGCCGAGTCGCGGAGCGCGAAGATACGATCGCCGACGAGCGCGTCGCCGAAGAGCCCGGCGACGACCGCTACGAGGAACACGCCCACGATCGTGGCATGGCGGGACCGACTCGGGGCACCAGCTGTCAGGCGCCGCATGGTGCTTCCGCCACCAGGAGTTCCCGGAGCACGAGGCCGAAGGCGACCCAGCCGCCGGCCACCATCATGCCCATGGTGAGCACCGGATCGTCGAGGGCCGTCGCCTGCAGCACGGGCCTGACCGCGATCGCGACCGCCGCCGCCAGCGACGCGATGATGAACCATGCCGGACGACCGCGTTGGATCCTTCCGGCGAGAAAGAGCAGCGCCGGGATTGCCAGCACGTAATAGTGCAGCCAAGCGAGCCGCGCCGTGAGCAGGTAGGCGAGCAGGCCGATGGCGATCGCCCCGACCAGGCCGTCGTCCGGGGAGGCGGCTTCCGGTGCGCGGTCACGGCGTGTGTGTCGGACGACGAGGCCGATGCCGACGACGCTCGCGACCGCCGCAAGCAGCGGCAGGCCGAGATCGGGCCCGCCGCGCTCCAGCACGAACTCCACGAACGACACGTTCCCGGCCGAGACCCGTGAGTGGGTGAGCCAATCGAAGCTGCGAATCCGCGCCAGCCATGCCTGCCAGATGCCGCCGTCGATGGCGAGCATCGGAATCAGGACGCCCGCCGCGAGCCCCCCTGCGATGCCGCTGGCCTCGTCGATGGTCCGTTGGCGATCACCGCGTGCGATTCGGTACGCGGGCACGACCAGGCAGACGAGCCCGACGATCGGCTTGAAGCATGCGGCGAGCCCGAGCAGGCCGCCCGCGACGACGCCCCACGGGCGGGCGCTCGGCTGCGACGCCAGCCAGGCCGCGGCGGCGATCCAGCCCAGAAGCAGCCGGTTGAGGTTGCCCACCCGGATATCGGAGGCGACGCACTCGAAGCAGAGGGTCGCCGTCGCCGCGGCGACGACCCCGTCGAGCCAGGAGAGGCCGCAGAGCCGGCCGAGGCCGAGGACGCCTCCGAAGAGGCACGCGATGCCGAGGTTTTGGAAGGCGAAGTAGCCGGTGGCAAAATCCTGCGTTGCGAACGGAGAGAGCAGGAGGTAGCAGAGCGGCGTGTTCGTGACCTGAAATTCGTGCCAATAGGAGGCGGCGCGGTCCCGATACGGATCACGCGGGGCGTCGCGGCCGAGCGCCTCGGCGAGCCTGCCACGAAGCCGGCCGCTGCCATCGGCGTCGTACACCCCCGGTCCTTCGCCCACTGCGAACAGGTGCGGCACCATCCAGTAGTGAAAAAAATCGACTCCCTCACCGCCCCGTGCGGCGTCGAGCGCGTGCGCCCCCGCAGCGATGCCGAGCACGAGGCTGAACAGGATCTCCCGCAGGCTCATGCCCGCACCGCGACCGGCACCAGCCGGCCGCCGGTGTCGGCGACGTGGCTGCCGCGGTCGCCCGCCTCGTGGTATTCGGCGTCTTGGTTGACGTTCCAAACGTCGTAGAGCCGCTCTCTCGCGAGGATGTTTTTGGCCGTCAGCATCGCCGTCATCATCGCGTGGTCTTGGTTGTTGTATTTGTGCATCCCGTTGCGGCCCACGAGGTGCAAGCCTGGATAACGCCCTTCGAGCGTGTCGCGGATGGTCGCCACGTGCGTGGCGTAATCGTCGTCATACACGGGATAGGCCTTCGGCTGGCGGACGACATGGCCGTCGAGCACGTCGCCAGGCGCGACGAGCCCGAGCGATTCGAGCTCGCGCGTGGCCAGGGCGACGAGATCGGCGTCGGCGCTCGTCCACAGCCCGTCTCCCTCGAAGCAGAAATACTCGAGGCCGTAGCAGGCAAGATTCGGATCGGGGACCATCTCCGGCGACCAGCTGCCGAAGTTCTGCACGCGGCCGACCTTCACGCCCGGCTCGTGGATGTAGATCCAGTTGTCGTCGAACCGCGTGGTCGGCCGCACGACGAGCGCGACGGTGATGAAATCGCGGTAGCGCAGTTTGGCGGCGGCGTCGAGCGCTGCCTGCGGCATGCGGGGCGAGATCGCGGCTGCGAGCTCCCGGAGCGGGGCCGACGAAATGACGTCGGTCGCTTCGATGGAGGCCGTGGATCCGTCGAGCCGTGTGAACGCGATCCGCCAGCGATCGTCGTGCAGTTGCTTGAGGGCCGTGACGCGGGCTCCCATCTCGATCGTGCCCCCTTGTTCGCGGGTGCGAGTTGCGGCGGCCTCCCACATCATGCCCGGCCCCTTGCGGGGATAGCGAAAGGTGTCGATGAGCGTCTTGATCGTCTGGGAGCGATCAGCCGGCCTGCGCTTCGGAAACACCGCGGCGAGGATCGCGCTCGAAAGCGACAGGCCCTTGATCCGCTGGGCCGCCCAGTCGGCCGAGATCTCCTGGCAGCTCATGCCCCACACCTTTTCGGTGTACGTCTTGAAAAAAATATTGAAGAGCCGCCGGCCAAACTGGTTGCTCACCCAGTCTTGGAACGACCGCGGGCTGCGCACGGGAAAGAGCCGCGCCTTGGCATAGGAGGCCACGCAGAGGGCCGATTCGACGAGTCCGAGATTGGAAAGTGCCTCGGCCGCCTTCAGCGGATAGGAATAGAACTTGCCGCCGTAGTAGATCCGCGAACTCCGCGGGCGATGGAGCATGTCATCGCCGAGTAGTTCGGTCCACAGATCCTCGACCTCCTTCGACTTCGAGAAAAACCGGTGGCCGCCGATGTCAAACCGGAAACACTGGCCACCCGCTGCCGCCGATTCGTAGGCCACCGTGCGCGAGATGCCGCCGACGCTGTCCGCATCCGCCTCGACGACGGTGACTGCCAGCCCCGCTTTGCTCAGCAGATAGGCGGCCGTGAGCCCCGCTGGCCCGGCGCCGATGATCGCAATGGAGGGCTCGCAGGCCGCACCTGTATGATGCTCTGCTGGAGATCGTTCTGGGGCGGCGGTGACGGCGGTGCGATCCATGCTCGTGAGCATACCGACGGCGGCGGCCACGACGGCCATGCTCGCGCCGGCTCACGAAATTCACACAACTGCTGGCGGGGTTGCGGTCGGCTTGATCGCGGGCAGGCGGATCGTGATCGCGGTGCCTTTGCCCGGGGCGCTCTCCACACGGATCCGGCCCTTGTGGGCCTCCACGATTTCGCGGCAGGCCGTGAGGCCGAGGCCGCTGCCGCCCTTGCCCGTTTCGTCGGGCCCCGCCTTCGTGGAGAAGTGCGGCTCGAACATCCGCCGCATCACGTCGGGCGTCATGCCGCAGCCGGTGTCGCGCACCATGAGATCGACGGTGCCGAGGAGGGCGTCGTGGGCGAGCCGAATGATGAGCCGGCCGCCCTGGGGCATCGCCTGGCGGCCGTTCACGAGCAGATTCAAGAGCACCTGCTGGAGCTGGCCGGGATTCGCCGACACCTTCGGCACCGGGGCGAATTCCCGCTCCACCTGCACGCGATACTTCGTCATCTCACGCTCGAGGAGCACGAGCACGTCTTCGACGAGCAGTTCGAGGTTCACAGGCTCCAGGCGGGCCGAGCCGCCGCGGGCCATGCCGAGCACGCTGGCCGTGATCTTCGCCGCCCGGGTGCCCGCTGAAAGAATCCGCTCGAGGGCCTTGTCGCGAGTGGGCTGGTCGCGGTGCCGGAGGCCGAGCTTGGAGTAATTGAGGATCGTGGTGAGGGCGTTGTTGAACTCGTGCGTGGTGGTGCCGAGGAGCTCGCCGAGCGTGGCGGCCTTTTGGGCTTCGAGCAGCTGGCGGCGGAGAGCTGCCACCTCGGCCCCGTGCTTCAGCCGGGCGACCTCGAGCTGGTGCCGCAGCACCGATGCCTCGTCGCGGCACGGCAGTGGCCCGGGCACGCTTTCCACCGGTGATCTCCCCTCGAAATCCATGCAGCGCAGCAACTTACGACCCTGTTTCAAGCCCTCTCGGTGTATCGGCCTGGCTTGCTTTGGCATATAAAGGTTGCAAGGTTGCACCTTTTCGCTCCCTTGACCGTTTCATTTCAGCAGCGGCCGAAGCGGCTGGCGAAAGTGTGCGGACCATGCCGATGGCGGCGACCAGGAGGATGTGATTCATGAGGCGATTCTCGGCGACCATGCGGTCTGCCGCGGCCTTCACGCTCGTGGAGCTGCTCGTGGTGATCGCGATCATCGGCACGCTCGTCGGGCTCCTGCTGCCGGCGGTGCAAAACGCCCGCGAGGCGGCCCGGCGCACGAGCTGCAAGTCGAACCTCAAGCAGATCGGGATCGCGTTTCAGATGTTTCTCGACAAGAAGACACGGGGGCGGTTTCCTGTGGCGGCACAGCAGCCGAGCTTCGAGGTGCTCAACTACCCGCTGAGTCGTCCTTTGCGGCCGAGCATCGTGTCGGCGCTCGGCGACTTCACGGAAAACAGTCAGGAGGTATTCCGCTGCCCGTCTGATACGGTGTATTTCCTGAAATCGGGCACGGCGGCCGAGGCGGTGAAGACCGCGCACGCCGCGATCATGTCGGGGACCGACGCGGCTGCAAAACAGGCGGTCGCAGCGTACCAATCGCTGCCTTACGAGGGCACGAGCTACGAATATCCGACCCGCCGCCTGATCAACGAGGACGCCACGCCTCCTGTGGGCAAGACGCGGGAGGAGGCGCTTTCGTCGCGCCGCATGGGCGGCAACCTCGCGACGTCAAAGCTCTGGGTGCTGTATGAGTTCGCGCCGTTTCACCTGAGTGGAGTTGCGGCATTTCTGGCGCCGGATATTTCCGACACCAACGAATTCGATGGCTGGACGCCGCCCGAAGGGGCCCGCAACTTTCTCTACTTCGACGGCCACGTCGAAAATCTCTGACCCACCGCGACGAGGTGCATGATGGCGACGGCGACACTCCGATCTTCACGGTTCCCGCCCGCGGCTGACGAGCCTTCCAGCCCCGTGAAAAAGTGGCTGGCTGTCGTGGCGTCGATCGCGCTGGTTGCGTTTCTCATCGCCTGGTTTGGCGGCTGGATCAGATTTACGACCGACCCGCGCGTGGTTGAAATCCAAAAAATGCAGGATGAGGCCCGGCAGAAGTTCGCGGCCAACGGCGGCCCGCAGACCCTCGCCGAGGCCACCGACGCTGTCACGGCGATGGCCACGATCCGGCAGAAGGTCGAAGCCCTTCCGCCGCATCTCAAGCCGCAGGTGGAGCGGAGCGGCGGCAGCATGTTTCGCTCGGCGATGCGGCAGCGGATCGACGCCTATTTCGCGCTACCGCCGGCGAAGCGGCAGGCCGAGCTCGACCGCCAGATCAAGCAGGAAGACATGATGCGCAAAGCCTTCGAGACCGCGAGCAGCGTGGCGGGCTTGTTTGGCGGCGGGCCTCCCGGCGGCGGGCCGCCCGGGGGTGGGCCGCCCGGGAGTGGGCCAGGCGGTGGCGGTGCGCCGGGCGGCGGGCCCCCGCAGGCCCCGTCGCAAGACGCGAGCAACAAATGGCGCAAGGGAATCATCGATTCCACCACACCGGAGCAACGGGCCCGCTATGTCGAATACCGCCGTGCGATGGACCAACGGCGGAAGGAGCTGGGCACGCCGTCCGGCGGGCCGAGGTAGGCGGCGGATCATGAGCGACACGCTAGGGCTCTTCGCAGAGGCGCGGCAGCTGGCGATCGACCTGGGATACGTCGTCCGTGAGGAGCCGCTCGGCGAATTGCCCGGCGGGGCCTGCCAGGTCGGGCAGGAACGTCGGATCCTTTTGAATCTCGAGCAGCCTGTCGCCGCGCAGCTCGCCGTGCTCGTGCAGACGCTCGCCGCCGATCCGCGTGCGGCGACGCAGCCGATGAGCCGGCTGCTGGCCGCGCGGCTCGGCGCTATGTAGCGACAGGCCTCCAGGCCTGTCGAATGTGGGCCACATCCGACAGAGCTGGAGCTCTGTCGCTACGGGGGCGACAGGCCCGGAGGGCCGGGTTGATTCGAGCCGACGGAGTCGGCCCAGCGACGGTCGGCAGGATGCCGAGCCGTCGCGTGACACCGTAGCGACAGGCCTCCAGGCCTGTCGGATGTGGCCCACATCCGACAGAGCTGGAGCTCTGTCGCTACGGGGGCGCCAGGCCCGGAGGGCCGGGTTGATTCGAGCCGACGGAGTCGGCCAAGCGAAAATCGGCACGACGCCGATGTTTCGCGTGCAGACAGAGCTGGAGCTCTGTCGCTACTTGTACAGGCCATGCGTGGCAATGTACTGCTCGACCGCGCGAGGCGTGCGGTAGCGGATGCTGTGGCCTTCAGCGACGCACGCTCGCAGATCACTCGCGCGGATGCCGATCGTGGGCACGACGACCTTCTCTGCCACGATCTCCCGAGCCCGCTCCACGCCGAGCAGGGCTGCGAGACGTGGCGCTTGCACGATCGCCGCCACGTCGTCGAGCCCGGCGCGTTGCACGGCGATCACGCGGGCGAATTCGAGGATCCGCGCGGGCTCCCGCCAGCCGCAGAAGTCGGCGAGGGCGTCGGGGCCGAGGATCAGGCGCAGCTCGTCGCTGGCGTACGCGTCCCGCATCGCCGCGAGCGTGTCGATCGTGTAGCTCACGCCGCCGTGATCGAGTTCCACGGTCGAGATCTCGAACGCCGCGTTGCCTCCGACCGCAAGCGCGAGCATCTCGGCCCGGTGGTGCCCAGCCGCTGGCTGGCGGTCTTGCTTGAACGGCTGGATCGCCGTCGGCACGAAGATCACGCGGTCGAGCCGGGCGTGCTCGCGGCAGCACTCCGCCACGACGAGGTGCCCAAGGTGCACAGGGTCGAAACTCCCACCAAAAATCCCGATTCGCATCGCTTGTCCTCGCCTGCCAGAGACAGATGCTCTACTGAGTCCCGAACCAGCTGTCGGTCCCGTCGCTTCCGCTCCGGGCTTTGTGGAATAATTCCACGATTGCAGTTTTCAGTCTTCGAGAATCGACGTAGTGCAGGAGTCTACGGGCCAGCGCAGCCTTTTCGAAACCCAGCCTGCCTGGGTGGAAGATGACGCGCGCCAAGGGATCGTGGCCACCGTCGTGCTGCCCGACGGCGTCGATAAGCCGCTCGACTACCTCGTGCCCGAGGCTTTGGCCGCTGCGGTGGAGCCGGGCCGCCGGGTGCGCGTGCCGCTTGGGCGGGGCAACCGCGAGCGGCTCGCCTACTGCGTGGCCGTGCGGGCCGGTGAGCTGCCGCAGCAGCCGCTCAAGGCGGTGGCCGGCGTCGAAGACGATGCCCCGCTGCTCTCGCCGCGGATGCTCGAACTGACGAAGTGGATGAGCGAGAAGTGGCTGGCGCGGTGGGGCGAGGTGCTCGAGGCCGTGCTGCCCGCCGGCGTGAGGGCGATTCGCAAGCGCCGTGGCATTCCACTCTTCGTCGCGACGGGCGCCACGCCCGCACGAACGCCGACCCCCGCCCAGGCCAAGGTGCTCGCCGCCGCCGCCGCGCCGGCCACGGCCGAGGCGATTGCCGCACAGGCGGGCGCGAGCCGGGCCGTGATCGCGCGGCTCGTGAAGACGGGCCTCCTGGCCGTGGCGGGCGTCGCCGATGACCAGGTGCCCAGTGACGGAGGCAGGCCGAGGATCGTCCACGACCGGCCCGAAAGCCTCGCGCCGGCGCAGGCCCGGGCGCTCGAGGCTATCCGGGCGCCGATGCAGGCCGGCCGCTACGAGACGATCGTGCTCTTCGGCGTGACGGGCAGCGGCAAGACGGAGGTCTATCTGCAGGCCGTCGAAGAGACCGTCGCCGCCGGGAAACAGGCGATCGTGCTCGTGCCCGAGATCAGCCTGACGCCGCAGACGTGCGACCGGTTTCGGGCCCGCTTCGGCCGCGTGGCCGTGCTGCACAGCCATCTCACGCCGGCCGAGCGGCATGCCCAGTGGCGCGAGATCGCCCGGGGCCGCGTGGGCGTGGTCGTGGGCGCGCGGAGCGCGATCTTCGCCCCCACGCCGCGGCTCGGCCTCGTCGTGATCGACGAAGAACACGAGAGCTCGTTCAAGCAGGCGACGGCGCCGCGGTATCACGCCCGCGACGTGGCCGAGTGGATCGCGCGGGCCGAGGGCGTGCCGCTCGTGCTCGGCTCGGCGACGCCCTCGCTCGAGACGTTCGCCCGCTGCCTGGCCGGCGAGTGGACGATGTGCCGCCTGCCTGAGCGTGTGGGTGGATCGCACCTGCCCGCCGTGATCACGGTCGATCTCCGTGACCCGTCGAGCCGCGCGCGGGGCAGCGTGAGCCCCCGGCTGGCCGCCGGCATGAAATGGGCGCTCGATGCCGGAGGGCAGGTGATGCTGCTTCTGAACCGGCGCGGCTTCGCCACGCACGTGCAATGCCGCGGCTGCGGCCACACCGTGCGTTGCCCGCAGTGCGATCTCGCGCTCACGGTGCACCGCCCCGGCAATCGCGGCATTTGCCACGGCTGCGGCCTCGTCACGCGGCTCGCTCACGAGTGCGAAGCCTGCGGCGCCCCGCACCCCGCCCAGCGCGGCACCGGCACGCAGCGGCTCGAAGAGGAGATCCGCAGGCTCTTCCCCGGCGCCTGCGTGGCCCGCATGGACACCGACACGATGCGCACCCGCGGCAGCCACGAACGCACGCTCGACGCCTTTCGGGCCCGCGAGATCGACATCCTCGTGGGCACACAGATGATCGCCAAGGGGCTCGACTTTCCGAGCGTGATGCTCGTGGGCGTCGTGAACGCCGACGCCGCCCTGCATCTGGCCGATTTCCGTGCCGCCGAACGCACCTGCCAACTCGTCACGCAGGTCGCCGGCCGCAGCGGCCGGGGGCCGCAGGGCGGCCGCGTCGTGGTGCAGACGAGCACCCCCGACCACCCGGCGATCATCGCCGCGGGCCGGCACGATTACGAGGCCTTCGTGCGCAGCGAACTGCCCCTGCGCGAGGCTTTGCTCTATCCTCCCTTCGGCCACATCGTGCGCATCGTGGTGCGCAGCATCGACGAACAGGCCGCAGCCGACTGGGCGGAGCACATCGCCGCGCGGCTGCGAAACGAAGCGGCAGCTCCGGCCGGCGTCGCAGATCCGCCCGCGCTCCGCGTGCTCGGGCCCGCGCCGGCCCCGATCGCCCGGCTCCGCGACCGCTTTCGCTACCACGTGCAGGCAATGGGCCGCGACGAAGCGACGCTCCGCGACCTCGTC
>JAIXPT010000074.1 GCA_027486095.1 Planctomycetaceae bacterium | reverse complement strand
GCCTGGAAGTTCAGATCTTCGTTGCCGCGCTTGAACTGGTCGAGTTCCTCGAGCACCGTGATCGGGATCGCGACGTCGTTCTCCTCGAAATTACGGATGCAACCGGAATCGTGCAGGATCACGTTCGTGTCGAGCACGAACAGCTTCGGCCGGGCATCCCTCATGGCACCTCCATGGCTCGTGGACGGGAGCGATCGATCGAGATGGTAGCCGAGCCGGCGTCGCGAGGGGATGCCGCTTTTCGGCGGTGCCGCGTTCTGTGAGCGCAGCGTGAGCAGCGGTCGTCGGGTGGTCGGTGCCGGCTCGAGGTTACCCCGTACCGTCTCGCCGGACGCTCACTGCGGCCATCCTGGCCTCCGCTCGCTCGGATGTGCCTGCGCTCCGGCATCCATGCCTGCGCTGGTCACATACGCCGGCTCAACGGCAGGGGTAACCCCGAGCCTCCTCAAATGGAAACGGGGAGGCGGCGGAGACGGTCGGTGCGATGCGGAAGAGCCGACGGGCAGATACGCGGCTTACACCGAGCGCACCACCACAGTTGAGAAGGGACGAGCGATCGACCTCGGGCGTCGAGCAGCGTGCCGCCGGCTCCGACGCCGGGTTGGGCACAATGGGCGTAAAGCGGGCTGTAGCCTGTCCTCCGAGGTTCAGAGCATTCGCTACATTACGCCCGAAAGGAATTCACCCATGTTGCATGCGATCGTGATGGCCGGGGGATCGGGCACGCGGTTCTGGCCCGCAAGCCGGGCGGGGCTGCCGAAGCAATTGCTGCCGCTGGCCGGCGAAAAGACACTGCTCGAAGACACGGTCGCCCGGCTCACAGGGCTCGTGCCGCCGGAGCGGGTGCTCGTCGTCACGTCGCAGCGGCTGCTGCCCGCGGTGCGCCGGCAGCTGCCGCAGGTGCCGGAGGCGGGGCTCGTCGGCGAGCCGTGCAAGCGCGACACGGCGCCCTGCGTCGGGCTCGCGGCCCTGCTCGTGTCGCGGCACGATCCCGACGCGACGATGGCCGTGATGCCCTCCGACCACGTGATCGCACCGGTCGAAAAGTTTCGCGCGGCGATCGAGCAGGCGGCGGCGCTCGTCGCCGAGGCGCCGGGGCGGCTCGTGACGTTCGGCATCAAGCCGACCTATCCGGCCGAAAGCTTCGGCTACATCCAGCAGGGCGCGCCGCTTGCCAAGCCCCATGGCGCCGCGCCGGCCCACGCTGTGGCCCGGTTCAAGGAGAAGCCTCCGGCGAGCGTGGCCCGGGAGTATCTCGCCGCGGGCAACTTTCTCTGGAATGCCGGCATCTTCGTGTGGAAGGCGGCCACGATCCTCGAGGCCCTCGCCGCGCGGCAGCCGGAGTGCCTGGCCCGCCTCCGGGCGATCGTCGCCGCCTGGGACACCCCCGATCGCGAGGCGGTGTTCGACCGCGAGTTTGCCGCGATCAAGGGAATTTCGATCGATTATGCCGTGCTCGAGCAGGCCACCGACGTGGTCGTCGTCGAGGCGCCCTTCCAGTGGGACGACCTCGGCGGCTGGTCGGCCGTGGCCCGACAGCGGGGGGCCGATGCCGAGGGCAACACGATCGTGGGCCGACACCTGGGAATCGACTCTGTCCGCACGATCGTGCATTCCGGCCCCGATCACCTCGTCGTCACGATGGGCCTCGAGGATATGCTGGTAGTGCACACCCCCGACGCCACGCTCGTGGCCGACCGCGGCCACGAAGAAGCCGTGCGAAAGGTGGTGGCCGAACTGGAGAAACGCGGGTGGACCGATTTTTTGTAGCGGCGTGCCTCCTGGGCCTCCTGGCCACAGTGGCAGAGGCAGCCGAGCCTGCGCCGGCGGCGGCCCCTGCGCCGGTAGCCAACGTATCGGCGGCGGCCCCTGATGCCGCCTGGCTCACGAAACTCACGCTCGCCGCCGACGGCCTGGCGTGGTCCGACGAACTCGTGCGGCACGACTGGCGGCTGCAGCGGTGCCCCGGCACCGACGACTGGCGGATTCTCGATCCGCAGGAAGCATGCGTGCACGCGGGATCCGCAGCCGAGTGCCGCGGTGCGTTCACGCAGCTGGAGGCCGCCGGCACGATCCCGCCGCTCACGGGCGAGGCCGTGCTCGTGTTGCACGGGCTCGGGGAAAACCGGGCCTCGATGCAGCCGCTCGTCAAATATCTGCGCCGGCAGCTCGACGCCACCGTGCTCACCGTCGGATATGCGAGCCCGCGGACCGGCATCGACGGCCACGGCGCGTCGCTCGGCCGCGTCGTCGCCGGCCTTCCGGAGGCCACGCGCCTCAGCTTCGTCGGCCACAGCCTGGGCAACATCGTCGTGCGCCGCTGGATGCACCAGGCCCCGGCCGCGGAGCTCGCCCGCGTCCATCGGATGGTGATGCTCGGCGCGCCGAACCAAGGCTCGGATCTCGCGCGGATGACGGCCAATGTGTGGCTGCTCTCGAAGCTCGCGCACGGGGCCGCCAAGGATCTCGTGCTCCATTGGCCCGAGATCGCCAAGTCGCTCGCGGTGCCGCCGTGTGAATTCGGCATCGTGGCCGGCGGCAAGGGAGACGACCGCGGCTACAGCACGCTGCTCACGGGAGACGACGACGCGGTGGTGCGGGTGGCCGAGACGAAGCTCGATGGCGCCCGCGATTTTCTGCTGCTGCCCGTGAGCCATGCCGCCATGATGAAAAACGACGCGGTGCAGCAGGCGACGGTCACGTTTCTGAAAACCGGCCGCTTCGCAGCCGCTGCCGGCAGGGATGCCGATGAGTGACCGGGCTGCGGTGATCCCCGCCGGCCGCGTGGCTGGCATCGACTACGGCCGCAAGCGGATCGGGATCGCGATCTGCGACGCCCAGAGAATCATCGCCAGCCCCCTGCCCTTTCATGTGCCGACCGGCGACGAGGTGGCCGAAGCCGCATTCTTCCGGAAACTCTCGGCCGTCGAGGAGATCGTGGGCTTCGTGGTTGGCCTGCCCGTGCACGCCGACGGGAGCGCCAGCCGGATGTCGGTGGAGGTGGAGCGGTTCGGCGCATGGCTCGCTTCCGCCACCGGCCTTCCGCTCACCTTCCACGACGAGCGCTACACGTCGGTCGAAGCCGCCGGCAAGCTCGCCGGCCTCGGCCTCTCGCGCGGCAAGAAGAAGGCCCGCACCGATTCGATCGCCGCCCAGATTCTCCTCACGGCGTGGATGGAAGCGGTGGCCACAGGCTCCGCACCTGCCCGCCCCGGAGCGCTCGAGGGATGACCGTCACCGGTGGCAAACTCGTGGTCGGCTGCGGCTATCTCGGCCTGCGCGTGGCCCGGAACTGGCGCGACCAAGGCGCCCGCGTGCATGCCGTCACGAGATCCACGGAGCGTGCGCGCACGCTCGCCGCCGCAGGGCTCGACCCGCTCATCGGCGATGTCATCTCGCCCGGCGGCCTGGGCCCGCTGCCCGCCGTAGACACGCTCTTCTGGGCGGTCGGCTTCGATCGCACCGCCGGCGCCTCGTATCGCGACGTGCACGTCGGCGGCCTCGGCCGCGTGCTCGACGGGCTGCCTGGCGATGTGCGCGCCGTGCTCTCGAGCTCCACCGGCGTGTGGGGCACCGAAGACGGCAGCGTGGTGAACGAAACGACGCCCGCTCACCCCACGCGCGAGGCCGGCCGCGTGCTCCTCGAAGCCGAATCGCTGCTTCACGCCCGCACCGGCGACCGCGGCACCGTGTTGCGCTTCGCGGGCCTCTACGGCCCCGGCAGGCTCCCGCGGCTCGACGACTTGAAGGCCGGCCTCCCGATCGCCGCCGACCCCGACAGCTGGCTCAATCTCATCCACGCCGACGACGCCGCCCGCATCGTCGTGGCCGTGGCCGCGGCGGCCCACGCCCGCCGCCTGTACGTCGTCTCCGACGGCGTGCCGGTGCGGCGCCGCGACTGGTACGCCCACCTCGCCGCCCGTTCAGGCAGCCCGCCGCCCACGTTCGACACCTCCGCCGAGCGCACCCGCGGTGCCGACAAGCGCGTCGATCCATCGCTCCTGTTCCACGACATCCCGCTCACGCTCGCCTACCCCGACTCCTTCCACGGCATCGACGCCATCGTGTCGTAGGACGGGCGTCTCGCCTGTCCATGCCTCGTACGTGTGAACGCGCCCAAGCCGGCTCGGGGTTACCCCGTACCGTCTCGCCGGACGTTCGCCTCCGCCCTCCAGGCTTCGGCTCACTCGGATGTGCCTGCGCTCCGGCATCCATGCCTGCGCTGGTCACATACGCCGTCTCAACGG
>JAIXPT010000078.1 GCA_027486095.1 Planctomycetaceae bacterium | reverse complement strand
GGCTCGCCAATCAGCGCGATCGACTGGTCGTGGCCGAAGCCGCCGGTGTCGTCCTCGAGCTGCTTGTCGAATCGGGAGAGCCAGTCGGGCGAGATCAGCTGCTCGAAAATGTCGCGCACGATCCGTTGCTGGTTGGCCGTGAAAAAGTCGCTCTTCACTGCGGGCTTGGTGGCGTTCCAGTTGTTGGCGACGCGAGTGCGCAGAAGACCGAACTTCGGATGATGGTAGTCCCACGGAAAGCACACGGCCTCGCGCTGGGCCGGTGTGAGCGAGGCATGCAGCGCCTGGGCGAGCGTCTCCGCCGAGGCGGCTGGCTCGGCGCCACGGGCGGGCCGCATGCCTCTGCACGCCAGCACGGGCCCGGCCGCGGTGGCTGCGGCCAGAAGGCGTCGCCTCGTCAAGCGGGTGGGACGATGAAGCATGGAAGATTCTCCGGCGGGAGGGAGATGCGAGCCACGTTCAGACTACGCCATTCCGCCGGGCCTCGCCACGCTTCGTTCGCCTCGCGCCAGGCCGGCGTTGGCATGCCGGGCAGAAAAACGTGGCCCGCTGGGCCTGCACGATGCGGATGATCGACGTGCCGCAGGCAACGCACGGCTCCCCTTCCCGACCGTACACGCGGTGTTCGTGCTGGAATCGACCCGCTCGGTTGTCGGCCGTGCGGTAGGTTTCGTCGCCGATCGACGAGCCTTCGAACCGCACCGCCTCGGCGAGCACACTCCGCGTGGCCGTTGCGATCCGCTCCCAGGCGCCCTGAGCCAGCCGGCGGCACGGCGTCCGCGGATCGATGCCCACGCGACAGAGGATCTCCGCGGCATAGATGTTGCCGATGCCGGCGACGGCCCGCTGGTCGAGCAGCGCCACCTTCACGGCACGGCGCGAGGTCTGCAAATGCGACGCGAGATTCTCGCCCGTCACGTCGAGCCCATCGGGGCCGAGCTTCGCGGAGCCGCACGCCGCTTCGAGCCCGGCCTCGTCGTGGAGCCGGATCGTGCCCAGGCCGCGCCGATCCCAAAACAACAAACGGGTCGGTCCCTTGCGGCGGCCCGATGGTTCGAGATGCAGCATGAGCCGCACGTGCTCCGGCGACGGCGACTCTACGACGAGCATCAGCCCGGTCATGCGGGGCTCGATCACGAGCCACCGGGTATCGGACGAGGCGGTGCCGGCGAGTTCGAGCACGATCCGCTTGCCGCGGCGTTCCACGGCGGTGATCGTGCGACCCGCCAGCCGTGGGCCGAGCGCGGCTGGTCGGGGCTGGATCGAGAGCGGCCGCACCCGGCTGCGCGGAAAATCCGCCGCGATGATTCGCGCCCCGACCACGCCGGCGATCCCGCGGCGCATCGTCTCGACTTCGGGCAGTTCGGGCATCACGCGGGGTCCGGATGGTGGCTGGGAAGCGTCAGGCTACAATCCTGGCGTTCGGTTTTGCACTTCTCCGGCCAGACAGACGTTCGAGCCCACCAGCTGAGGATTCGCCCGATGCCAGCCGCACCTGCGCTCTCCAGCGTCCCCGATGCCCTCGGCCGATTCGGGCGGTTTGGCGGCCGCTACGTGCCCGAGACGCTCTCCGCCGCGCTCGAGCAGCTCGAGCGGGAGTATGCCCTGGCCCAGGCCGACCCCGCGTTTCATGCCGAACTCGACGGCCTGCTCTCAGCCTTCGTGGGCCGCCCGACTCCCCTGCTCTTCGCGAAGCGGCTCACGGAATACGCCGGCGGCGCCCAGATCTATTTCAAGCGCGAGGATCTGAGCCACACCGGCGCCCACAAGATCAACAATACGCTCGGCCAGGGGCTGCTCGCGATCCGGATGGGCAAGCGGCGGATCATCGCCGAGACCGGCGCCGGTCAGCACGGCGTGGCCACGGCCACGGCCTGTGCCCGGTTTGGCCTCGACTGCGTCGTCTACATGGGCGCCGAGGACGTCCGCCGGCAGGCGCCCAACGTGCGCAACATGCGGTTCATGGGGGCCGAGGTGCGGCCCGTCGAGAGCGGGTCGCGCACGCTCCGGGATGCGATCAACGAGGCGATGCGCGATTGGATGGGCTCCGTCGAGACCACGCACTACATCATCGGCTCGGTGGTCGGCCCGCATCCGTTCCCGCGGATCGTGCGCGATTTCCAGAGCGTGATCGGCCGCGAGACGGTCGAGCAGTGCCGCCGGCAGTTCGGCCGGCTGCCCGACATGGTCGTGGCCTGCGTCGGCGGCGGCAGCAATGCGGCCGGCATGTTTTATCCGTTCGTCGATCACCGTGAGGTGCGGCTCGTGGGCGTGGAGGCGGGCGGCCGCTCTGGCAAAGCCGGGGATCATGCGGCGAGCCTGAGCTACGGCAGCCCCGGCATCCTCCACGGCTCCTTGAGCTACGTGCTCCAAGATCTCGATGGGCAGACGGCCGACGTGCACTCCGTCTCGGCAGGCCTCGACTATCCGGGCGTCGGCCCCGAGCATGCGTATTGGCACGACACGGGCCGCGTCGAATACACGAGCGTGACCGACGGCGAGGCGCTCGACGCCTTCGACCTCGTCGCCCAGCGCGAAGGCGTGCTGCCGGCGCTCGAGACCTCGCATGCGCTCGCGTGGGCGGCCCGGGAGGCGGCCAAGCGGCCGCCGAGCGAGATCCTCGTCGTCTGCCTTTCCGGGCGGGGCGACAAAGACGCCGCCGAAATCGCCCGCCTGCGCGGCCTCGCCGCCGATGGCAGCGGGGGCTCCCCATGACGGCCGTCACGCAGGCTGGGAAACCGATCGCGAAGCTGGAGGCCGCGTTCGCCGCTGCCCGGGCCGCCGGTCGCAAGGCGCTCGCGCCGTTCGTAACCGCCGGCGATCCCGACGTGGCGACGAGCGTGGCCGTGCTCGAAGCGGTCGATCGGGCCGGGGCGACGCTGTGTGAACTCGGCGTGCCCTACAGCGACCCGATCGCCGACGGGCCCGTGATCCAGGCGTCATACACCCGCGCACTTGGATCGGGCATCACGCTCGAAAACGTGTTTGCGATCGCGAAGCAGGCGTCGGCGAAGGTGACGATGCCGATCCTCGCGATGGCGAGCTATTCGCTCATCTTCCGCCGCGGCATCGATCGCTTCGTGGCCGATGCCAAGGCCGCCGGCCTCGCCGGCTTCGTCGTGCCCGATCTGCCGCTCGAGGAGAGCGACGAGCTCGATGCAGCCTGCCGCGCAGCCGGGCTCGCGCTCGTGCGGCTCGTCACGCCGACCACGCCGCCCGAGCGAGCCGAGGCGATCGCGCGAAAATCGACGGGGTTTCTCTACTGCGTGTCGGTGGCGGGCGTGACCGGCGCCCGCACGGAGCTTCCGCCGGGATTGCTCGACCGGATCGAGTGGCTGCGCACGAAGACGAGCGTGCCGATCATTGTTGGCTTCGGGATCTCGAGCCCGGAGCAGGTGCGTGCCGTGGCGGCGATCGCCGACGGCGTGATCGTGGGCTCGGCGCTCGTGCGCCTCGTCGCCGAGTCGGCGGCGCAGGAAAAGAGCGCGACGCTCCCGAAGGTCGAGCGATTCGTCGCCGACCTGGCATCGGCCTGCGGCTGACGTCTGTCCGCGCCGCTCGGACCGACCTTCGTCTGGGCCCCCCGTCGGGTAGGGAAAAAACTCGGGTGTCTGGAACGGCGGCCTCTTCACCGATGGCTCAACCGTGCTCGCCGATGGCAGCCAGTTTCTCGTGGGCACCCAGCAGTGGGAGATCGACTACAACCGCACGTCGGCCGCGGGCCTCGCCGCCTGGGCCACCCGTCGCCGCGCACCCCGGCAGGGTATGTTGCAGTGATGACAGACCGATGGGCGATTTTCGAGTCGCAGTTTGGGCAGAAGATTCGCGCGAGCGATGCCGAGTGGTGTCGAGGGCTGTCGGCAACCGAACGGGCGGCAATTGTCGAGGACCTCTACGCATCAGTTCGGCAGGCTCACGAACGGGCCGCCGACTGGGCTCTCATCGACGATTGTGCCTGGCAACGAACGCTTGCCGAACGGAAGCGATTCGTGCTGGCACTTCACGGGCCACAGGAGACACGCGGTGGACGCACGCCTGTGGCCGACGCTCGTTGATGCGGTCGGGATGCTCAACGACCGCGGTATCCGCGGTGCCGTCATCGGCGGTTTGGCCGTTTCGTTGCGCGGCCTCCCGCGGATGACGGTCGATGTCGATCTGGTGATTCAGGCCGACGTGGATGCCGGCCTCCGGCTGGCGAAGGACCTTGCGTCCACGCCCTTCATGCCGCTCTTCGCCGGAGTGGAAGAGCTTGTCACCAGCGCATTCATTCTGCCGCTGCGTCACCGCACCACAGGTGTTCGTGTCGATGTGGCGCTCGGCATGTCAGGATTCGAGCGGGATGCGGTCAGCCGGGCGACCCCGGTCATGGTTGGGCAGGCGTCGATCCCGGTGGTCAGCGTCGAAGACCTGCTCGTCATGAAGGCTTTAGCCGGCCGACTTGAAATTGCCCGTGATGGGTAACGGGGTCGCGAGAGGGTGACCCCGCCAGTACCTGCGCCTGGGTACGCCGAAGGCCCGTGTCATCCGCCGGCCTGCTCCTGGCCCGCCGCCCCATCCCACCTCCCAATAGGGACTATCTTCTCGGGTTCTGGAGCAGTGCTCGTGGGAGAGGATGGGGGCGGTCCGTGAGGTAAGCCGGAGCGAAAGGCGTCGCCCCGGCCGTAGACCGTCCAGCCGCAGCTTCGGCGGAGTAAGATGGTGATATGGGTGACGAACGAGTTTTTCCACGACTGCGGCCCAGTGTGAGCCACGCTGCTTCGCGCCAGGCCGAGATCGACCGTGTCCGTCGCATGACCGTCGAGGAGCGGGTCAAGGCCGCCTTGGGAATGGCTTCGCGATTCGCAGCGTTGCAGCCAGCGCCCCGCAAGGTGTGATCCATGACCGATCCCGATGCGCTGATTCAGGCCGCCGAAGAGATCGCCGCCGTGCTTCAATCGCGAGGCGTGGGGGCCGTGGTGATCGGGGCGGTCGCCCTCGCGGCTCACGGCTACGTGCGGTTCACGGAAGACCTCGATCTCGGCGTGAATACCGATCTCGACACGCTCAACCGTGTCGCTGACTCATTGCGAACGGGAGGGTACGACGTCGAACTTCGGGAGCCGGACGGCGAAGATCCACTCGGCGGCGTCGTCGATGTTCGCGGCCCTTTCGGTCTCGTTCAGATTGTGAACTACGGTGGCCGGTTTCCGGCCGTCATCGACGGCGGAATCGCGGCGGCCGACACCGTCATCCGGCCCGGCAGCCACCTGCGAATCGTGCCGCTTCCCCACCTCGTCGCACTCAAACTCTATGCCGGCGGCACGAAGTCCCGCGCCGACATCGTGGAACTGCTGTCTCGCAACCCCGATGCCGACACGGCCGCGATCCGCGAGATCTGCCGTACTTGGCGGCTCCGAGGGCTCGATCCGCTCATCGACGAAGCACGAGGCGGATCGTAGTCTCGGCAGGCTGCAGGGAGCGCCGACCCGCTCCTGGTGAACGGCGGCCTCTTCACCTACGGAGCAAACGTCCTCGCCGACGGCGAGCGGTTCATGGTCGGAGAGCAACAGTGGGAGATCGACTACAACCGCACGTCGCCCACGGGCCTCGCCAACTTCACGGGCGACTATGTGCCGAACAGCAGCTTCGTCGCCATCACCGCCGTGCCCGAGCCGGGCACGTTTGTCCTGCTCGGCATCGGCCTCGCCGGCCTGCTCCTGGCCCGCCGCCGCGGGTGAAAGCCGACCATCGAGGTCCAAGCCCTGGGGTCACGACGGCAAGAAGACTGACGGCGGGACATTGAAGAACTTGGCGAGAGCAACCATGTGGCTTTTGGTCATCTCACGTTCGCCGGTCAGGATCGCCGAGAGTGTTGACTGCGCAATACCCACTGCTTTTGAAAGCGCCGTCTGCTTGTAACCGCTCGACCGCATGAGTTCCCGCAGTACATCTGATTCCGACGCGTCTGGGATAGGCGTGTGCTCATCCTCGTAGGTCGCAATCAGATCGCTCAGGGCGTCAAGATATTCCTGGGCTCCGCGATCAAGGTGATTCTGGAGCAACTCATCCACCAACGCTATCGCCTGCCGCAAATGCTTGCGAGAACGGACATGAGTCAACGGGAACTGTTTCACCAACTCGAAGTAGGAGTCGGGCATCGCTGACTGCTGTTTTTTGACGAGCATCGTTCACCTCCTTCGCCTTCGCACAGCGCCCGGCCGCTTGGTGCGAGGAGTGCACCTCTTAGGCGGCGGGCTATGGCATCCGCACCGGCTTGCCCACGGAACCCTGTCGTACTCCTCGTGATCCATGACTCGCAAGACGTAGAGCTTGTATGGAGAGAACACTTGGCCGATCAGACGGTAGCGGTTGTTGCCGATATCAAAGACCACACAGTTGCCCACCTGGTCCGCCGAGCCAAACGTCTGCTTGAGTCCGGCAAAGTTCGCCCATTCAGCCTTCGACGCGATCTTGTACCAGGCAGACAATGCTCGCTCCGAATCCACACGGTTCCGGCACGTCTCCCAGAATGACCGCAAACGTGACAGGTTGCGATAAAGCCAAGGGCTGCCTCGCCGCGTGGGCCGCGCGCCGCCCCCGGTGGTAGAATGTGACCCCTCTCCAACAAATCTGGCCTTCGAGCACGCAGGCACCATGCATTCCCCCACGATGGACGAACAGCGAATGACTGCTGCGATCGCCGCGTTGCAGCGGTGCGATGCCGTCCAGGCGGCATATCTGCTCGGATCGGCCGCAACTGGCCGGCTTCGGAGGGAGAGCGACGTAGACGTGGCGATCTTGCCGAACTGCCGTGCCGGGCTTGCCATCGAGACCAGGCTCTCGCTGACCGCGGAGTTGGCTCGGGCCTTCGGTCGCCCTGTAGACCTCGGCGTTCTTTCCACGGCAAATGTCGTCTACGCGAAGGAGGCGGTGACGACAGGACGAATGCTTTTCGAACGGGACCGGGCCGTGACGTCTCGGTTTGCGATGCTGGCGTTGTCCATGTATGCGTCGCTCCAGGAGGCGCGTCGGGAGGTGCTCCGTGCCTATGCCGCCTGACGACATCCTGCTCAACAAGGCAGCGATCATCGAGCGGTGTGTGCGGCGGATGCTTGAGGAAGCGAGGGCGTGCCCGCGGCTGGACGACTTCACGCACATCGATGCTTTGACCCTCAACATCGAACGGGCCTGCCAAGCGACGATCGATATGGCGATGCATGTAGTCGCCGATCGCCACCTCGGTGTTCCGCAGAGCACGGCCGATGCGTTCATTCTGCTTGAACGAGCAGGGCTGATTGGCGGCCCGCTGGCTTCAGCCTTGTGCGGCATGGTCGGGTTTCGCAACGTTGCGGTCCATCAATACGAGGACATCGACATGAGCGTTCTTCGCTGGATTGTCGAGTCCGGCCACCACGACTGGGTCCGGCTCGGGGAAGCCCTCGGCGTGTCGATCCGCCCCTGATCAAGTCCGGCTCGTCCGTTGCTGCCGGGCGTCCGCCCCGCCAGTACCTGCGCCTGGGTATGCCGGAGGCCCGGCGCGCCCGATTCGTCCCTGCCCAATCCCGATTCATCACTTTTCCGGCCCTTTCGAGGGAAAACCGCCCACGGCAGGCTAGATTTCGGCGGTAAGGAATGTCCGCCATGCATCGCCTCCGCATCCTGCTTGCCATCTTGTTGGTCGCCGCGAGCGTCGCCTCGCCGACAGCCCATGCCCAGACGACAGCCACGCTCGACGCCACGAGCGGCACGGCCACGATCTCGACCGCCTACACAACGGGATCGGCAGGGCTCACGCTCAACATGGGGTTCTTTGTGGACTATCTCGTCGTGGGCGGCGGCGGCGGGGGCGGGTCAAACTCAGCCGGTGGCGGCGGGGGCGGCGGCGTCACGACGGGCACCACCACCGTGTCGGCGACGAGCTACACGATCACGGTCGGCACTGGCGGCGGCGGCGGCACGGGCTCCTCTGGCCGCGGCAGCAATGGTGGAAACAGTTTAGCGCTCGGTGCCTCGGCGGGCGGCGGGTTGGGCACGCAGCGAAACGGAGGCGCCTCGGGTTCACCGCAATCGAGTTCAGGCGGCACTGGCTGGGTGAACAGCGGGGGCGACGGCGCCTCCGGCGGCGGTGGCGGCGGCGCTGGCAGTGCTGGCAGCAACGGCGGCACGAATAGCATAGGCGGTGCCGGCGGGAACGGCCTGGCCTCGACGATCACAGGCTCGAGCGTCACCTACGCCGGCGGCGGTGGCGGCGGCAACGAATATCTGGCGGGCGGGGCAAACGCGGGCGCAGGAGGCAGCGGCGGCGGTGGCAATGGCGGACGAGGCATCACCGGCGCGAGTGGCGGCAGCAACGCGAGCTTTTTCGGTGGCGGAGGCGGTGGTGGAGGTGGCTTCTCTGGCGCTGGCGGCGCCGGTTCCAGCGGGATTGTGATCCTCCGTTATTCGGGCTCGTCGATCGGAGCCGTCGGCGGCACGGTCACGTCTGGTAGCGGTTCAGCCGCCGGTTCCACGCTCCACACGTTCACCTCCACCGGCAACTCGAACTTCGACCTTTCGTCACTCAATCTAAACAGTCGCTTGGGCGCCACGATCACCGGCACGATCTCCGGCACCAGTGGCCTCACGTACAACGGCCCGGGCACGCTCACGCTCTCGGCAGCCAACACCTACACCGGCCCCACGACGATTGCGTCTGGGACACTGCGATTCGGTGCTGCGAATCGGCTCGCATCGGGCAACGCAATCTCGGTGAGCGGTGGCAGCCTCAACCTCAATGGCTTTTCACAGACCGCCGGCCTCGTCACGCTCACCAACGGCACGATCGGCAACGGCAGCCTCAGCGGCACTTCCTTCGCCCTTTCGAATGGCGCGGTGTCGGCCGCGCTCAGTGGCAACGGGGTCCTTGCCAAGTCGGGATCTGGCACGGTCACGCTCACCGCGGCCAACACGCACTCAGGGGGAACTCGGATCACGCAGGGCACGCTCGCCCTCGGCTCCGGCGGCAGCCTGCCCTCGTCAGGGTCCGTCGAACTGACCGGCGGCACGCTCGACCTCGGTGGATCCACGGCTACAGTCGGCGGCGTCACGCTCACCAGCGGCCTGATTGGCAACGGCACGCTCACCCCGACATCCCTCGCCGTCGAGAGTGGCACCATTGCCGCCGTGCTCTCGGGCAACACCCCGCTCACCAAATCAACGGCTGGCCGGCTGCTCTTCAGCGGCAGCAATGCCGCGTGGACCGGGGGGGCGATCGTGACCGGCGGCACGCTCTCGCTGCCGACTGCTGCGGCGCTTGGCTCCGGATCGCTGTCGGTCGGCAATGCCGCCATCGACTTCGGCACCCGGTTCACGGCCGCGAATTTGGTCGTGCTCACCGGCTCCGCGGCCGCGACTACCTTCACTGGTGGCAACGTCGCCGTTGAGTATCTGATCGTCGGCGGCGGTGGCGGCGGCGGCCAGTTCAGCGCCGGCGGCGGTGGTGGCGGTGGTGTGCAGGCCGGAGCGACCACTCTGCAGGGAACCGGCTTTACGATCACGGTCGGCAGCGGCGGGGCTGGCAACACGAGCGGCGGAAGCAGCTCTGGATTCGGCGTGACGGCAACCGGCGGCGCTGCGGGCGTGAACGGCGGCGGCAACGGCGGTACGTCGGGCGCACCGCAATTGCTCGTGGGCGGCACTGGGTGGATCCGAGGCGGTGGCTTGGATGGACTCGCCGGCGGCGGTGGCGGCGGTGCGGGCACGACTGGAAGCAACGGTGGCACGAACAGCGTGGGCGGCAATGGCGGCGCCGGCCTGGCATCGACGATCACCGGCTCGAGTGTCTTCTATGCCGGCGGCGGTGGCGGCGGCAGTGAATACACAGGCAGCGGCGCGACGCTCTCCGGCACCGGCGGCGTGGGTGGCGGGGGCAACGGCGGCCTCGGCGTGACCACCGCGGCGAAGAACGGCGGCAACGGCTCCTTCTTTGGCGGTGGCGGCGGTGGTGGCGGTGCTTACGCCGGAGTGGGCGGCAGCGGCGCGGGTGGCGTCGTGATCGTCCGCTACGCCGGCAGCCCGCTTGCGGCCGGCGGCGTGATTACGTCAGGCTCAGGCCTCGCGGCCGGCACCACGCTTCACACCTTCTCCACCGTCGGCCCGAGCCAGTTCACGATCGACGGCGCACTCGCCGGCATCACGCTCAATGGCGCGATCACTGGCTCGGGTGGATTCACCTGGGACTCCGACGCCACGCTCACACTCGGCGGCACCAACACCTACTCCGGCGGCACGATCGTGTCGCGGGGCGCGATGGTCGGCACGACCGACAGCCTCCAAGGCGCGATCACCAACAACGCGACGGTGCGGTTCACGCAGGCAACGAGCGGAACCTACGCCGGCACCATGAGCGGCTCAGGGGCCGTCGTGAAGACCGGCAGCGGTGCGGTCACCCTCACGGGGCCCAACACCTACTCTGGTCTCACCACGATCGCGGCCGGCCGGCTGGTCGGCTCGGCTGCGAGCCTGCCGGGCCCGATCGCCAATGCCGCGGAGCTGGAGTTTGCCCAGCCGACGGCGGGCACCTTCGCCTCGGTGATCAGCGGCTCGGGCTCACTCGCGAAGACGGGCGCGGGCACGCTCACGCTTACCGCCGCCCACACTTTCTCCGGGGCCACGACGATCGCCGCGGGCACGCTTCGCGTGGGCGACGGCGGGACCACCGGCTCGCTCGGTGCGGGCAGCGTGGCGGTGGCCTTGGGGGCAGCGCTGATGTTCGATCGCAGCGACAACGTGAGCGTGGCCAATGTGATCTCAGGCGACGGCGTGGTGGTGAAGAGCGGCGCGGGCAACCTCACGCTCACCGGGTCGAACTCGTTCACGGGGGGCACGGTGATCAATGCCGGCACCCTCATCGCGTCGAGCAACACGGCCCTCGGCACGGGAGCGGTCAGGTTCGCCGGCGGCGAGCTCGAGTTCGGTGGCGGCGTGACTCTGGCGAACGCGATCGAATTTACGGGTGCCCCGTCGGCGGCGGTGTTTACGAGCCCGTTCGACGTCGAATACCTCGTCGTCGGCGGCGGTGGCGGCGGCGGCGCCGTGCAGGCATCCGGCGGCGGTGGTGGCGGTGGCGTGTCGAGCGGTACCACGACGCTCGTGGGGACGAACTACGCGATCATGGTCGGTGCCGGCGGTGGGGCAGGAGCGAGCGGCGGCAGCAGCTCGGCGTTTGGCGTGGCGGTGAATGGCGGCTTGGCGGGGGGCTCGAACGGCGGCAACGGCGGTGCGGCGGGAGCGCCGCAGTCGCGGGCCGGAGGCATCGGCTGGGTGCAGGGGGGCGGCAACGACGGCCTCGCCGGCGGCGGCGGTGCCGGCGCGGGCGCGACAGGGGCCAACGGCGGCACCAACAGCGTCGGCGGCAACGGCGGCACGGGCCTCGCCTCGACGATCACCGGCACGAGCGTGTTCTATGCCGGCGGCGGTGGCGGCGGCAGTGAATACCCAGGCAGCGGCGCGACGCTCTCCGGCGCGGGCGGCGCGGGCGGCGGCGGCAACGGTGGCCTCGGCGTGAACACTTCCGCGAAGAACGGCAACAACGGCTCTTTCTTCGGCGGTGGCGGTGGCGGCGGCGGAGCGTATCTCGGTGCAGGTGGCACCGGCGCCGGCGGCGTCGTGATCGTCCGCTACGCCGGCAGCCCGGTGGCGACCGGTGGCACGATCACCTCGGGCACGGGCCTCGCCGCCGGTTACACGCTTCACACGTTCTCCACGGCCGGCACGAGCCAGTTCGCGATCGACGGTGTGCTCGCCGGCCCGAAGCTCAACGGCACGCTCTCGGGCACCGGCGGCTTTACCTGGGACTCGGGCCTCACGCTGACCCTTACCGGTGAAAACACCTACGACGGCGGCACGGTGATCTCAAAAGGCGTCGTGCAGGTGGGCAACGGCGGCAGCACCGGGGCGATCGGCATTGGCAGCGTGACGAACAACGCGGCCCTGCTGATCAATCGCTCGAACGCCTACACGCTCCCCGGCTCGATCAGTGGGACGGGCGGTTTCTACCACTTTGGCAGCGGCACGACGACGCTTACGGGTGCCAACTCCTACACCGGCCTCACGACGATCGCCGCCGGCCGGCTCGTGGGCACGACCGCGAGCCTACCCGGGGCGATCGCGAACGCCTCGCAGCTGGAGTTCGCCCAGGCCTCCGACGGCACGTTTACGGCGGGCATCACTGGCACGGGCTCGCTCACGAAGACGGGCGCCGGCAACCTCGTTCTCTCAGGGTCGAGCAACTACTCGGGCGCCACGAGCGTGGCCGCCGGCCGGCTCTCGGTGAATGGCATCTTCGGCAACTCACCGATCGCCGTGTTGGCAGCAGCCGAGCTCGGCGGCTCCGGCAGCATCGCGGGCCCGGTGAGCATCGCCGGTGGCGGCACGATCTCCCCCGGCAACAGCATCGAGTCGCTCTCGGTCGGTGCGACCAGCTTTGCGAGCGGGGCCACGTTCGCCTATGAGGTCGATTCCTCGAACCTCGGCGCCCTCGGCACCGCGGCCGACCTGCTCGTGGTGAATGGCGACCTGAATCTCGATCCCGCCAACGGCACGCTGCTGACGTTCCTCGATCTCGCCTCGTCGCCGAACCCGTTCGTTGAAGACACCACGATCTTCGCGCTCATCAACTACTCGGGAGCCTGGAACGGCGGCCTCTTCACCTACGGCTCAACCGTGCTCACCGACGGGGCGCGGTTCATGGTGGGCGAGCAGCAGTGGGAGATCGACTACAACCGCACGTCGGCGGCGGGCCTCGCCAACTTCACGGGCGACTACGTCGGAAGCAACTTCGTGGCCATCACCGCCGTGCCCGAGCCGGGCACGCTCATGATCCTTGGGATTGGCCTCGCGGGCATGCTCCTCGCACGTTCCATCCGGGGTATCATGGATCGAGCATGAAGGAGGTGTGTGATGCGAATGTTTACGGCCGTTATCGAACGGTGCCCTGAAACGGGGCTCTATGTGGGATACGTTCCGGGGCTGCCCGGAGCGCATTCCCAAGGGCAGACTATCGATGAACTAAACGCAAATCTTGCCGAAGTCATCGAAATGCTTCTCCAAGATGGCGAGCTGGAACTGGAATCGGAGTTTGTCGGCACGCAGACCGTCCAGGTGGGTTGAGCGGTGGCAAAACGCAAACTGCCCGTGCTGCGGCCCTCCGAAGTGGTGTCACGACTTGTGTCCCTTGGTTTTCAGGAGGTGCGACAGCGAGGTTCACACAAGCAGTTTCGCCACGCCGACGGCAGATGCACGACCGTGCCATTCCATCAAGGCCGGGATATTTCGCCGATTCTCCTGCGGCAGATTGCCCGAGACATCCAGATCACTGCTGAAGAACTCGTCGATGCCTGACGGGTGTGCGAGCGACGACTGCTCCACGTTCGATCTGTACCCGAACCCTCGCTCATGGCGATCGCCGCTGGCCTCGTGACGTTCGTGTCGCGTCGTCGCGTGCGCAGCATGCCGGTGGAGGACAGGCTTCAGCCTGTCGTTGTGCCACTCGACGGACTCGCCCGTTGTTCCCGGCCGGCCACCTCGCCAGTACCTGCGCCTGGGTATGCCGAAGGCCCGGCGCGCCCGATTCGTCCCTGCCCAATCCCGTTTCGTCACTTTTCGGGCTCTTTCGGCGGAAAACCCCCCATGGGAGGTTAGATTTTGGCGGTAAGGAATCTCCGCCGTGCACCGCCTCCGCATCCTGCTCGTCATCGTGGTCGTCGCCGCCGGTGTCGCCGCGCCACTGGCCCACGGCCAGACAAGCACCCTCTATGCGGGCAACGGCGGCTCGGCCTTTTCGTGGAACAATGCGGGAGCCCTCGCCACGGGCACGGGTCTCAGTGTCAATCTCACCCTCGGCATCGAATACCTCATCGTCGGCGGCGGCGGCGGCGGAGGCGCTGGCATTCCGGGCGGCGGCGGCGGGGGCGGGGGTGTGCTGACCGGCACGCTGGGCCGGCTACCGCAGACGTTTTCCAATCCCTTCTATCAAAACAATTCGGGCGGCTCGGGTGGCGTCAATAACGGAGCTGCGGCTGCAAATGGGGGCAATGTCATACTGCTCGGCCTCACGGCGATCGGCGGCGGAGCCGGCGCCGGCTCGGGCTTGGGGCAGACTGCCAAATCGGGAGGCTCGGGTGGCGGCGGAGTCACTGACGGCAGCAACAAAGCCGGAGCAGCGGGCACGACCGGCCAGGGGTTCGCGGGGGGCACAGGCGGCGCGTTCAGTAGCTTTGGCACCGGTGCCGGCGGCGGCGGCGCAGGCTCGTCGGGGACGAATGCCAACGCCGCAGGCGCCGGCCGCGGCGGTGCCGGTGGAGCGGGCGTCGTCTCGACGATCACGGGTGCGAGCGTGACGTATGGCAGCGGCGGCGGTGGCGGTGGCAGCCAGGGGGGCGGATCGGCCTCGAGCGGCGGCGGCGCCGGGGCCTCGAGCGGTGCTGGAACGGCCGGCACAGCCGGTGTCGGCGGTGGCGGTGGTGGCGCCTATGGCGGCAACGGCGGCAACGGCGGCAACGGTGCGGCGATCTTTCGGTATCTGAGCAACACGAATCTGTTCAACGTGATAACTGGCCCCAGTGTCATCACCGTCAACAGCCAGACCTATCAACTTCACAACCTGATTGGGAGCGGCGAATACAACAACGTTGCGCTCACCTACACCATCGCGAACCTGTTCGCCACGCAGAGCACCGCGATCACGGGCACCGGCCGGCTCACGTTCAACAGCGCCGGCACGCTGATCCTCACCGCGTCCAACACCTATTCCGGCGGCACCACCATCTCGGCCGGCACGCTGCAGGTGGGCACTAGCGGCACAACCGGCGCACTCGGCCCGGGCACGGTGACGAACAACGCCACGCTCACCTTCAACCGGTCCGACGCGGTCACCTTCGGCGACGCGATCACCGGCACGGGCAACCTCGTCAAACAGGGCGGCAGCGTCCTCACGCTCACTGCCGCCAACACCTACGCGGGCACGACGACGATCTCGTCGGGCACGCTGCAGATCGGCGGCGGAGGAACGGAAGGCACGCTCGGCTCCGGCGCCGTCGTCAACAATGCGGCGCTCGTCTTCAATCGTTCCGATGCGCTCACCGCCCCCAACGCGATCAGTGGCACAGGTTCACTCACCAAGCTGGCCAGCGGCACACTCACGCTCTCGGGCACCACCAGCCACTCCGGCGGCACGCTCGTTTCCGCCGGCCGGCTCATCGGCACGACGTCGAGCCTCCAAGGCGCGATCACCAACAACGCCGCCGTCACGTTCGATCAGGCCACCAGCGGCATCTATACCGGCACGATGACCGGCACCGGCTCGCTCGTGAAATCAGGAGCCGGCAGCGTGACATTTTCCGGCAGCAACGCTCTTCCCGGCGGAGTGGCGATCAACGCCGGCACGTTGGCCGTCGGCTCGGCCAACGCGCTCGGCGCGAGCGGCACGATCTCGTTCGGCGGCGGCACGCTGCAATACACGGGGAGCAACGCCACAGACTACTCGAACCGGTTTTCCAACGAGCCCGGCCAGACCTATTCGATCGACACCAACGGGCGCAACGTCACGCTGGCTGCAGCGCTCACGAGCAGCGGCGGCGCGCTTGCGAAGCTCGGCAGTGGCACGCTCACGCTGGGCGGCGCAAACGCCTACGATGCCGGCACGGTCGTCTCCGGCGGCCGCCTCGTGGGCACGACGACGAGCCTGCAGGGGGCGATCGCCAATGCGGCGGCCGTGGAGTTTGCGCAGGGCGCCGACGGCATCTACTCGGCCTTGATGAGTGGCACGGGCTCGCTCACGAAGAGTGGTGTCGGGGCCCTCACGCTCTCGGGCACGAACACCTACTCCGGCGGCACGGTCGTCGCCGCCGGCCGGCTCATCGGCACGACCGCGAGCCTCCAGGGGGCGATCGCCAACGCCGCGATGGTTGAGTTTTTTCAGGGCGCCGACGGCATCTACTCAGGCGCGATGAGTGGCACAGGCTCGCTCACGAAGAGCGGCGCCGGGGCCCTCACGCTCTCCGGCACCAACTCCTACTCTGGCGGCACGGTCGTCGCCGCCGGCCGGCTCATCGGCACGACGGCGAGCCTCCAGGGCACGATCGCCAATGCCGCTGAGGTCGAGTTTGCACAGGCAGCGAGCGGCACGTTTGCCGGCATGCTGTCGGGGGCTGGCGACGTGTTCAAGACCGGCGCCGGCATGCTCACGATCAACGCCGTTCAGCCCTCCACGGGCACGCTGCGGGTGCAGGCGGGCACGATCAGTCTCGGTACGAATGGCGCGCTTGCCGCGGCGAGCGCAGTGGAGACCGCCTCGGGCGCGACCCTGAACCTGGGGGGCAAGTCACAGTCGCTCGCAGCGCTCTCCGGAGCAGGCGGCACGATCGCCCTGGCGGCTGGGTCGCTCACGGTGAACAACGCCACGAGCGGCTCCTACGGCGGCGCGTTCACGGGCAACGGCACGCTCACGAAGAGTGGCGTCGGCACGCTCACGCTCGGCGGCGTAAACACCTACACCGGCCTCACCACGATCGCCGCCAGCCGGCTCGTGGGTTCGGCCGCGAGCCTGCCCGGGGCAATCGCCAACGCGTCGCAGCTCGAATTCGCCCAGGCATCGTCCGGCACATTTGCCTCCGTGATCAGCGGCACGGGCTCGTTCACGAAGACGGGCGCCGGCAACCTCGTCCTCTCCGGATCGAGCAGCTACTCTGGCGTCACGAGCGTGGCCGCCGGCCGGCTCTCGGTGAACGGCTCGCTCGGCAACTCGGCGGTCACCGTGCTCGCCGCCGCCGAGCTTGGCGGGTCGGGCAGCATCGCGGGCCCCCTGAGCGTGGCCAGCGGCGGCACGCTCTCCCCCGGCAACAGTATCGCCTCGCTTGCCACGGGCACGGCCACGTTCGCATCGGGAGCAACGTTTGAGTACGAGGTCGATTCGACCGATCTCAACTCGCTTGCCACCGCCGCCGACCTGCTCGTGGTCTCGGGCGACCTGAACCTCGATCTCTCCAACGGCACGCTGCTGAAGTTCCTCGATCTCGCGTCCACGCCGCAGCCGTTCGTGGAAGACACGACGATCTTCGCGCTCATCAACTACTCGGGAGCGTGGAACGGCGGCCTCTTCACCTACGGCGCAACCGTCCTCACCGACGGCGAGCGGTTCATGGTCGGAGAGCAACAGTGGGAGATCGACTACAACCGCACGTCGCCCACGGGCCTCGCCAACTTCACGGGCGACTACCTGCCAAGCGGCAGCTTCGTCGCCATCACCGCCGTGCCCGAGCCCTCCACGCTCGTGCTCATGGGGCTGGGAGTGGCCGCAGCCGTAGTGATCCGTCGCCGCCGGGCCTGACCGGAATCAGCCGCGCAGGAAGCCCCGGCTGGCGAGGGTCGCGGCGTAGGGGCTGCCGCGCAGGAGCCGGGTGGCCAGCGGCGTGGCCATCAGCGTGGTCGCGATCGCCATCAAGACGAGCATGCAATAGACCGACTGCGGCACCACGCCGAGGTCGAGCCCCACGTTGATCACGATCAATTCCATGAGCGCCCGCGTGTTCATGAGCACGCCCACGCACGCCGCCTCGCCGGCGGGAATTCCGCTCAGCCGGGCCGCGAGCCCGCAGCCGCCCCACTTGCCGGCGACGGCCACGGCGAGCACGGCCGCACACCAGCCCCAGGCCTCGAGGCTGCCGAGCGAGCCGATGTTCGTGCGCAGGCCCGTGAAGGTGAAGAAGATCGGCAGGAAAAACACGGTGACAAGATCGCTGAACTGTGCGGCGAACGCCTCGCGCACCCGCGGCGAGCCAGAGAGCGCCGCCCCGAGGAGAAAGCCGCCGAAGATTGCGAAGATCCCGATGCGGCTCGTGACGTAGGCCGCCGCCAGGAGGATCGCGAGCACGATCGACAAGGCACCCAGCGGGAGTTTTCCGTCGGCCCCCACGGCCCGCTCCAGCCGTGGCAGGAGCAGCGGCCGCACGATCCCGAGCATCGCCGCAGCGAATAGCACCGTGGCCGCGATCATTCCGGCCACGCCCGCGATCTCGAACCGGCCCACGGCGAGCGCCGAGACGGCCGCCAGCAGCGTCCATCCCACCGCGTCGTCGCAGGCTGCGGCCGCGATCACGGTGGCACCGAGGGACGTGTGCTGCAATCCCATCTCGATGAGGATTCGGCCCAGGATCGGAATCGCCGTGATCGACATGGCAGTGCCCAGGAAGAGTGCGAACGCTCGCGTGTCGATGCCGCCCACGGCCCCGAGCGGCTCGAGCCGAGAGGCCATCAGCCCGGCAAGGCCGACACCGAGCGTGAAGGGCACGATGATCCCGGCGAGCGACACGGCCGCTGCGACTCGCCCCTGCCGTCGGATGTGCGAGAAGTCGAACTCGACTCCGATCAGAAACAAAAGCAGGATGAGACCCACCTGGCTGAAGCCGGTGAGAGCGGCCTCCAATTCGCCCCCCCCTGCCCCGCCCCGAAACACCGCGGCGAACAGGTCGGGGAAGAAGGCGCCGAAGACCGAGGGCCCCAGCAACAGCCCTGCGACGATCTCTCCGACCACGCTCGGCTGCCGCAGCCACCGGGCGACGGCCGCCCCGGCGCGGGCGGCGAGAATGATCACGACCAGCTGGATGAGCAGCGGCCGCAGGCTCTCCTCGCGGCCGGCTGCGAGCAGGATCGGCAGGCTCGTCTCGATATGCATGCCCTGAATTCCCATGGTGCCGGCGCAGAACCGACGGGTATAACGACGCGTAGCAACGATAGCTGCCGCACCGTCTTCGTGCGAGGCTTGGATGTTTGCCGCGCGTGATCCATCCGACATCGACCGCTTCTTCCGGGGGCTGACGGAATACGCATTCCACGCCCGGCTGGGGATCGTGGACCCGGCGCTGGTCGATTACGTGGCCCTGCTTCTCGTGAGGTTCTTGCGGCACGACGCGCTCCTGACACCGCCAGCCGGCGAAGGCACGGCCGACGTGGCCACACTGCTCGTTGCCGCCGGCGACCACTCGCCCGACGAGGCGCTGGCCGAATATCGCCACGTGGGCGACTACACGCTGTTCTGGAGTGGGCTCTATCCCGAGGCCATCGAGCGGCTGCCGAAACCGGGGCGGGCCGAACACCTCATCGATTTTCGTGAGGCTGGCAAACGTGCCTACTGGCTGGCGAGCACGCTCGAGCCGGATGACGCCGCAGAGGAACGCCTGCTCTTCGCGCGGCTGAGCCGCGACTACGACCTGTGTGCCGAAGGGCTCGCCGAGGTACGGCGCACGTGGGGCGATGCCGCCTCGCCAGGCCGGAAGCCCGAGGCGTGAGCCGAGAGGACACCGGGTGGCACATGATCCCGCTTGCCATGCCGCATGGACCGCCAACGCCGCATCCGCGGGGAGTCCCCTGGCTTCCGCCCGGGGCTTTTTGAAAGCGGGCGATCCTCTCGGCTCACGCCTCGGGCTTCCGGTTGCCCAACAAGCCCGGAGCGGGAGCGACGGGACACCGGGTGGCACATGATCCCGCTTGCCATGCCGCATCGACCGCCAACGCCGGATCCGCGCGGAGTCCCCTGGCTTCCGCCCGGGGCTTTTTGAAATCGGGCGATCCTCTCGGCTCACGCCTCGGGCTTCCGAGGAGCAAATCGCATCGCTCACGACAGCAGCTGCGCCGTCCACGCCGGATAAAACCCGGCGGCCTCGACCGGGATTCCCGCCGCCACGACGGTCGCAACGAGCCGAGCCGGCGGCGTGTCGCCGGGGTCGATCACGGCGTGGGCGTGGTCGAGATCGACGGCCTCGGCGTCGTCGGTGAGCGCGCGGAGCGCGAGTGCCACGGCCTCCGCCCGCCCGCGAGACGTGATCCGCACCGTGAACCGTCGGCCCTGGGAAAACGTTTCCAATGCACGGGGACCGGCGGCCGCCACCCGGCCCGCCGCGAGCACGGCGAGGTCGGTGAAACACGGCGGCACGACGGCGTCGTCGATGGCCGCGATCACGGTCCGTCCCATCAGGTGCGTGTCGCTCACGAGCGCTTCCACACCCGCCCGCTCGCTCGGATCGAGCGCGGCGAACGGATCGTCGAGCAAGAGCACCTGCGGATCGTGCAGCAGTGCCCGGGCGATGAGTAGCCGCCGGCCGAGGCCATCGGGGAGCGTCTCGATGGGGTCCGAGGCGCGGCCCCCGAGGCCGGCCAGATCGAGAGCCTTGGCTACGGCGATCCGCAGCGGTTTGCCCACGAGGCCGGCGCAGGCGGCGGCGACTTCGAGGAACTCGGCCGTGCGGCATGCCGGCCACGCCGGCGGCCGCGCCGGCACGTAGCCCACGAGCCGGCGCACGGTCGCAGCCTCGCGTCGCACCGAGTGCCCGTGCACCACGATGTCGCCGGCGTCGAGCACTAGCGCCGTGGCGGCTGCGGCGACGAGCGCCGTCTTGCCGGCCCCCGTGCGGCCGATGATGGCGACTGCGTGCCCGGCGGGCACGTCGAGCGACACGCTCTCGAGCACCGGGCGGCCGGCGAGCGACAGCATCGCGTTGCGGAAAATTATCATGGCCGCGGCGGTGTGTGCGCGAGACGCTCCGCCGTCATTTCGATCGACACGAGCAGGCCCTTGGCCTTGTTGATCGTCTCCTGGAGTTCGCTCGCGGGCACGCTGTCGGCCACGATGCCGGCGCCGCTCTGCACGTGCGCCGTGCCGCCCGCCACGACGATCGTCCGCAGGGCGATGCAGGTGTCCATCGCGCCGCCGAAGTCGATGTAGCCGACTGCCCCGGCGTAGGGGCCGCGGCGCACCGGTTCGAACTCGTCGATGATCTCCATGGCGCGGATCTTCGGCGCTCCCGACACCGTGCCCGCGGGCAGGCAGGCCCGCAGGGCGTCGAAGGCCGTCATGCCCGGTGCCAGCCGGCCCGTCACGTTGCTCGTGAGGTGCATCACGTGGCTATAACGCTCGATCGACATCACGTCGCTGAGCCGCACCGACCCGATCTCCGACACACGGCCGACGTCGTTGCGACCGAGATCGATGAGCATCACGTGCTCCGCGCGTTCCTTGGGATCGGCGAGCAGTCCCTCGGCGAGCAGGCGGTCTTCCTCTTCCGTGGCGCCGCGAGGCCGGGTTCCGGCGAGCGGCCGCACGGTGATCTCGCCGTCGATCACCCGCACCATGATTTCGGGCGAGCTGCCCACGAGCGAGACCGTCGGCGTGCGCAGAAAGAACATGAACGGGCTCGGGTTCACCACCCGCAACGTGCGGTAGAGTTCGAGCGGCGGGCCCGCAAACGGGATGTCGAGCCGCCGGCTGAGCACCACCTGGAACACGTCGCCGGCCCGGATGTATTCGATTGCCCGCTCCACGGCCGCCGTGAACGCCTCGGCTGAAAACGTGGTCGCGGCCGTTCCGTCGGCGAGGCAGCGCGGTTCGCGGCGGGGGCCGATGTCAGCCGGGGGCGGCCAGTCGTGCGGCCGCGAGAGCGCGGCGATCGTGGCGTCGATGCGGCGGCAGGCCTCTGCTCGGGCCCGGGCGATGCCGGCTGGCGACAATTCGTCGATGCGGGCGAGCACGACGATATCGAGCGACTTCGTGACGTTGTCGAATACGAGCAGCCGGTCGTAGAAGGCGAAGCTGATGTCGGGCAGCCGCAGGTCGTCGGGGGGCGCGTCGGGCAGGTGTTCGACGTAGCGGATCGAATCGTAGGCCGCGTAGCCCACGACACCGCTCGTGAAGGGAGGCAATTCGGGGAGCCGCACCGGGCGAAACTCCTCCATCCTGCGGTGCAATTCGGCGAGCGGATCGGCGCACTCGAGGGTTTCGGTGGTGCCCTGCCGGGTGATCGTCACCGTGGTGCCGCGAGCCTCGAGCACCATGAAGGGGTCGGCGCCCAAAAAGCTGTAGCGGCCCACCTTCTCCCCGCCCACCACGCTCTCGAACAGGCAGCCACAGGCGCCGGCGTCGATTCGGGCGAACGCCGACAGGGGCGTGAGTGTGTCGGCGAACAGGCGGCGGTAGACCGGTACGAATCGCCCCGACCGGGCCAGGTCGGCGAATCGCTCGGGCTCGGGAAGGTGCGTCATCGGCTGAGGCGACTCGCGGGGCGCGTGGGTCGGGGGTGGCCAACCGGATCAGAGAGCGTATCCGGCGCGGCGCGAGGCAACAATAATGGCACCGGAAGGGCACCGTGAGCGGCGTTGGGCGACGCTCACGGGGGCCGAGGGCCCGCCCGGAGGCGGCGGGCTGCTATGATTGACGCGGTGGCGGGGCCCGCTTGTTCTGGGCTCGCCGCCGCCCAGCTCCCCACCGGCGTCTCGAGCCCGACCATGAAGTGCCAGCACTGCGACAAACAGGCCGTGTTTCACATCACGGAGTTGGAGGCGGGCGCCGTCCGCGAACTGCACCTGTGCGAGGATCACGCCCGCAGCTACCTCAACCAGTCGGAGGCTGCCGGCGAACCGTCGCCCGAGGACGAGGCCGAGGACAAACCGGCCGGCGGCGCTTTGGCCGGGCCCCTCGGCGTGGGGCAGACCGCCGACGAACTGGCGCTGCTCGACCAGCGGGTGTGCAGCATGTGTGGAATCACGTTTTTCGAATTTCGCAACCAGGGTCGCCTGGGCTGCCCGCACGACTACGTGCAATTCGAGAAGGAGCTCGAACCCCTGATCGCCAACATCCACGGCGCCACCGAGCACACGGGCCGCCGGCCGTCCCGGACCGTCGAGGGGCTGCCCGAGGGCACCGAGGAGCTCACGGCCGTCATCGGCCTCCGGGCCCGGATGAAAGACGCGATCTCGTGCGAAGACTACGAGAAGGCCAAGGAAGATCGAGACGCGATCCGGGCCATCGAAGACCGCTGGCTGGGCGCCGGAAACGCCTCCAAGGAAAACGCATGAAACTCGAGGCGTTGACACAATCGATCGGCGAATGGCTGCGCGGCACCGGCCCCGAGTCAGACATCGTGATGAGCAGCCGCGTGCGGCTCGCCCGCAACGTGGCCCACTATCCTTTCGTGAGCCGGGCTTCGGAGCAGGACCGCGCCGAAGTGGAGCGATTCCTGAGGGACCGCATCGCCGCCAGCCCCGTCGGCCAAGATCTCGAATACATAGACGTCGGCCGGCTCGAGGAGATCGACCGACAGTTTCTCGTCGAACGGCAGCTGATCAGCCGCGAACATGCCGAGGCGCAGGGCGCCCGCGGCGTGGCGATCGACTGCATGGAGCAGGTCAGCCTGATGATCAACGAGGAAGACCATCTCCGCATCCAGTGCATGCACAGCGGCCTCGATCTCAAGGGTGTCTGGGACCAGATCCGGACCGTGGACAGCCAGATCGAGAAGGTGGTGCCCTACGCCTTCCACCCCCGCTTCGGCTACCTCACCGCCTGCCCGACGAACGTGGGCACCGGCATTCGGGTGAGCGTGATGCTCCACCTCCCGGCGCTCGTGATCACGCGGCAGATCGACAAGGTGTTTCGGAGCCTCCACAAGATCTCGCTGGCCGTGCGGGGCCTCTACGGCGAGGGCTCGCAGGCCATGGGCGACTTCTACCAGATCTCGAACCAGACCACCCTCGGCCGCACCGAAGAGGAGCTTGTCGAGCAGGTGGGCGACGTGGTGCCCGTGCTCATCGACTACGAGCGCCGGGCCCGTGAATTTCTTGTGCGCGAAACGCAGCAAAACGTCCACGACCAGGTGAGCCGCGCCTACGGCATCCTGCGCACGGCCCAGACGATCAGTGCCGAGGAGACGATGCAACTCCTCTCGCGCGTCCGCATGGGAGTGCTTCTCGGGCTGATCGGCGACGTGAAGATCGCCGACATCAACTCGCTGCTCGTGCGCACCCAGCCGGCCCACCTGCAAAAGCTCCGCGGCGTGGAGCTCGACACGAACGACCGCAACATCGAGCGGGCCCGCTACCTCCGCCAGCACTTCGAAGGTGGCGAAGGTTCACGCACGAGTGTGAATTAGCATTTCGTAGGACAGGCTTCAGCCTGTCTATGTCCCGAGTGCACCGCGCCGGCTCGGGGTTACCCCGTACCGTCTTGCCGGACGTTGGCCTTCGCCGGAAGCCCGAGGCGCGAGCCGAGAGGATGCCCGGATTGCGAACAGCCACGCGTATTCCCTTCGGCTCACGCCTCGGGCTTCCTCTGAGGAGGCAGGGGT
>JAIXPT010000158.1 GCA_027486095.1 Planctomycetaceae bacterium | reverse complement strand
TTTTGACCGCGTGAAAATCGTGATCCATAATCGCAGGCGGTTGACGGAGAAACCGCTGCCTGCCGCGACAGGATGCGGCCTCACGCGAACGGATTGCCCACGTGAACGTCGTCAGCCCCTCGACGTGCCCTGCCGCCCGAATGGTGCGCGGCGGCGTGCTCGGCCTGCTGACAGTCGTGCTTTCGGCGGCCGGGCCGGCGTGGCCCGTGGCTGCCGACCAGCCCGCCTTGGGATGGTCATCGCCGGCGGCCATCCAGGCCGGCGACGCTCCCGAGGATCTGGCGTCCAAAGCCTCGCGGTTCGAACGGGAGGGACGTTGGGCCGACATCGTCAGCGCCTGTGAGACGGCCGCCCGCAAAGGCGCGCTCGCTCCCGAACTGCAGCAGCGCTACGACCTCGCCAAGATCCACTGCGATCTTTCCCGCCGGCACAACGAGACGGCCTATCGCACGCAGCTCGGCAAGCTCACCGAATCGGATGCCCGGCGGCTGTATGCCGAGGTGTTGGCCCGCATCGCGTCGCACCACGTCGAAGCGCCAAACTTCGCCCGCATCGTGTCGCGCGGCATGCTGGCGATGGACGTGGCGATCGAGGAGCCGATCTTCGCGGCCCAGCATGTGATGGCGGCTGATGCGGCAGCTCGCGGCGTGTACCGCGAGCAGATCGCCCGGCTGGCGGCCGGCCGCACGGTGGCCTCGCAGGTGGAGGCCGAGGCCTTCGCCGCCTGGGTGGCGAGTATCGCCCGCTCCACCCTCGGCGTGCCGGCCACCGTGACGCTCCTGGAGATGGCGTCGGCCGCGATGGGGAGCCTCGACGAATACTCGGCCTTCCTCACGACCGGCCAGCTCGACGATCTTTACGCCCAGATCGAGGGCAATTTCGTGGGCCTGGGCGTGGAATTGAAGGCAGCCAGTGACGGGCTGCTCGTCGTCCACGTGATTCCCGGCAGCCCGGCGGAGCGCGCCGGCATTCGTGCCGATGATCACCTTGTCGGTGTCGGAGGGCGTTCGATCGGGGGCCTGAGCGTCGATCAGGCGGCCCAGCTGCTTCAGGGCGCGCCCGGATCGCTCGTAACCCTCGCCGTGCTGCGCGGCCCCTCGCCGGCCCGCGCCGTGACGGTGCGCCGCGAGCATGTCGAGGTGCCGAGCGTCGAGGACGTTCGCATGGCCGATGCGGCCGCCGGTGTGGGCTATCTCAAGATCAGCTCGTTTCAGAAGACGACCGCCGCCGACCTCGAAGCGGCCCTGCGCCGGCTCGACGTCGCGGGGATGCGGTCGCTCGTGGTGGATCTCCGCGGCAATCCAGGCGGCCTGCTGTCGGCGGCGGTGGACGTGGCCGATCTGTTCCTCGATCGAGGCCTCGTCGTGGCCACCCGCGGCCGCAGCCCCGAGGAAGACTTCAACTACACCGCCAGCCGCCCGGGCACCTGGCGGATGCCGCTCGTGGTGGTGATCGATGGCGAGTCGGCGAGCTCGAGCGAGATTTTCGCCGGGGCGATCCGCGACCACGCCCGGGGCACGATCGTGGGCGCCAGGAGCTATGGAAAAGGCTCGATCCAGGGCATCTTCCCGCTCGATTCGGCCGGCGTGGGGATGCGGCTGACTACGGCGAAGTTCTACTCGCCGAACGGCCATCCCTACAGCGGCGTGGGTGTCGAGCCGCATCTGGCCGTGCACGCGGTCGCCCGCCCCGTCGGCGGCGTGGCGCTCGTGGGGACGGCGGCGGCTCCGGGTTCCGATCCGTTCATCGAAACCGCCGTCGATGCCGCCCGCCGTGCGGTCCCTCGGCCAGCCACGCGGCCGCAGTCGCGGGCGACCGTCTCGCGGTAGCCCGAGCCGCCGCGGCTCGCCGTCGCTACTTGAACTGGCCTCCACGCGCCTGTACCTTCGGCAACGACCTGATCGGTCTGTCGGCGCCACAGAAATCTTCCTTCTGGCTGCGGTGCGGGCATCCATTTCGCGATCCCTTTTTCCCGGCGCTCGAGCGCCCCAGCGTAGAAGGACTCTCCCATGACTCTCGCCCGCACGAACGCCATCTCCGCGATCAACAATTACAAGTCGAACGGTCATGCGTGGAACTTCCGCGAGACGCCGACGAGCGAGATCTTCGGGGCCAACGTCTTCAGCGACGCGGTGATGAAAGACCGCCTTCCCAAGAGCGTCTACAAGGCGTTGCAGGCCACGATCAAGCAGGGGAAGCCGATCGACCCGTCGATCGCCGATGCCGTGGCCTTGGCCATGAAAGACTGGGCGATCGAAAAGGGGGCCACGCACTATGCGCACGTCTTCTACCCGCTCACCGGCATCACTGCAGAGAAGCACGATAGCTTCCTCACGCCCACGGGCGATGGCGACGCGATCGCCGAGTTTTCCGGCAAGGAGCTGATCCAGGGCGAGCCCGACGCCTCGAGCTTTCCGTCGGGCGGCCTGCGGGCCACGTTCGAAGCTCGCGGCTATACAGCGTGGGATCCGACGAGCCCGGCTTACATTCTCGACAATCCCAACGGCACCACGCTCTGCATCCCCACGGCCTTCTGCTCGTGGACGGGCGAGGCGCTCGACAAGAAGACGCCGCTCTTGCGGTCGATGCAGGCGGTGGACAAGCAGGCCCGCCGCGTGCTCGCGCTCTTCGGCCACAAGGACGTGGGCCAGGTGACGGCGTCGTGCGGCCCGGAGCAGGAATATTTCCTGATCGACCGCAATTTCTTCTTCTCGCGGCCCGATCTCCTGATGACCGGCCGGACGCTCTTCGGGGCCAAGCCGCCCAAGGGGCAGGAGTTCGAAGACCAGTATTTCGGCGCGATTCCCGAGCGGGTGTTGGCCTGCATGCTCGAGGGCGAGCGGGAGCTATTCAAGCTCGGCGTGCCGGTGAAGACCCGGCACAACGAGGTGGCCCCCAGCCAGTATGAGATCGCGCCGCTCTACGAAAACGCCAACATCGCCACCGACCACCAGCAGACGATCATGCAGACGCTCACGCGGGTGGCTCAAAAATACGGCATGGCATGCCTGCTGCACGAGAAGCCCTTCTCGGGCATCAATGGATCCGGCAAGCACGTCAATTGGTCGCTCGGGTGCAAGCTCGGCAACCTGCTCGAGCCGGGCGAGACGCCGCATGCCAACATGCAGTTTCTCGTGTTTTGTGCGGCCGTGATCCGGGCCGTGCATCTCCATGCCGACATGCTGCGGGCCGTCGTCGCCGCCAGCGGCAACGACCACCGTCTCGGGGCCAACGAGGCCCCGCCGGCGATCATCTCGATCTTCCTCGGCGACCAGCTCGCCGATGTGTTCGAGCAGATTGAAAAGGGCAAGGCCACGAGCTCGAAGTCGTCGGGCACCCTCACCGTGGGCGTCGATACGCTGCCGTCCCTGCCCAAGCACGCCGGCGATCGCAATCGCACGAGCCCGTTCGCCTTCACGGGCAACAAGTTCGAGTTCCGGGCCGTGGGCTCGAGCCAGTCGATCGCCGGGCCGCTCGTGGCGTTGAACACGATCATGGCCGAGAGCCTCGATTACATCGCCACGGAGCTGGAAAAGGCCACCGGCGGCGACCAGGCGAAGCTTGCGGGCGCGGTGGAGAAGCTGCTGCAGAAGATCATCTCCGAGCACAAGGCGGTGATCTTCAACGGCAACGGCTACTCGCAGGAGTGGCACGACGAGGCCAAGAAGCGGGGCCTGCCGAATTTGAAGGCCACGCCGGAGGCGCTCGACGTGCTCGTGGC
>JAIXPT010000062.1 GCA_027486095.1 Planctomycetaceae bacterium | reverse complement strand
ATCATCTACGCCAATCCGATCAAGCCCGTGGAGACGCTCCACGAGCTCGATCGCTACAAGCCGCTCGTCACCTACGACAACCACGAGGAGGTGAAGAAGATCGCCAAGCACGCCCCGCATGCGGGGCTCGCCTTGCGGCTGCGGGTGCCGAACACGGGCTCGATGGTGGAGCTCTCGAGCAAGTTCGGGGCCCTGCCGGGCGAGGCCGTGGATCTCATCACCTATGCCCACGACCATGGCCTCGTGGTGGAGGGGCTGTCGTTTCACGTGGGCAGCCAGTGCACGAACCCGCAAAACTTCATCCAGGCGATCCACCTCTCTGCGGGCATCTTCGCCGAGGCGAAGTCGCGCGGGTTTACGCTCAAGCTGCTCGACATCGGCGGTGGCTTCCCGGCGGCCTACGACGCCACGGTGCCGAAGTTCTCGGCGCTCGCCAAGAAGATCAACCACGAGCTCGACCGGCTGTTTCCGCCGGAGATCGAGATCCTCGCCGAGCCCGGGCGGTTTCTCGTGGCCTCGGCAGGAAATGCCGTCTCCAAGATCATCGGCAAGGCGATCCGCAATGAGAAGATGTCGTATTACGTCGATGACGGCGTCTATCACACCTACTCGGGCGTTATCTTCGACCACTGCACGTATCACATGCAGAGCTTCAAGAAGGGGCCCACGCAGATCTGCGCCGTGTTCGGCCCCACCTGCGACGCCCTCGACACGATCAGCCTCGCCGAGCAGCTACCCGAGCTCGAGATTAGCGACTATCTCTACACCGAAAACATCGGTGCCTACTCCGCCGCCTCGAGCACCCACTTCAACGGCTTCCCGCCCGCGAAGGTGGTGCACGTGAACGCGTAGGACCACCGCAGCGGAAGCCCGCGGCATGCGAGAGTTTCCAAAAAGCCCCGGGCGGAAGCCCGGGGACTCCGCGTGGATGCAGAGACCGTTTTCCATGCGGCATGGGGCGCGGGATCGCTTGTAACCCGGTGTCCCGTCGCTTCCGCTCCGGGCTTCTTGGGGCAGCGGAAGCCCGAGGCGTGAGAAGGTTTCCAAAAAGCCCCGGGCGGGAGCCCGGGGACTCCGCGTGGATGCAGAGACCGTTTTCCATGCGGCATGGGGCGCGGGATCGCTCGCAACTTTCTACCGCGTCGGCCGTTGAAAGCCCGGTGGCATTTTTCCCGGAGGACTGATCGATGAAACGAATCCACGGTTTGGTGTGTGGGCTGGTTGGCATGGCCATGGTGGCGGGCACGATCGCCCTCGCTCAGCCGCCCGAAGGTGGTCCTCCCGGGGGCCCCGGCGGTGAGCGGCGCGGGCCTCCGTCACCCGAGCAGTTCATCGAGCGGGCCATGAAATTCGACGCCGATGGCGACGGCAAGCTCGATCGCAGCGAGCTCACGAAACTCGCCGAGGAGATGCAGGCCCGCCGGCCACGCGGCGGGCCAGGGGGGCCGGGCGGCGGCCCCGACGGCCCGCGCGGCGGGGGCCCACGGCGTGGCCCGGGTGGCCCGGGTGGCCCGGGTGGCCCGGGTGGCCCGGGTGGTGAAGGCGGCTTCGGCGGCGACGGCCGGCGTGGGCCGCCCCCCGGCGGCGATGGCGAGCGGCCGGAACGCCCGCGGCGACCGGAGTAGAGGGCCGCGCATTCGTCACCCAGGCGTGGCGGAGTATCCTCGCCGGGCATGACCACAGCCCGGCCTTCACTTGCGCCCTCAGCAGATCCGCTGCCCCCTCGCCCTGCCGAAGCGCATGCGCTCGAGGTGGCGCGCGGCCTGCCCGGCGAGAAGATCGTGTGCACGACCACCGGCCGCGGCCAGGCGGCCGTGGCCCTGGCCCAGGAGCGAGCCGACGCGCTCGTCACGGCCTGGTTTCTCGATCTCTCTCAGCACGAGCGGGCGATCGCCGCGTGGGGCCCCCGGCCCGAGCGGCTCACGACTGCATGCACCGCCGACATGCCGCCGGGCCCCTCCGATCTGGCCGTCGTGCCGCTGGCGAAAGACGGCGAGGCGGAGCTCTCACGCGACATCCTGCAGGCCGCACTTGTGAACCTCGCGATCGGCGGCCACCTCGTGACGGCCATCGACAATCCGCGCGACACGTGGCTTCACGAGCAGCTTGCCGAGACGGGGGAAACGGTGCGCGTGCGGTCCGCACCCGGCGAGAAGCCGCAGACCGTGTGCTACGTGGTGAAAAAAACCCGGGAGCTGCGCAAGGTGCGCCACTTCTCTTGTGAATTCGCCTTTCGCGACCGCGAGCGGCTGCTCAAGGCCGTGAGCCGGCCCGGTGTGTTCGCCCATCGGCGAATCGACCCCGGGGCCCGGCACCTGCTCAACGCCATCGACGTCGCCCCGGGCACCCACGTGCTCGACATCGGCTGCGGCTCCGGCTGCGTGGCGATCGGGATCGCCGCCCGCGACCCGAGCGTGCACGTGCACGCCTTCGATTCATCCGCCCGCGCGGTGGAATGCACGGCCCGCGGCGCCCTGCTCAACGGCCTGGGCAACGTGTCGGTGGCCCTCGAGGCCGATGGCGGCGTGCCCGATCCCGGCGCCTATGATCTCGCGCTCGCGAACCCTCCCTATTACTCCGACTTCCGCATCGCCCAGCTGTTCATCGATGCCGCCTGGAAGGCGCTCGCGCCCGGCGGCACGCTGCTCATCGTCACCAAGCAGCCATCGTGGTATCTGGAACACCTGCCGCAGATGTGGCGCGACGTCGCCCACGACGAGGTGAAGACCTACCACCTCATCGAGGCCATCCGGCCGTCGGCCGTGTAGCGACAGGCCTCCAGGCCTGTCACGACGGCGGTTTCGTTCGGCATGGGGCGCGGGATCGCTCGCGACCCGGTGTCCCATCGCTTCCGCTCCGGGCTTCTTGGGGCAGCGGAAGCCCGTGGCGTGAGCCGAGAGGATGCCCCGCGGCTACTTCAAATACTCGTTCGACCAGGTGCTGAAGAGATCGCCGCGCTTCACGCGGGCGGCGTCCTCGCGCATCACGGCGGGCGTGCGCCGGATCACACGCGTCGTGTGGCGGCGATGCTGGTAAACCCGCGCGTGCGCCCGGGCCTCGGGGCCGGTGTTGCGCGGCGGGATCGGCTGTTGGGCGAAGGAGGCCGCTGCCCACGTGGAAACAAAGAAACTGACCAGAAAGACGCCCGCGTAGAAGACGCGCCGGCTCGGGGGCGGCAACTGTCTTCGCGCGAAACATCGGCCTCCTGCCGATTTTCGCTCGGCTCCTCGCGTGGCAATAGCAGCCCAAGGCTCCTCGAGCGTTCGCCGACCCCCTCGCCTCTCTCTCATGGAACTCAGCCGGGACATGAGCCAAGTATTCATTTCAGCGGCTCGAGGGTGAGGGGGTCGCGGAGGGGCAGATGCGTGACGTTGCCGCCGAAGAAGTCCTTCATCGTGGCGCGGCCTTGCAGATCCCCCTTCGCGATCTCGTCCCAGTCGCCGACGACGAGGATCGCCATTTTCTCGGGGTCGAGGTGCTTCTGCGCCACACGCTGCAGATCCTCGCGGGTGGTGGCCCGCACCTTGTCGCGAAATGTCTTCCAGAAGTCGGCCGGCCGCTTCGTCCATTCGTCGTTCACGAACACCCGGAGCATCGCCGGCTTGCTCTCGAATTGGCGGGGAAACGTCTCGATCGCGCTCGCCTTCGCCGTTTCGAGCTCCTCTTCCGTGACGAGCTCGCCACGCACGCCCCGGATCTGGTCGAGCACGATCTTCGTCGCCAGCGCCACCGTGGGGTTTTTGCTCTCGAAGCCCGCGCGGAAGTCGCCGGGATAGGCGACCTTGGGCACGAGCGTGGACCGCGCCGAATAGGCGAGCCCCTCGTTGCTCCGCACCTGCTGCATGATCCGGCTCGTAAACCCGCCGGCGCCGAGGATGTCGTTCAAGAGCAGGAGCGGGATCGCGTCGGGATCGTCGCGGGTGATCGACCGCATGCCGAGCACCACCTTGCCCTGGGGGATCTCCTTGGGCACGTGATAGAGCCCGGGCTAGAGCATCGCAGTGGGCGCCGCCGGATCGGGTGCGGCCGAGCCGCGCTCCCAGCCTGCAAACGCCTTCTCGAGCTTCGCGAGCATCTCCGGCTCGTCAAAGTCGCCCGACACGGCCACGATCATGTTGCCAGGGTGCACGATGCGCCGGTGCATCTCGGCGAGCCGCTCCCGTGAGATCGCCGCGACTGTTTTGTCGGTCGGCTCGGCCGATTCAAAGTGGCCGATGCCGTAGACGAGCCGCTTCCAGTCGCGGGAGAGGATCGACGAGGCGTCGTCGTTGCGTTGTTTGAGCCCCTCGACGACCCGGGCCTTGGCGGTGTCCAGCCGGGCGGCATCGAAGGCCGGCCCGCGAAGCATGCCCACGAAGAGCGCGAGGCTCTCGTCGAGATTGCTCTTCAGGCAGTTCATCGTGGCCGTGGTGAAGGTTTCATTGGCCGCCACGCCCACCTCGGTGGCCAGAAAATCGAGGGTTTCGTCGAGTTCGGCGGGCCCGCGATCTTGCGTGCCGCCTTCCCTGATCATCCGGGCCGTCATCGACGCCAGGCCGGGCACGTCGGCGGGATCGAGCGAGGCCCCTCCCTTGAACGTGATCGACACGGTCACCAGGGGAAATTCGTGCGCCGGCGCGAGATACACGGCCGTGCCGTCGGGCAGCACCCGGCGAAACGACGCCGCGTCGGGGGGCGTGAAGGCGAGCGGCTGGAATTCGAGCGCCTCGGGCCGGGCCGGCAGGCCGGCGGAGGCCGGGGCAGACGAGGTTTCGCTCGGGCCCGCCGCCGGTGGTGGCGGCGACCGCTTCGGCGGCGAAAAGAGGAGCGCGGCGACGACGCCGAGGGCGAGGATGAGGGCGACGATGCGCAGATTCATGAGGGGAGTTCCGGAAGATGATCGTGATGGGGCTGGCAGGCGGAAGCGTGTTGCGTGACAGGCTGAAGCCTGTCCTACGGGGAGGCGTCCTTGCGGCGGTAGGTGGCGACGCTGCGGTTCTCAGGGGCGAAATACTTGGTGGCCACGCGGCGGATGTCGGCCGCGGTGACGGCCTCGTATTTCTTGGGGCCGTCGTTGATCTCGCGCCAGTCGAGGAGGGCCTCGGCGAAGGCAAGTTGCACGAGCAGCGACATGTTGTTTTCGAGCCGGCGGTAATTCCCCGCGGCCACGCGGTTCTTCACCTTTCGCAATTCGCGCTCCGGGAGCTCGGCCTGCTGCAGCTTCGCCAGCTCCTCATACCACGCCTGTTCGAGCTGCTCGGGCGTGGCCTCGCCCCGCGTCTCGGCCTCGAAGGAGAAGAGACCCGCGTATTTCCGGGTGTCGCTCATCGTGCGGGCGCTCGACGCGATGCCCCGGCCCTCCACGAGCCCCTGATAGAGCCGGCCGGTCCGTTCGTTCATCACCTCCGAGAGCATGTCGAGCGGGTAGCTATCGACATGGCCGGCGGGCACGGTGTGATAGCGGATCTCGATGGCCGGCGGGAAATCCCCTGCGGCATTCATCCGTTGCTCGGCGAGCTGCTCCACCTCGAGCGTCACGACGGGCGCCGGCTTCTGCGTACCGGGGTCGAGCCGCGAAAAATATCGCGTGATGAAGGCCTTCGCCGCCGCGGGATCGAAATCACCCACCACGATCCCCACGAGATTGCCGGGGCGGTAGTAGGTGTTCCAGTAGTCCTGCGCCTGCTCGAAGGTGTAGCTATTGAGATCGCTCGGCCAGCCGATCACCGGCCACGAATAGCCGCTCGACGCCCAAAACATCGCGTCGAACTGCTCCTGAAACCGGCCCGTGGGCGTGCTGTCGGTGCGGAGCCGGCGTTCTTCATGGACGACGTCGCGCTCCGAATAAAACTCGCGAAACACGCTGTCGTGGAGCCGATCGCTCTCCATCCACGCCCACAGCTCGAGCTTGTTCGACGGCATCGTGATGAAATAGCACGTGAGATCATGGCTCGTGAAGGCGTTCATGCCGCTGCCGCCGGCCTTCGTGTAGACCTGGTCGAACTCGTCTTTCACGATCGTGCCCGCGGCCGGCCCGCCGTCGCCGCGGCCCTGCTGGGCCTTGATGAGGGCATCGAGCTTCGCCCGCAGCACCCGCAGCTCCTGCGTGTCGTTGGCGGGGTTCCAGGGGTCGTCGATCTCGCCGCGATTGAAGCGTTCATATTGCTTGGTCCACACGAGGCGGTTGATCTCGTCGCGGATCGCCTTCTGCTCGGCGCGGTATGTCGCGTCTTTCGCCGGATCGCGGGTGCCGATCGTGTCGGTGCCCTTGAACATCATGTGCTCGAAAAAGTGGCTGATGCCGGTGATCCCGGGCCGCTCGTCCACGCTCCCCACCTTGGCCACCCAGCCGGCGCTCACGACATTCGGCTGGTCGGACCGCGGCACGAGCAAAAACTGCATGCCGTTGGGGAGCGAAAACTCCTCGACGGCCACCTGCTGCGCGGAGGCGACGGTGCCGGCGGCGAGGCAGAGCACCCCGCAGAAAGCGCGAAGCGAAACGGGGCTGGGCATGGGGGAGAATCCTCGGGGGTGCGTGCTGGCGTTATACCGCTAGCCGACCCCGAGCGCCCATTGCACGAGCGTGAGCACGATCTCGAACACGATCAGCCCCACGATCGCCCACTCCACGCGGAGCGCGCGCCTGTGCTGCATGAGATCGAGGGCTGTTTCGGCCGTGCGGGAAATGAGGGCCAGCTTGCCGTGCAGCGCCGCAGCCCGCTCGCGGATCTCGAATTCGTCGCGGAGCCGCGCCCACAGCCGCTCGAGCTCGGGATGATCCCAGAGCAGCTCGGGCGAATCGTCGATCCGCGCTCCGGCCACCACGCGGTGCTCGGCGAGGAGGGCCCCGCCCAAGTGCTGCAGCAGCTCCCGGCCGGCCCGGCTGCCGCGGCCCCAGTGGTCGAGATTCACGGCGAACGGCTCGATCCGCTCGAACTGCCGCTCGATATTCTTCTCGTGATGCGCCAGCGACACACTCTTGGCCATGATGTCGGCCACGAGCTGGAGCTTTTCGAGCGTGACCTCGGCGAGCACGAGCGTATTGCCCTCGATCGTCTCGCGGCCCGACTCCTTGGGCGGCTCGACGCGGATCTCGAGCAGCTCCGTCTCGCGGTCGGCCGGCGCGAAGGCCTGGCGGATCTGCGGGGTGATCTGCCGGAGATAGTCGGCGATGCCCGCCGGAGCGGCATCGAAAAACACCGCGGCGCCGTAGCGGAAGAGCACGGCCACGCCCCCGCCGCTGCCGGGCAGGCTCGCGCCGGTGAGCGGGCCGATCAGCTCCACCACCAAGGGCGCGCCGCCGGTGCGCTCGGTGGCCCCGAGCGCCGCCAGATCGATGCCGGTGCCCACGAGGATCGCCTGCGCGAGAAACTCGCGTGGCGTCCGCACCGGGCTCGAGTCTGCGGAAGGCATCTGGAAAGCGGCTCCATCAAAGTGTCTGGCCACTGGCCGTGCGGCCCGCTGCGAGGCCACGCACAAGGCTGGCCTGCCACGCCGCTTCGAGTCTATCGTTTCGACGGGACGGCACGCAGGGGTCGCTGCCCCCGGAAGGATGGTGAGCCATGGCCATGACCGACCGCTCCGATCCGATCATCCTCGGGCATGTGCTCGCGGAGCACCGCGAGCTCTTCACCCGCATGCAGGGGCTGAAGACGGCCTTCACCGCGCCGCCACCGAATGCCGCGCGGGCTGCGGCCGCCCGGGCCGCGCTCGCCGATCTGCGGGAACACCTGCGGGTGCATTTCGAGCAGGAGGAGCAGGGGGGCTTCCTGGAAGAGTCGATCGCCCGCATGCCACGGCTCGCCCCGGCCGCGACCGCGATCATGCGGCAGCATCCCGCCCTGCTCGCCGAACTCGACGCCTTGATCGAATTGCTCGAGAGCGGCGATATTTCAGCGGAGACGTGGGCCAGGGCCGGCCGCGCCTACGAGCACTTCTCGACCACCATGCAGGCCCACGAGAGGAGCGAGAATGCCGTCGTGCAGGAAGGCTACAACGAAGATCTGGGGCTGCT
>JAIXPT010000443.1 GCA_027486095.1 Planctomycetaceae bacterium | reverse complement strand
GCGTGGCCTTCCACGTGAACGACGAGTTTTCCCCGATCGAAAGCGTCACGGCGTCGTCTTGGGCGGCGGCCCTCCACGTGCCGACGAGGTCGGTCTCGGGCGCGGCTGCCGGTTCGGGTGTCGCGGGGGGCGTAGCCGCGGCGGGCGCAGATTCGGGACGCGGCGCGACGGCAGCGAGCAGCTGCGCCGCCACGGCGTCGCCCGGTTTTTTGGCCACCACCACGCGAAGGGCGTCGGCGGCCATGTCGTTGTGGCCGCCCACGAGATAGTGGTAGGCGAGCACGAAATGGGCGGCCGCGTCGTCGCGGTGCGTGCGGCAGAATTCCTCGAGCTTTCGCAGGTGCTCTGTGTAGGCATCGACCGAGCCGTAGAGGCTGCTCATGGTGGTCCAGTCCATGCCGGGCGCCGATGCGAGGATGGAGTTCAATGCCGCAGCAGCCTCCGGATATCGGCCCAGCGCGAAGAGCGCGAGCGCCCGCACCTCGTGGACGATCGTGTCTTTTGGCGCGAGCCGCACCGCCTTGTCGCAAGCGGCCAAGGCGGCCGCATAATCGCCCGCCTTGAATCGAGCGAGCGCGTCGTCGAACACCCGTTCCGCTTCGGTCACGGTGTCGGCGGGCGTGGCCGCCGGCAAGGCTTCCGCCGCGACGGCGTTATCGACGGGAGTCGCGTAGGTCGTGACCGCGACGGGTTGGCCGTAGTCATACGGCGATGCGGCCACCACCGCCGCCGGCACGGCCGAGTAGTAAGGATTCACGTAGGCGTTGCTGTAGCCCCATGCGCTGGAGCCCAGCCCCCAGGCGCCCACCGTCGAGGCGAGCCCCCAGGTGGCGGCTCCGAGCGCGAACGGAGCCCACCAGCCGCCGCTCCAGCAGCCGTTGTACCAGCCATAATGCGGGTTCACGCAGCCGTTGTTCCACGTGTGAGCCCAGCCGCCACCGTAGCCGGGATAGCCCCAGCCACCAGCGCCGGGATAGCCCCAGCCACCGCCGCCCCACGGGCGGTTGACGTTGATGTTGTTGAAGTTGTTGCCGCTGCCGATGTTGCCGCTGCCGATACCGCTGCCGATGTTACCGTTGTTCCAGAGGTTGTTGTCGTTCCCGATGCCCGGCCGGTTGCCACCGATCGTGGGGCGATCGTTGATAGCGCCCGGGCGGTTGCCTCCGATCCCCGGTCTCTTGTCGCCAAAGCTGGGACGATCGCCGCCGATGCTGGGGCGATTGTTGCCGCCGGGCAGTGTTCCGGGCAGCGTCGTGGGGCGTTGACCACCGCTGAGACCCGGTCGCGGAGCTGGTTTGGTGGTTGCCCCAAGGCCCGGTCGGGGCGGCGCCGGCCGCGTGGTCGGCCCCAGACCCGGTCGGGGCGCAGCGGGCCGCGTGGTCGCCACCGGGCCTGGCCGCAGCGAGCCAAGCCCAGGGCGGGCGACGCCGGAAGGGCGTGAAGGCCGTGTGGTTGCGGTGGGAAACGCCGGCCGCTGCGTCGGCATCGCGGGCCTCGTCACGGCAGGCCTCGTCACGGCAGGCCGCTGCATGTTTCCAAGGCTGGGGCGTTGCCCGAGTTGCGGCCGAGAAACGTTTGGCATGGAAGGGCGAGAGGCTGGCCTCTGGGGCCGTGCGACGGGCATCTGCGGCCGCGACATTCCTCCAGCGGGTCGGGACATTCCGCCAGCGGGCCGCGACATGCCACCAGCGGGCCGCGACATGCCACCACGCCCGCCTCCGCCACCGGGCCGTGCGATGGCGGCATCCGCCAGCAGGCCCACCAGTGCCACGACCCCGAACGCGATCCGTATGAGTTTCGTCACTTCTTCACTCCGGGGGCTGGTGCGCGGCGGGCGATCGTGAGCTCGAAGTCGGGTTCCTCGACGCCGGCCACGATGCGATCGGCGGCGCGCACGACGAAGTGATCCGCGTCCTTCGGCAGGATCATCATGGTGGCCGAGCCGAGCGTGCCATCGGGCATCGTCGCCGCCGATTTCACGGTCCAGCCTGCGGCGGTCGCGTCCCATTCGCCGACGCTATAGCCCCCGTCGGAATCAAACGTCCACGACCGCAGCCGTCCCGCGGCCGCATCCCACCCGATCCGCTGGGTGCTCCGCGATGCCTGTTGGTCGGGCCCGGTGATCTCGTAGTCGCCGAGCAGGAAGTTGCCGTCGTCGCTCCAGCGAAACGTCACGGCCGTTCGCCCCGCGGGGCTTTCATCGACCCACTCGCCGACGAGCCAGGCCACCGACTGGAGCATCTCACGCGGCGTCGGCAGCGGATCGTCGGCAAATTCGTGGTAGGAGGCGATCGGCCAGCGGTCGCCCTGCCTGGAGCGAACGACGACATACCGCACCTGCGCCGAGGCTGCTCCTTCCGCGGCGGTGATCCGCCGCTCGCCCTCCTCGACTGCGAGCCCCTCGCCGACGGCCCGCGTAGACATGGGCTGCATTTCGAGCACGGCCCTGGGAAAGCGCGTGAAAAAATCGGCGAACAGCGCGGTGATCGCGGGGCGGCCTGCATAGACGTCGCCCGCTTCGTTGACGAGCTCACCGCCATCGAGAAACATCGCGCCGAGGGCCGCCGCATCGCCGGCGTTGAACGCCTTGATGGTGGCTTCGGCCTCGCGCGACGCCACCACTTCGAGCGGCGACATCGCCTGCGCCTGCTCTGCGCCTTCTGCTTGAAGGAATGCGAGCGGGCCGGCGACGATCATCCAGGCAAGCGCCGCAACGCGGCCGGAGAGAACACGAGACATGCCACGATTTCCGGAGAGTCGTCCGCGAGTGTGCGTCGGCCACGCTGACCGGCGGCATCGTGCGGGGAAGCCGCATTGTGATGCTGCCAGCGCGGCTCCACAAGTTCCCGCCACGGTGGCCGCGCGGATTCGCGCCATGCGTTTTCAGACAGAACGACCGGTTTTCAAGCAGCGTGGGGACGTGGTCCGATGGTCAGGTATGGCGACGCATTTTCCGACGGCTGCCGCCCGCACATTTTCTCCAGCCAACCGCATCGCCTGCGGGCTCATGGCCCTGGCGTGTGCAGCGCTCGCGCCGGCCGGCATGGCACAGGATGGTCGCCCCGGCCGGGAGGAGTTGGAGACAGACCGCGATTCCTTCACCTTCGCGCCAGCGACCGCCGGCCTCGATACCTCGGTCCTCGAAATGTCGTATTCCTTTATCGACAATCGGATCGGCCCTGAATCGCACAGCGTCCCCGAACTGCTCGTACGGCGGGGGATCACACGGAAGATCGAAGCCCGGTTGGGGGTGAACTACGAGGCTGGCGGGCCCGGGACGGTGTCGGGCAGCGAGTTCGGCGGGGAGGATCTCGTGGCCGAGGAAGAAAGCCGCATTCTCTACGGCACCAAGGTGGAGACGAGCGAGCAGGAAGGCTGGCTGCCGCGGTCGGCCGCGATCGTGCAGGGCTACACCCCGGTGGCGGGCCCCTCGACGCGATCCTCGCTTGTCGTCGGCGAGGCCTTCGGCTGGCGATTTCGCAATGGCTGGGAGTGGAACACGGCGATGCGGTATGGCACCGGCTTCGAGGCGGGCGACTCCTTCAACCAGTGGGCACCCTCGACGGTGGTCAAGGTGCCCGTGGGGAAGCGCTGGAACGTGCACGCCGAGTATTTCGGCATCCTCAGTTCACAGAAAGAAGTGCCGCTCGACGTCCAGTATGGGAGCTTCGGCGGCCACGTGTTGGCGACGGAGAATCTCGAGATCGGCCTGCGGGTGGGCTGGGGGCTCAACGACACGTCGCCTGCGTTTTTTTCAAACGTAGGTGCCGGGTTACGATATTGAATCGGCGGCTTGGCGCGGCGGTGACGGGCCCCGTAGGTTGAGTTCCCTGGGGGAGTGATGATCCGGTTCGACGATTTCGACGCCTGGGGCGATGCGATCAGCGGCGCGAGCCTGCAGCTGGTGTGCGACGCCGTGGAGACCCGGGGCTGGGCGATCGGCGCCCTCGATCTGGCAGGCCTCGTGTTGCAGGTGGCGTGGGAAGGTGGCGGCACGCTGTGCTACGGCGGCAACACGCACCCGGGGCCGATCGTGTTCATGCCGCTCACGCATGCCGACGAGCATGTGGTGAATGGCGAGCGGCTCGACGACGGGTCGCTGTTGGCCATTCCGAGTGGCGCCGACTTTCGGATCGCCGTGCGCAAACGGGCGCATGCCTGGTGTTCGATCGCGCTGCCGCAGGACGAGGCCGGCGCCCTCCCTGCGTCGGCCGCAAGCGCGGCGATCAGATGCCACGACGGGGCCGTGCCACGCCTGCGGAGGATCGTCGCGAGCATCACGGATTCGCTGTTCGGCCAGCCCGGCGGCACGGCGGCGCATCGTGCCGCGGGCCAGGCCCTCGAGGCCGCGGTGCTCGAGTGCCTGCCGGCGCGTCAGCCCCCACTGCCGCAGGCGGGCCGGCCGCGGCTCGACCGCGCCGAGATCGTGCGCCGCGCCATGGCCATGATCGACGGCACCGTGATCATGCCGACCACGGCCGATCTGGCCCGCGATATCGGCGTGACGAGCCGCACCCTGCTGCGGACATTCCAGGAATCTTTCGGCGTGCCACCGCGTCAGTATCTCATCCTGCGCGAACTCCACGCCGTGCGGCGCAGCCTCGGCGTGCCAGGGGCCGACGACACCACCGTGGCCGACGTGCTCACCCGGCACGGCATCTGGGAGTTCGGCAGGTTCGCGGCGCGGTATCGGCGGCAGTTTGGCGAACTGCCCTCCACGACGCTCGGCCGGGCCCGAGGCTGATCGCGAGCCGGCCGCGAAGCGGCTCAGCGGCCCGTGTTCGCTCCGGCCGTCACCGCCTCCATCACGCGATCGAGATTGAAGCTGCCCGGTTTCTGCCGCGGCGGAAACTCGCGGAAGCTCTGCAGCCACTGGCCTACGTAGGCCCCCGCCGGCGCGATCATGAACATGTGCTCCAGATACCAGCGCTGGTAGTCCATGCCGATATCCTGCGCGAGTTCGAACGGATCCATCCGCAGGTTCACGAGCTTCGGCGCGCGCAATTCGACGAACGGCTGCTGCCACACATGCATGCCGTGGGCCGGCTGTTCGAGGAACGTGGCCTTCCAGTTTTCATAGCGCAGAGCGGCCACGCTGCCGTCGTCTGTCCAGTAGATGAACTCCTTCCGAGGCCACGTCGCCTGGCCGCGCAGCGCGGGCCCGAGGTCGTAGCCGTCGAGGTGCACCTTGTAGGTGCGGTCGCCGATTCGACGGCCCTTCTTGAGATCCTCCTTCGCCGTCGTGTCGCCGGCGGCGGCCACGAGCGTGGTGAGCATGTCTTCATGCGCGCCGATGTCGTTGACCACCGTGCCCGCCTTGATCGTACCCGGCCACTTGATCGCGCAGGGCACGCGGTAGCCGCCCTCCCACTGCGTGTTTTTCTCGCCGCGAAACATCGTGGTGCCGCCGTCGGGCCACGTGAACGCCTCGGCGCCGTTGTCGGTGGAGTACATCACGATCGTGTTGTCGGCGAGCCCGAGTTCGTCGAGCTTGGCGAGGATTTCGCCCACCTGGCGGTCGTGTTCCACCATGCCGTCGGCGTAGATGCCGAGGCCCGTCTTGCCGGCCACGCCGTCTTTCAAATGCGTGAAGATGTGCATCTTGGTGGAGTTCCACCAGACGAAGAACGGCTTGTTGGCCGCCTTCGCCCGCTGCATGAAATCGACCGTCTTGGTGTTCACTTCCTCGTCGATCGTCTCCATTCGCTTCTTCGTGAGCGGGCCGGTGTCGGTGATCTTGCCGTTGGCGAAGGAGTGGATCACGCCGCGCGGGCCGAATTTCTTCTTGAACTCTGGGCTCTTCGGGTAGTCGGGATGTTCCGGCTCTTCCTCGGCGTTCAAGTGGTAGAGGTTGCCGTAGAACTCGTCGAAGCCATGGGCTGTCGGCAGCATGTCGTCGCGGTCGCCGAGATGGTTCTTGCCGAACTGCCCGGTCATGTAGCCCTTCGCCCGGAGCAGCGTGGCGATCGTGGGGTCTTCTTTCTTCATGCCTTCGGGCGCACCGGGCAGGCCGACCTTCGTGAGGCCCGTGCGGATCGGCGACTGGCCGGTGATGAAGGCGGCCCGGCCCGCGGTGCAGCTCTGCTGGCCGTACCAATCGGTGAACAGCGCACCCTCGCGGGCGATCCGGTCGATGTTGGGCGTGCGATAGCCCATCATGCCGTGGTTGTAGGCCCCGACATTGAATTGCCCGATGTCGTCGCCCCAGATGACGAGGATGTTCGGCTGGCGCTGCGCCTGGGCGGCCGCCGGGTCGGCACCCATTGCGGCGGCAAGGATGCAGCAGGTGAGCGTGGCCCACAGCGGGTGGGACAGGCGGCAGCGGACGAACGTCGAGGTGACCATAAGGCGGGTGAACTCCGGAGAAAGAATCTGCGTGTCGTAGGGCGGCAGCGACCGTTCCGGCAATGCGGAATCGGTCAGAATATCAGCCGTGGGGTGCTTGCCTGCGCGCGTTGCCCGCGGCCGGTGCGCTGGTGGTAGGCAGTGAACATGTGTCTCGACCCCCCAGACAGGCCGCAAATTCGGCCGGGCGGGCCCGCTGTTGTTGTGGCGGTCTGAAAATGCTAGAAATTCGTCGGTTCGACTGACTTTCGTCCGCACCCACTCCGTCGGGAACTGCGGTTCGTGCATCTGGCGATGGTCGATAGTCGATGTGTTTCGTAAGCCAGTTCCCGAGTCCTCGAGGTTTTGTTTATGTCCCGGAAGATTTACGTGGGGAACCTCCCCTGGTCCACCACGTCCTCCGATCTGGAGGCGATGTTTTCTCCGCACGGCGCCGTGC
>JAIXPT010000338.1 GCA_027486095.1 Planctomycetaceae bacterium | reverse complement strand
CGCGCGGCCCGGAGCGGAGCGGGCGGCTCCCGGAATCCACTCGAGCAGTTCCCAGAGCGTGCCGCTTTGATCAGCGGCGAGGGTGGCCGAGGCACGGTCGTGCGCCGGGCCGCCTTCGCTCTGCAGCGGCATCACGTTCGGCACGGACGCGAGACCGCAGGCACGCAGGTGCCGCATCAGCCCGTGCACCCAGGCGGCCTGGGCAAGGGGTGTCGCCGCCGCGAAGTTTTTGAGCACGAATCGTGATCCCGAGGCGGGCCGCACCACGAACACGCCCGCCCCGCTGAAGCCTGGGCTACCGACCGGCGAGATCGCCACCGCCTCCCTGCCAAACCACGGGCTCGGGTCGGGATGGGCACGATGCATGTCGTCACCTGGTGGTCGCGGGAGGCCGTGGCTGATACCCTGGCGGCCGGTCTCGGGATCGTAGCCGACCGCATCATGCGGAGGGATCATGGCCGACGACGTGAGAATTCTGCTCGTCTCGCCCGACCTGCTCTCGACGAGCCGGCTCGCGGGGCTCGCCCGCCCACTGCCGGCCCGGGTGGAGACCCTGCGCAGCCTCGATGACGAGCCGCACGACGGGCCCTTCGACCTGATGCTCCTCGATCTGCAGGCGCTCGCCGGCGACCCGGCCGTGATCGTGGCCCGGGCGGTGAAGCTCGTCGAGCGGCAGGTGGAGCGCACGGGGCGGGCTGCCAAGCTGGTGGCCTTCGGGCCGCACGTGCAGAAAGACCGCCTCGCCGACGCCGTCGCCGCGGGAGCCGACGAGGCCGTGAGCCGCGGGGAACTGTTGGGATCGTTCCCAGGGCTCGTGAAGCGGTGGGTCGGGTGAAATTACAGGCCGGGCTCGTCGATCACCACTTCGTCGAGTTCCGTGCCATCCACATCCTGCCGGAGCAGCATGTAGGCGGCGGTGGCGATCGCCCAGAAATAGCCCCAGCCGAATGAGCCCAAGAGCGACCCGAGCCCGCGGGTCCAGAAGCCGAGCGCGCGGATGCCCCACGGGGCCTCGGCCTGGCTACGCAGCCCCTCGAGCACGGCGAGCGTGCGGTCGTGGCCCATGCCGAAGCTCGCGGCCCACAGCGCGAGCGTGCTCGTGGCATCGGCAAAGAGACCTGCGGCGGCACACGCCGGCAGGGCCACGATGCCCGCCACGAGTGCGTAAAACGCATAGTGCAGCGGCCGCTGGTAGAGATAGGAAAACGACGTCGAGATCGCCTGGAAGCTGTCGCCCCGCTCCACGCCCACGGCCGCCACCATCAGCGGCCAGCCAAACACGATGCCGATCGCCAGGATCGCGAGCACCACGGCCCCCGCGAGCACGAGCGGCCAGATGGCCCCGGCTACGGCCAGGCCCCAGTCGGTGCGCATCAAGAGCCCGAGCAGGGCGCCGGGAATCGAAAGGGCCACGATCCCGAGCAGCACGAAGCCGACGGAGTTGAACGCAGCGAGCCACTTGCGGGCGCCGTAAAGCACGGCGCCGACGAGGCCGGGCGCCTCCTCGCCCACGAGCTTGAGGGCCACGTGCCGCGTGATCGCGGTGCCGAAGATCGACCACACGAGCACGAACCACCCGACCCGCGCGAGGGCCCCGCCCATCTGGGCGAGCGTGGCGGTGGGGCGAAAGGGAATCCCGACGAGCTCGAGGACGTCGGCGACGGGCCTCGGCAGCCAGTTCCACGCCGCCCGCAGGGCCGGGAAGGCCTGCCGGCTGGGTGTGAGCACTGCCGCGGCGTTCGATCCGTCGGGGCCCGGGATCACCAGGCCTCCGCCGAGCGAGGCATCGAGGATGGCGTCGGCCGCGGGATCGCTGCCGGCCAGCCGCAGGCTGTCGGCGATCGACCAGCCGGCCCACGTGGCGAGACCACCGAGCAGGGCCAGCAGGATCACGGTCGGGGCAAATGCGGAACCCGCGGCGCGGAACAAGAGCCACCACGGCAACGCCTCGCTCCAGAGAATCTCGTGAATCGTGCGGCTGTGGCCGTCTGGCGGCGTGTCGGCGTGCGACATTTTCCCTCCGGGCAGGTGCAGGTTGCGAGCGGCGAGGAGTATACGCAAAAAAGCGGCCAGGCAGCTTTTTGCTAGTCGGTGTCGGCCTCGTCGTCGTCGCCGTCGGGCCGCTTGGGCTCGGGCACCGCATAGGCCTCGTCGAGCCAGCGGCCGAGGTCGATCAGGCGGCAGCGGTCGCTGCAGAACGGCACCGTCGGTGTCTTCTCGAGATCCACGTGGGCGTCGCAGACAGGGCACTTCGGCATCGCTCAGCCTTCGCCTCCGCCCTTCGGCTCAGCCTTCTTCTCACCGCCCCCCTTCGCCCCTTCCGCCTTGCCGCCCGAATCGGCCGCGGCGCCCTTTTTGTACGACTCGCTGCGGTAATCAGTTTTATAAAAACCAGAGCCCTTGAACACGATCGCGCCGCCCGCGCCGATCAGCCGGCGGAGCTTCGGCTTCTTGCACTTCGGGCAGGTCTTCTTGACGGAATCGGTCATCGACTGGAAGAGTTCGAAAGTGTGGCCGCAGCCATCGCAGACGTAGTCGTAGGTGGGCATCGGGCATTACTCCTGTTTGGCGACGATCACCTGGGCGGGCCGCACGACGCGGTCGTGGAGCCGATAGCCGCGGCTGGCCACGCCCACCACCGTGCCCGGCGCCGCATCGGGCACAGCCTGCTGCAAAATCGCGTCGTGCACGGACGGGTCGAAGGCGTGGCCGACCGTGTCGATCGTCTTGCAGCCGTGGGCGTCGAGCAGCTTCTCGATCTGCTGGGCTGTCATGCGGAAGCCCGCCTTCAAGCTCTCGACGTCGGCAGTCTTCTCCGCAGCCTCGACGGCCCGGAGCACCGTATCGAGGACGGGAAGGAGGTCGCGGAGCAGGTCCATTTCGCGATAGCGCTGGGCGTCTTCATACTCCCGGCGCGATCGCTTGCGAAAATTCTCGAGCTCCGCCTGTACACGGAGCACACGCTCCTCGGCGTCCTGCAGTTGCTCCTCGAGCGTCGCGCCCCCCGCCTCGGCGGGCGCGGTGTCCGTGGGCTGATCGGCCGTCTCGTCGTCGGGGCTGGTCATCGGGCTGTCTCCGGTCTCGGGGCGGTGCGGACGTGTGGCTGGTGCGTGGGGCGGCGGTCAGGTTTTGGGCGCGTCATCTTCGTGAGCCTGGAAATACTCGGCGAGGCGGCTGAAAAAACTCGAGCGCTTGGCGCTCACCGCCTTCTGCTCCTCGGTCGCGAGCTCGCGGAGCAGCTTCTCGGCCTTGGGCGAGAGGCTCTTCGGCACCTCCACATGCACGTGCACGTGCAGATCGCCGATGCCCCGCCCGCGCACCTCGGGCATGCCCAGGCCGCGCACGCGGATCACCTCGCCGGCCTGCGTGCCGCGCTTGATGTCGAGCGGCTTCGGGCCGTCGAGCGTGGGCACGTCGAGCGTGGCCCCGAGGGCCGCCTGGCTGAAGGTCACCGGCACCTCGCAATGCAGGTCGCGGCCATCGCGCTTGAGAAAGGGATGCTCCTCGATCTCGATCATGCAGTAGCAGTCGCCCGGTGGCCCGCCGTTTCCCCCTGGCTCGCCCTCGCCGGCGAGCCGCACGCGCACGTCGTTGTCCACGCCGGCCGGAATCGTCACCCGGCGTTCGACATGCTCTTCGGTGAGGCCGTCGCCGCCGCACTCGCGGCACTTGTCGCGCACGATGCTGCCAGCTCCCTGGCAGGCTGGGCAGGTGGTCTGGAGGCGAAACACGCCCGCCTGCTGGATCACCTGGCCACGGCCGGCGCAGTAGTCGCAGGGCGCCGGTGCCGTGCCTTGCTTCGCTCCGCTGCCATCGCAGGCGGCGCAGGCCTCGTGCCGGGTGAATTCGACCGTCTTCGTGGCGCCCCGGGCCGCCTCGACGAGCGAAAGCGACACGCTCGTGAACACGTCGCGCCCCTTCCGGGGCCGGTTGCTCCGCCGGCCGCCGCCGCCAAACAAGCCGCCGCCGAAGATGTCGCCAAAGGCTTCGAAGATGTCGCCGATGTCGTTGAAATCGTGCGTCGGCCCGCCCTGCAGCCCCGCGTGGCCGTAGCGGTCGTAGCGCGATCGCAGCGTGTCGTCGGAGAGCACCTCAAACGCCCGGGCGGCTTCCTTGAAACGGTCGGCTGCCTCGGCGTCGCCGGGGTTTTTGTCGGGATGGAAGCGGATCGCCAGTTTGCGGTAGGAATCGGCGATCTGCGACTTCGACGCGGTGCGTTCGACGCCCAAGACCTCGTAGAAGTCGCGGAGAGTAGGAGCCATGTGGGCGTGACCGGTCGGTGACAGGCGGCACCTGCCGTGCGGCGGCACGTGAAGCCGGTGTGCATCGACAGGCTCGAGCCTGTCCTCCAACACGCTAGCGGATGCTGCCTTCCGCGCGACGCTTCTTCGAGTCGTCTTTGTCGAGGTTCGTGACCAGGGCTTCGGTCGTGAGCAGCAGCCCGGAGATGCTGGCGGCGTTCGTGAGGGCCACGCGCACCACCTTCACCGGGTCGATGATTCCGGCCTTGAGCATGTCCACGTATTCGCCCTTGTTGGCGTCGTAGCCGATGTGCACGTCTTTGCCCGCGACTTCGTCGGCCACGACCGAGCCATCGATGCCGCCATTCTCGGCGATCTGCCGGATCGGCGCCTCGAGGGCGTGCAGCACGATATCCACGCCGATCTTCTCGTCGCCCTTGGCCTGCGAGCGAGCCTTCTCCACCGCCTCGCGGCAGCGGAGCAGGGCCACGCCGCCGCCGGGCACGATGCCCTCTTCGACGGCCGCACGGGTCGCATGCAGGGCGTCTTCGACGCGGGCCTTCTTCTGCTTCATCTCGGCCTCGGTGCCGGCACCGACCGACACGATCGCCACGCCGCCGGTGAGCTTCGCGAGCCGCTCCTGAAGCTTCTCGCGGTCGTACTCGCTCTCGGTGCCCTCGATCTGGTTGCGGATCTGCTGCACGCGGGCCTGCACGTCGGCCTGCTTGCCGGCACCCTGCACGATCGTGGTCTCACTCTTGTCCACGGTGATGCTCTTGGCCTTGCCCAGGTGCGAAAGATCGAGGTTCTCGAGCTTGAGCCCGAGATCCTCGCTGATCAGCGTGCCGCCGGTGAGCACGGCAATGTCGCCGAGCATCGCCTTGCGGCGGTCGCCGAAGCCGGGAGCCTTCGCCGCGCAGATATTGAGAACTCCGCGGAGCTTGTTGACCACGAGCGCGGTGAGCGCGTCGCCGTCGATGTCTTCGGCGATGATCAGGAAGGGCTTGCCCGACTGGGCCACCTTCTCGAGCAAGGGCAGCAGATCGCGCAGATTCGAGATCTTCTTTTCGTGGATCAGGATCAGGGCGTCGTCGAGCTGGCAGTCCATTTCGGCGGTGCGATTGATGAAGTAGGGCGAGATGTAGCCCTTGTCAAACTGCATGCCGTCTACGAATCGCACGGTCGTCTCGGTCGTCTTCCCCTCTTCGACGGTGATCACGCCGTCTTTGCCCACCTTTTGCAGCGCCTCGGCGAGCAGGTCGCCGATCGCGCGGTCGTTGTTGGCGCTGATCGAGCCGACCTGGGCGATCTCTTCCGGGCGATCGACTTTCTTGGCAATCTCCATCAAATGGCCCACGGCCGCCGCCACGCCCTTCTCGATGCCGCGGCGCACCGCCGTGGGGTTGCTGCCCGCGGCCACCATCCGGGTGCCCTCGCGGAAGATCGCTCGGGCCAGCACCGTCGCCGTGGTCGTGCCGTCGCCGGCGAGATCCGAGGTCTTCGAGGCCACTTCGTTCACGAGCTTCGCGCCCATGTTCTCGAAGGCGTCTTCGAGGTCCACTTCCTTGCTCACCGTCACGCCGTCTTTCGTCACCGTCGGGCCGCCGAACGACTTGTCGATGATGACGTTGCGGCCGGTCGGGCCCATCGTCACGGCGACGGCTCCGGCGAGCTTCTCCACGCCCTTGAGCAGCTTGGCACGGGCGTTGTCGTCGAACATCAGTTGCTTGGGCACGAAACGGTCTCCTCGAAAAATGGTGTGACGGTCGCCGGGGACACGAAAAAAATCAGCTCAGGACCTTCGCCAGGATGTCGCTCTCGCGCAGGATCTTGACGTCGTGGCCATCGACCTCGATGTCGCTGCCGGAATACTTGCCGTAGATCACTTCGTCGCCCACCGACACCGAGAGGCTGGCACGCTGGCCGTTTTCGAGCAGCTTGCCCGGGCCGAGCGCCACCACGTGGCCGCGCTGCGGCTTCTCTTTGGCCGAGTCGGGCAGCACGATGCCGCCGGCGGTGCGCTCTTCGGCTTCCACGGGCTCCACCACCACGCGGTCGTCGAGCGGACGAATTTTCAGGTTCTTCGCAGCCATCAGAAACTCTCTCCAAAAGGGAAGGAAACGTTGCAAATGTCGGGGTCGCTCTTCCTTACATCATGCCGGGCATGCCCATGCCGCCCATGCCGCCACCCATGCCACCCATGCCACCCATGCCACCCATGCCACCGCCCATGCCGTGGTGGTCGTGGCCCTCGCCGCCGGCTTCTTCTTCGGCCTTGGGGATTTCCGTGATCAGCGACTCTGTCGTGAGCAAGAGCGCCGCCACGCTGGCGGCGTTTTGCAGCGCCGTGCGCACCACTTTGGCGGGATCGATCACGCCGGCACTGACGAGGTCGCAATACTCTTCCTTGTCGGCGTCGTAACCGTCGTTCTTGCCCTTCATGTGGCGGACGCGATTCACCACTACCGGGCCATCCACGCCGGCATTCGCCGCGATCGCTTCGAGAGGGTAGCGGAGGGCGTTCTTGACGATCGACGCCCCCATCTTTTCATCCCCTTCGAGATCGAGTTTCTCGACGGCTTTTTCGCTGCGCAAGAGGGCGACGCCGCCGCCGGGCACGATGCCTTCGGCGAGGGCCGCCTGCGTCGCGCTCTTGGCGTCTTCGATGAGGGCCTTGCGCTCCTTCATCTCCGTTTCGGTGGCCGCGCCCACGCTGATCTGGGCCACGCCGCCGGCCAGTTTGGCGAGGCGTTCCTGGAGCTTTTCGCGATCGTAGTCGCTCGTGGTCTTGGAGATCTCGTCGCGGATCTGGGCGGCGCGGCCGTCGATGGCCGCCTTGGTACCCCCGCCACTCACGATCGTGGTGTTCTCCGCCTCCACGATCACCTTCTTGGCCCGGCCGAGGTCGGAGAGCTTGACGGAATCCAGCGCGATGCCGAGATCCTTGAAGATCGCCTGGCCGCCGGTGAGCACCGCGAGATCGCCGAGGATCGCCTTGCGGCGGTCGCCATAGCCCGGAGCCTTCACGGCCACGCTCTGCACGATGCCGCGCAATTTATTGACCACGAGCGTGGCCAGGGCCTCGCCCTCCACGTCTTCGGCGATCAACACGAGCGGCTTGCCGGACTTGCTGATCGCTTCGAGCAGCGGCACGAGGTTTTTCGCGCTGGAAACCTTCTCTTCAAACAAGAGGATGTAGGGGTTTTCAAATTCACAGGTCTGGGCGTCGGTGTCGGTCACGAAGTGCGGCGAGAGGAAGCCGCGGTCGAACTGCATGCCTTCGACCACGTCTACCGTCGTTTCGGCCTGCTTGCCCTCTTCGACGGTGATCACGCCGTCTTTGCCCACCTTGAGGATCGCTTCGGAGAGCACGTTGCCGATCGTGGGGTCGTTGTTCCCGGCGATCGTCGCGATCTGCATCAGCTCCTTTTTGTTTTTCTCGTTGATCGGCGTGGCCATCGAGAGCACGGCCTTCGAGACCGCCTCCACAGCCTTGTGGATGCCGCGGGAGAGAGCCATCGGATCGGCCCCCGCCGCGATCATCTTGAGCCCTTCCCGGAAGATCGCTTCGGCGAGCACGGTGGCCGTGGTCGTGCCGTCGCCGGCCACGTCGTTGGTCTTGCTGGCCGCTTCCTTGACGAGCTGGGCCCCCAGGTTTTCGTAGGGGTCTTCGAGGTCGATGTCTTCGGCGACGGTGACGCCGTCTTTGGTAACCTTCGGCGAGCCCCAGCCCTTGTCGAGCACGGCGTTGCGGCCGCGGGGGCCGAGCGTGCTTTTCACCGCGCGGGCGAGCTTCGAAACGCCGGCGAGCAGCGGCTGACGGGCCTCATCGTCGAACACCATTTGCTTGGCCACGATTGACTCCTTCGGAAAGCGAAGCGGACAGGTTTGGCAGCCATTGAACGGCTCTGACGGTCGGGAAGCAACCCGCGTGCCAAAGTGTCGGCTCCCAGGCCCTTTGCGTCGAAAACCGGCGGTGGACGCCGTCGCAAAACAACCGCCTGCTGCGGAGTGTGCCGTTTTGGCAGAACATCAGTCGTGGCAGTTGAGCACGAAGCTGAACAGCCGGCCTGAGCGGGAGTCGAGCACCACGGCCCAGTCGAAGCTGAGCGGATAGGGTTCATCAGAGAGGCCCCGCCCCACCACGACATCCACCGCCCGGCCGTCGAAAAATGCGCGGATCTTGGCCACGGCCGCGGGCCGGTCGGCGGGGTCTTCGATCATCGCCACGAGATCGAAGGCCTCCACCGCACGCTCGAGCCGCAGGCGGCCGTGCGCACAGTCGTGGATCAAGGTGCGGTGGTCAGGCGGCAGCAGGGGCAGGATTTTGGTGAGCGACCCCGGCAGCTTGTCGAGCGTGCACGGCATGCCCTGGGCCGGAGCCAGCGGGATGTCGGTGGATGCAAGCTGATTGACGGCTTTGACAAGCTCGCGCGGTGCAACAGACGGAGCGCTCTCAGCCGCCGCCGACGGGCGCAGAGGAGTGGTCGCCGCTGCGGCGAGGATCATGCAACTGACAATCGTCAACAGGGGAAATGAACGAGGGGCTCCACGAGGCATGGGCGAGTCTCCGGGGTTTGTCCTAAGCAGGTAAACGAGAGAAGGGGCGGCGAGGGGCAAAGATGGGGCCCGCCGGCCGCGCGATTGCTGGAATCGCCGCCGCGTTGCGTCACTGCCGCCGGCGTGGTATGATTCGACTGTTCGGAAACGATGATGGCAGTGTTTCGGCCAAGCGCCGATCTGTGTCTGCCGCGATCGCATCTCTCGCAGCGGTTGTCTTCCGGTGTGAGTTGGCTTCCAGCCGACTCCCGGCCCAGGCGACGGTTCGGCAGGCCGTGATCCATCGCCGGGATCGCTTGGCCAACGTGGCTCCGCCCCTGTTTTCCGGGCTTGTTTTCTGTTTGTTCGCCTAGAAAGAACTGTCTTGAACTCCATCTCCGCTTCGCTTTCCAGCCCCACATTTGCCGATCTGGGCCTCTCGGCCGTCACGCTCCGCGCGCTCGCCGACGAGGGCTACTCCACGCCCACCCCGATCCAGGCCAAGGCCATCCCCCACGTGCTCGCTGGCCGCGACCTCTTCGGCTGCGCCCAGACGGGCACCGGGAAGACGGCCGCATTCACGCTGCCGATCATTGAGCGATTGCTCGCCGCGCCTGGCCGTGCGGCTTCCCGGCGCTGCCGCGTGCTCGTGCTCGCCCCCACGCGGGAGCTCGCCGCGCAGATCCACGAAAGCGTGCGGGCCTACGGCCGCCATGCCGGCACCACCGCGGCCGTGATCTACGGCGGCGTGAGCCAGCGGCCCCAGGCCGATGCCGTGGCCCGCGGCGTGGACGTGCTCGTGGCCACTCCCGGCCGGCTCCTCGATCTCGTGGGCCAGCGGCTCGTTGATCTCCGGTCCGTCGAGTTCCTCGTCCTCGACGAGGCCGACAGGATGCTCGACATGGGCTTCATCCACGACGTGCGCCGGATCGTGGGCCTCTTGCCGCGCGATCGCCAGACGCTGTTCTTCTCCGCCACGCTGCCGGCCGAGGTTCGCGAACTTGCCGATTCGATGCTCTGTGATCCGCTCGAGGTGAAGACGGCCCCGCAGGCCACGTCGGCCGAGACGGTCGCGCAGTCGGTGTATCACGTGGCCAAGCAGGAGAAGAAGCAGCGGCTCGTGCAGCTCTTGCGCGAGGAGCCGATGTCGCGGGTGATCGTGTTCACCCGCACGAAGCACGGTGCCGACAAGCTGCACCGCGACCTCGACAAGGCGGGGATTTCCGCAGCCGCGATCCACGGCAACAAGTCGCAGAATCAGCGCGAGCGGGCCCTCGCGGCGTTCAAGTCGCCGCGACCGCCAGTGCTCATCGCGACCGACATCGCGGCCCGTGGCATCGATGTGGATGCCGTGTCGCACGTCGTGAACTACGAACTGCCGCACGAGCCCGAAACCTACGTGCACCGCATCGGCCGCACGGGCCGGGCCGGGCAGTCGGGCACGGCCGTGAGCTTCTGCGACCACGAAGAGCGGCCGCGGCTGGCTGCGATCGAGCGGCTGATCCGGATGCGCATTCCGGCCGAGAACGCGCCCGAAGGCGTCTCGGCCTCCGCGGAACCCCAGGCGGCATACGGCGGCCGGCGGCGTTCCCGCGGAGGCCGGTCGGACGCACCGCGCCGGCACGAACGGCAAGGTGGAGCAGGGCGGCAAGGCGCCGCAGGGCGGCGGGAGCGGTCATCGCGCTCAGAACGGCGCAGCACGGCTCACGACAGCGCGTCGTCCGCGCCCGCACCGGCCGCCTCGCCGGCCCCAGCTGCGCCCGCGCGTCCGAAGCGCAGCAAACACCGCCGCGCCCTGTAGCGACAGGGCTCCAGCCCTGTCGAATGCGAGGAGCTCACGCGACCACCGCCGGCCCGGCTTGGCCGGCTCGCTGCGCAAGCCGGGCGGATGGCCGGTTGCGAATCGCGGCGCGGATTCCCTTCGGCTCGCGCCTCGGGCTTCCGTGTGCCAACAAGCCCGGAGCGGGAGCGACGGGACACCGGGTGAGCGGGCAATGCCGTTATCCATGCCGCATGGAGCCGGGGCTCCGCCTCGGCGCGGAGTCCCCGGGCTCCCGCCCGGGGCTTGTTGGCGAGGTGTCCCCGGCTTCTGCCCACCGACGCTTGTGCAGGCCCGCGTTGCCTTGACACGCTTCGGGCCGCCCATGATCCTGCCTACGCGTACACCTGCTTGGTTGCGTGGGTGACCCTGGAACTCGGAGCAGCAGCCATGACCTACGAAGCGATCAAGAGCCGGCTCGATGTGCGACCGTTCCAGCCCTTTCGTGTCGTGACTTCCAGCGGCGAGGGCTATGAGGTGCGGCATCCGGAGATGGCGTTTCCCGCACGCACCGAGACGGTGATCGCGTCGCCGGATCGCCACGGGGTGCCCAGCCTGGCCCGAATCGTGGCACACCCGCACATCACGACCCTCGAGCCGATCGAGTCAGCGGTGTAGCGGCGGCTCTGTGGCCTCGGTGGGGTTTGCCTCACGGGGCCCAGTCGATTGGGCCTTCGAGGCCGCGGCAGAAGGCGGCGAGCAGGTCGGCGGCCCGGTCGGCATCGTCGAGCGAGATCGTCTCGACGGCCGAGTGCATGTAGCGGTTGGGCACGCTCACGAGGCCCGTCGCCACGCCGGCCCGCGTGGTCTGCAAGACGTTGGCATCCGTGGGCGTGGCCCGGCCGCTGGCGGCCAGCTGGATCGGAATGTCCTTGGCTTTGCCGGCGGCGAGGAGCCGGCTGACCACGTGCGGGTTCATGTTGGGCCCACGGTAGACGACCGGCCCCTCGCCGAGGCCGATGTCGCCCTCCGACTTCTTGTCGATCGTGGGGCAGTCGGTGGCGTGCGTGACATCCACGGCGATCGCCACGTGCGGATCGACGGCATAGGAGCTCGTCTGGGCCCCGCGGAGGCCGATCTCCTCCTGCACGGTCGAGGCCACATGGAGTGCGCAGGGCAGGGGGCCGGCCGCGCTCGCCCGGCGAAAGGCTTCGAGCACCACCCACAGCCCGATCTTGTCGTCCATCGCCACGGAGCAGGCGCGGTTGTGGCGGAGCGGCTGGAATTTGAGCTCGAACGTCACGCAATCGCCGACGCGCACCACGCTCTCGGCGTCGGCCTTGTCGGGCGCGCCGATGTCGATCCAGAGGTCTTTCATCTTGGGAACGACCTTCCGCTCCTCCTCCGTGAGCAGATGGATCGGCTTGCGGGCGATCACGCCGGGCACGGGGCCCGTGGCTGTCCAGATGACCATGCGCGAGCCGACGAGCTGCATCGGATCCCAGCCGCCGATCGGTTGCACCGAGATGTAGCCGTCGGAATCGATGTATTGCACGATCAGGCCGATCTGGTCGCAGTGGCCGGCGAGCAGCATGCGCGTGGGAGCACCGGCGTTCTTCACGCCGATCACGTTGCCGTGGGCATCGGTGGAGACCGTGTCGGCCACGCCCGCGAGATAGTCGCGCACGACCTTCTGGATCGGCTGTTCGTAGCCCGATGGGCTCGGCGTCTCGAGCAGGCGGATCAAAAACTCACGGGCGGCTGACTCCACGGCTGTGCTCCGAGGGGGCGAAACGGCCGCGGCGACAGGCGCGGCAGGCCAGCGTTATACACGCCCGCGGCGAAGAGCCGGGCGTCCCTTCGGCTCACGCCTCGGGCTTCCTGGGGGTGGGCGCTCACGCCGCGGGCTTCCCGCGACCCAACAAGCCCGGAGCGGAAGCGACGGGACACCGGGTGGCGGGCGATCCCGGTTTCCATGCCGCATGGGGACCGGTCTCCGCTGTCACGCGGAGTCCCCGGGCTTCCGCCCGGGGCTTTTTGAAACGGCGTCCCTTCGGCTCACGCCTCGGGCCTCCTGGGGGTGGGCGCTCACGCGTCGGGCGTGCGTGTGATTCGCCGGGGCTGGGCCTTCCGCGGGGATTTTTAACGGAAGCCCGAGGCGTGAGCCGAAGGGACGCCGCGGTGCCTTGTCACACGCCGGGCATCAACGCGTGATCTCGATCACGAGCGGCTCGGGGATGCCGGGGCCCGAGAAGTCGAGCCGCCACGGCTCCGCATCGGGCCGGGCCTTCGTCGTCGTGACGACGCCGTTCGTGCCTTCGACGCCGGGCGTATCGGCGGAGGAGGAGGTGATCGTCACGCGCACGGGCCCCGCGACCGGCCCGAGCTTTTCGTCGAGCTTGAAGGCGCCGTTGCGGATCCGGGCGGTCGCGACCGGCGCCCGCGGATTCTCCGGGGCAAACGAGATCATGCCCCAGCTCACGGGGGTGCCGTTGATCGTGACCGTGCCCTGCACGGGCACGCGGCTGGCGACTGCGAGAAACCCGCGGTCGCGGAGCCAGCCGGCGAGGCGATCAGGCCACGTCGAGAGCACGGGATCGCCGAGGCCGAAGCCGACACCGTGGGGGCCGCGTTCGAAGACATGCAGTTCGGCGGGCACGTGGTTTCGCCGGCAGGCGAGGTAGAAGCTGATCACGTTTTCGGCCGGCACGCCGGCGTCTTCATCGGTCTGAAAGAGAAACGTGGGCGGCGTGTTCGCCGTCACGCGGGTGTCGGTGTCGAGTGGGCGGGCGGCGGCATCGTCGTCAGCGGCGGGGCCGAGCAGGTTTTTGCGGGAGCCCTTGTGGGCGTGAGCCGCGGTCATCGAAATCACGGGATAGCCGAGCACCGCGATATCAGGCCGCGCGCTCACGGCATCGATCGCGTCGTGCGTGGTGCCCTCCGGCCGCTCGTCGAAGAGCGTGGCGGCCATCGAGGCGAGATGCCCGCCCGCCGAGAAGCCGATGATGCCGACGCGTTGTGGATCGATCGAATACCTCGCGGCATTCGCCCGCACCCATCGCAGCGCCCGCTGCACGTCGAGGAGCTGCGCGGGGTAGTGGTAGCCTTTGCTGCCGAGCCGATAGTGAAGCACGAAGGCCGTCGCCCCGAGCCCATTTGCCCAGCGGGCGATCTGCGTGCCCTCGTGGTCAGCTGCCAGTGCGCCGTAGCCGCCCCCGGGGCAGATCACGAACGCGGGCCCGGCTGCGGCATCGTGTGCGGCGGGATAGACCTCGACGAAGGGCTCGTCGGTTGCAGCCGTGCCCTTGGCGAGCGGCGCGCCGCTGGGCCAAAGGATCACGCGTTCCCGCTCCGCCGCCATGGCCGGCATGCCACCGAGGCACACTGCGAAAAACAAGACGTATGCCAGCGCACGAAGCATCATCGGTGGCTGCCTTTTCTGCAGAGTGTTGGGGCACCCGGAGTCTACCAAGCCGGCGGCGATGGACGGGCGTTGTGGGTAGAATGCAAGCTCAGTTCTCCCGGAGCCCCCAACCATGGCGACGTTGCCATCGCTTGCTTTGCTGACGGACGCCGATCGGCAGACGATCGAAGACGTTGCGGCGGCTCTGTCGGCGGGCTGGCCGGTTGACTCGGTCGTCTTGTTCGGATCGAAGGCCCGCGGCGACGACACGCCCGATTCAGATATCGATCTCCTCGTGCTCACCCACCGGCAACTCACTCCGGAGGAGATCGGGACGATGCGGGCGACGGTGAGGCAGATCGGACTGCGGCGGGGCACGTGGCCCGAGCTCTCCATTCGCACGAGTGACGAGTGGTGGCGCGGAATCTATCAGGCAGCCCCGATCCGCAAGGAAATCGATGCCGAGGGAATCGGCGTCTTTCAGGCAGCCGAGGGGATTGGATGACCGAGCAAGAGGCCCGCGAGAGGATTGTCGCACAGCAGATGCGGCTGGCGCGAGAGTGCCTCGATGACGCCGAGGCGGCGGCCCTCCGTGGCAGCGCCCGCCTCGCGTGGAACCGCGCCTATTACGCCTGCTTTCACGCGGCAACGGCGGTGTTCATTGCTCGGGACCGCAGGTTCACGAAGCATCGCGGGATCATCAAGGCGGTCCACGAAGAGCTCGTTCCCGAGGGGTTCCTCGCTCCGGAGCAGGCCGTGGCGTTTGACGGGCTGTACGCGCAGCGGCTCGACGCCGATTACGGCGATTTTGTGGATATTCCGCGGGAGCAGGTCGTGAACACGCTCGAGACCGCCCGACGCTTCGTCGCGGCGATGCAAGCGGCACTCGATGCCGCCGGCCGGAAGTGAGCGGACCAGGCCGTCTGCCGCGGGCCGCACGACCGGCACGACCGGCATGCGCCCCGCGGCGGTGATTGCCGCCCGTGCTTTCGGGCGAGGCGCGGCCTCATTACGATCGGGGCCAGCGGCGCGGGCCTGATGTCCAGGCGAGCCGCGAGGAGCGGCGGATGAGCGAGCCAGTGCGAGTCGGCGTGGTCGGCATGGGAACCGTCGGGTCGGGCGTGGTGCGCCTGCTCGTGGAGTCGGCCGACCACATCGAGCGGCATGCCGGCCGGCCGATCGTGGTCGCCAAGGCGGTCGTGAAGGACGTCGCCAAAACGCGGGCGGTGGACGTGCCGGGCGGAAACCTCTCGGCCGACTATCGCGACGTCTCCCGCGATCCGTCGATCTCGGTGGCGGCTCTGCTTGTGGGCGGCCTCGAGCCCGCGCGGACGATCATGATCGACCTCTTGGAGCACGGCAAGGACGTGGTCACGGCCAACAAGGCGCTTCTTGCCGAGCACGGCCCCGAGCTCTTCGAACTGGCCCGGCGGAAGGGTCGCTCGATCGCCTTCGAAGCGGCCGTGGCGGGCGGGATCCCGATCGTGGCGGCCATCGGCGAGTGCCTGGCCGCGAACCGCATCGAGAGCATCCGCGGCATCTTGAACGGCACGAGCAACTTCATCCTCACGCGGATGGAGGAAGACGGCGCCGACTACGCTGCCGCGCTCAAGCTCGCGCAACAAAAAGGCTTCGCCGAGGCCGACCCGGCGATGGACGTCGATGGCACCGATGCCACGCAGAAGCTCGCGATCCTGGCCCACCTGGCGTTTGGCGTGTGGGTGCCGTGGGGCGAGATTCCGCGCACCGGGATCGAAGGGATCGATCTCGGCCTCTTGAACTACGCCGCCGAGCTCGGCTATCGGATTCGGCTCGTGGCCGTGGCCAGCCGCAGCGACGGCCGCCTCGCGATGCGGGTGGCCCCGGCGCTCGTGAAGCAGGGTACGCCGCTCGCCGAAACCCGCGGCGCCTACAACGCCGTGAGCATCGTGGGCGACGCCGTCGGGCGGATGTTCTTCCACGGCCTCGGAGCCGGCCAGATGCCGACGGCATCGGCCGTCGTGGCCGACATCATCGACACGGTCGTGGGCCGGGCGGTGATCACCTTCAAGACCACCGGCGTGCTCTCGGCCGATTCGCCCGCGGCCCGGATCGCCGGCGTGGACATGGTCGAGCGGCACTTCCTGCGGATCCGCGTCAAGGATCGGCCGGGCGTGCTCGCACGGATCACGGGGATCCTCGGTGAACACGGGATCTCGATCGCCTCGGTCATCCAGCACGACGCCGGCCAGGCGGGCGATGCTACGGTGCCGCTCGTGATCATGACCCACCCCTGCGGCACCACATCGGTACGCAAGGCGCTTGACCACATCGACGCGAGCGACGTCGTCAGCGGGCGGAGCGTCTGCCTGAGCGTCCTCGACGAGTAACCTGAGCCGCGGCGCACCGATGAAATACGTGATCGTGATCCCAGACGGCGCGGCCGACGCCCCGCAGGATTCGCTCGGCGGCAAGACGCCGTTTCAGGCCGCCCGCACGCCTGCGATGGACGCCCTGGCCGCGCGGGGTCGCGTCGGGCTGACAAACCACGTGCCGGAGAGCCTGCCGCCCGGCTCCGAGGTGGCGTGCATGAGCCTCGTGGGCTACGACCCTCTTGCATTCTTCACGGGTCGCGCGCCGCTGGAGGCCGCCGCGCAGGGCATCGTGCTCGGGCCCCACGACTGGGCCGTGCGTTGCAACCTCGTGACGATCGCCCCGGGCGAATCCGGGCCCATCATGGAGGACTTCACGGCCGGTCATGTTTCAACCGACGAGGCAACGCAGCTGCTCGCGGCCTGCCAGCGCGGCCTTGCTGCAGACTTTCCCGACATCGCGAGCTGGGAATTCAAGCCCGGCGTCAGCTATCGCAACCTGCTCATTCATCGCGGGCAGGGCGACGGCCCGGCGCCGCTTGCCGGCGATCTCAAGGCCACGCCCCCACACGATCTCATGGACAAGCCCGTTGCCGATGCCTTTCCCCGTGGGTTCGGCAGCCGGCTCTTGGCCGACATCATGAGCAACAGCGCCGCCTGGCTGGCTGACCATCCGGTAAACAAGGCGCGGATGGCCGCTGGGAAGCGGCCGGCCACGCATGTCTGGCTGTGGGGGGTGGGCAAGGCCCCGGCCTTCGAGCCCTTTGCCCAAAAGTATGGCATGAGCGGCACGATGATCACGGCCGTCGATCTGCTGCGCGGCCTCGCGGCCCTCGCAGGCTGGAAGCGGCGCGAGGTGCCCGGGGCCACCGGCTACCTCGACACCGACTACGCAGCCAAGGGTCGGGCGGCGATCGACGAGCTTGCGCACACCGACCTCGTGTGCGTGCATGTCGAGGCCCCCGACGAGGCGAGCCATCAGGGCAATGCCGTCGAAAAAGTCAAAGCGATCGAGGAGATCGACGCCAAGATCGTGGGCCCGATCGCCGCGCATCTCGCGTCGCTCGGCCCCCACCGGATTCTCGTCTGCCCCGACCATCCCACCTTTATCGCCACGAAGACGCATTCGCGCGGCCGGGTGCCCTTCGTAATCGCCGGCAGCGACATCGCCGCCGGCGGGCAACACACCTACGACGAGGCGGCTGCGGCGGCGAGCGGGACGGTGATCGAGCCGGGCTGGAGATTGATGGGCACGTTTCTCGGCAAAGAAGGGACGCTCTGATGGCGCTGGTGGTGCAAAAGTTTGGCGGGACGAGCGTGGCTGATCCGCAGAAGATCGTGGCGGCGGCCAAGAAAGCGATCGCGCGGCACGAGGAGGGCAAGCAGGTGGTCGTCGTGGTGAGCGCGATGGGCCACCAGACCGACATCCTCGTCGATCTCGCCAAGGCGATCACCGATCGGCCGAGCGCCCGCGAGATGGACATGCTCCTCTCCACCGGCGAGCAGGTGAGCGTGGCCCTCTTTGCGATGGCGATCCAGGCGCTCGGCCACAAGGCGGTGAGCCTCACGGGGGCCCAGATCGGCATCCGCACCGACTCCACGCACACCAAGGCCCGCATCAAGTCGATCTCCACCGAGCATGTCAAAAGCCTGCTCGCCGACGGGGCGATCGTGATCGCTGCCGGCTTCCAGGGGATCGATCAAAACGGCAACATCACGACCCTCGGCCGCGGCGGCTCCGACACCACGGCGGTGGCGCTGGCCGCCGTGCTCGATGCCGACCTCTGCGAGATCTACACCGACGTCGATGGCGTCTACACCACCGACCCGCGCATGCTCCCGGAGGCCCGGCGGCTGGGCTCGATCAGCTACGACGAGATGCTCGAATTGGCGAGCCTCGGGGCCGGCGTGATGCACTCGCGGTCGATCGAGTTCGCCAAGAAATTCGGCGTGAAGGTGCTCGTGCGGTCGAGCTTCAAGGACATGCCAGGCACCGTGATCCTTTCGGCCGAGGAATCGACGCCCCGGCCGGCGAGCGGCGTGGCCCTCGCCAAGGACGAGGCGCGGATCACGCTCGAAAATGTTCCCGACCAGCCGGGGTCGAGCCACGCGCTCTTTTCGCGGCTGGCCGCCAGCGGCATCGCAGTGGACATGATCGTGCAGAACGTCGGGCAGGGGGGGCGGGCCGATATCTCGTTCACGGTGCCTGCCGACGACCTCGCCGAGGCGCTCGAACTCTCCGCGGCGGTCGCGAACGACCTGCGGGCGACGGGCGTTTCACACGATGCCTCGCTCGCGAAGGTGAGCGTTGTGGGCGTGGGCATGGAGCGGGAGGAGGGCGTGGCGGGCAGGATGTTCTCGGCGCTCTCGGCCGCCGGCATCAACGTGCGCATGATCACCACGAGCGAGATCAAGATTTCGGCGCTCGTGGACAAATCCGACGCCCAGGCGGCCGTGCAGGCGGTGCACCGGGCCTTCGGCCTCGAAGCGGAGACGGTGGACGGCGAGGCCGACGTCGCGGGCACGCACCTCGTGAAGTCGAGCCCGCTCGAGGTGGTGCAGCGGCTCGGGGGCATGGAAGACCTCGCGATCGAAGACTGCCAGCTCGATTCGTCGCAGGCGCTCGTGACGTTTACCGACCTCCCTGACACGCCGGGCGTGGCGGCCGCTGTGTTCGAGGAGCTGGGCCGGGCCGGGCTCAATGTGGACATGATCGTGCAGAGCCATCCCCGCGACGGCCGGGCCGAGATCTCGTTTACCGTGCCGGCCGGCGATCGCGACCGGGCGACCGACGCCGCCAAAAAGATCGCCGCCGCCCGCGGGGCGACCGTGGCCGACGTGCCGCACGTGGCCAAGCTCTCGATCACGGGCGTGGGCATCCGCAGCCACGCGGGCGTGGCCGACAGGCTCTTCAAGCCGCTCGCCGACGAAGGCATCAACATCGACCTCGTGAGCACGAGCGAGGTGCGGCTGAATGTGGTCGTAGCCGCAGAGCATGGCGAGAAGTCGCTGCGCGTGCTGCGGAAGGCGTTTGGACTGTAGAGACGCACAGGAGGAGCCGGCATGCCCGAGACGATTTTCGCGAAGATCATCGACCGCACGATCCCGGCCCGGATCGAATACGAGGACGATCGCTGCCTCGCCTTCCACGACGTGGCGCCGCAGGCTCCCACACACGTGCTCGTGATCCCGAAGCAGCCGATCCCGTCGCTGGCCGACCTCGAGCCGGCCGACGAGCCGCTCGTGGGGCATCTTGTGGTGGTCGCCACGCAGCTCGCCGCGAAGCTCGGCCTCGGCGACGGCTACCGGCTCGTCGTGAATTGTGGCCGCGACGGCGGCCAGTCGGTGGATCATCTCCACGTGCATCTGCTCGGCGGCCGCCGCTTGAACTGGCCCCCGGGGTAACTTGCCGGATGGAGCGACGGAGCACCAGCTCTGTGTGTACGCGAAACATCGGCGTCGTGCCGATTTTCGCTTGGCCGACTCCGTCGGCTCGAATCAACCCGGCCCTCCGGGCCTGGTGCGGAACGTAGCGACGGAGCTCCAGGCGTATCGGATGTTTGGATGTAGCGACGGAGCTCCAGCTCTGTCTGTACGCGAAACATCGGCGTCGTGCCGATTTTCGCTTGGCCGACGCTGTCGGCTGGAATTTACCCGGCCCTCCGGGCCTGTCGCTACGCGGGGCAGCCTGGAGCCTGTCGCTACCCGAGCACGCTCTCGAGCACTTCTTCCGCCACGTAGATCGGAAGGTTCGGCTCGCAGGTCACGGCCACTGCGATCGCGTCGGACGGGCGGGCGTCGATCTCCACGACCTCGCCATCTTTCACGACGCGGATCGTGGCGAAGTAGGTGTGTTCCTTGAGTTCGCTGATCACGACGTCTTGAAACTCTCCGCCGAGCAGTTCGACGCTGGCCACGAGGAGGTCGTGTGTCAGCGGCCGGGGCGATTGGTGGTGCTTCACACGGCGATCGATGCTCGTGGCCTCGAAGAGGCCGATCAGGATCGGAAACGTGCGGTCGCCCTCGACCTCTTTGAGATACACGACCTGCTGATCGTTGATCTCGCTGATGATGATCCGCGAGAGCTCCATCTGGACGGTCATGATTCGACTCCGACGTGCGGGGCTGGTGGGCGAGGGAAGGGCGTGCCGCGCTCTTGGCCGCCGGCACCCGCCCTTCCGTGATGGTATCTCAAAACGGCGAGCGTTTCATGTGGCTGGAGCGACAGGCCTCCAGGCCTGTCGGGTGGACAGGACTGGAGCCCTGTCCCTACGTCGGACAGGACTGGAGCCCTGTCCCTACACCGGACAGGACTGGAGCCCTGTCCCTACGTCGGACGGCGCTCGAGCGCCGCGAGGGTTTCGCGGCCTTTGGCCAGCTTCGCTTCCAGTTCGGCGAGCTGCTCCCGCTCCTTCTGCACCACCTGGGCCGGGGCCTTGGCGGTGAATTTTTCATCGGCGAGCTTGGCGTGTTTGGCTTTGATGAAGCCGGCCGTTTTCTCATTTTCCTTGGTGATGCGGGCGATCTCGGCGGTCACGTCGATCAGGTCGGCGAGGTCCACGAACACGTCACAGCCGCCGGCCGTCGCCGTCGCCGCTCCGGGTGAGCCAGTCGCTTCGGGCCCCGCCGCCGTGATCTCGGCGACGGCCATCGAAGCGAGCGAGCCCAGCATCGGGGCGAGGAGCGCGGTCGTGTCGGCCGGCATTCGCAGCGCCACCTTCACGCTCGTGCGCGGGGGCACGTTTTGCCGCGAGCGGATCTCGCGGATCGCGCCGACCACCGTGAGGAACATGCCAAACTGTGTCTCCGTGCGGCCATCCACCCAGGCGGCCGGCGGTGCGGGCCAGGCGGCCACCATGATCGACTCTGGCAGCGCGGAGGCATCCCACGGCGTGCGGCGATTCCCTGCGATCGTGCGGAGATGCTGCCAGATCTCCTCGGTGACAAAAGGCATGATCGGGTGCAGCAGCCGCAGGATCGTGTCGAGCCCGAGAAGCAGCATCGCCTGCGCCTGCGGACGCGTCGCCGGATCGGCCAGCCGGGCCTTGCAGAGCTCGAGATACGCGCTGCAGAAATCGTCCCACGTAAAGGCGTAGAGGATGCGGGCGGCTTCGGCGAAGCGATACTCATCGATCGCCCGGGTGGCATCGCGAGTCACGCTCGCGAGCCTGCTCATGAGCCAGCGGTCTTCGAGCGGGATGGCCTCGGCGGCGGCGGTGTCAGGAGCGAGGCCACCCGCAGCAAAACCCTCGAGGTTCATGAGCACGAAGCGGGTGGCGTTCCAGAGCTTGTTGGAGAAATTGCGGCCCGCCTCGAACCGCTCCGAGAGGGCCGGGCCGCGCGGCAGGGCGAGATCTTCCGGCTTCGCAGCCCATTGCGTGCGGAACGCCTGCTTGCACTTCGGGCATGCGATCCGGGGCAGCATCCGGTTTTGCGTCGTCTGCTCGATTCGGGCTTCGCAGTGTGGGCACTGAAACTCGACGGGCATGCGCACGTCCTGCGTCTCGGTGGCCATGCTCGTCATGCCGAAGCGGAGCGCATCGGCGCCGAGGGCTTCGATCACGTCCACGGGATCAACGCCGTTGCCCTTGCTTTTGCTCATCGTCTCGCCGTAGCGGTCGAGAATCTTGGGGTGGATCGCCACGTCGCGAAATGGAATCCTGCCGGTGTCGAAGAGGCCCATGATCACCATCCGCGCCACCCAGAGCGTGATGATGTCGCGGCTCGTGACGAGCGTGCTCGTGGGGTAGAAGCTGGCCAATTCGGGCGTGGCGGCGGGCCAGCCGAGCGTCGAGTGCGGCCAGAGCGCCGACGAGAACCACGTGTCGAGCACGTCGGGATCGCGCACGAGTTTGTGCCCGGCGATCCCGTCTACGCCGAGCGATTCATCGCGGGAGCAGACATGCCAGCCCGCGCCGCCGTCGCTCGCCCAGGCCACGCCGTCGCGTCCGGCGAATGCCGTCGCCAGGTCGGCTTCGGCCACGCCCTCGACGTGCCAGATCGGAATTCGGTGGCCCCACCAGAGCTGGCGGCTCACTGGCCAATCGCGCTTCTCGCCGAGCCAGTCGAGATAGCTCTTCACATACCGCTCGGGAAAGATCCGCACGGCGCCGCCCGCGACCGCATCGAGGGCGGGCTGGGCGATCTCATCCATGCGGATGAACCATTGGTCGGCCAGATAGGGCTCGATCGGCGTCTTCGAGCGGTCGGAATGGGCGAGCTCGATGACCCGGTCTTCCACCTGCACGAGCTGTCCGCCGGCCTCGAGGTCGCCCACCACCTTGGTGCGGGCCTTCGGGATCGTGAGCCCAGCGTAGGGGCCTGCCTCGGCGTTGAGCGTGCCGTCGGGGTTCAGGATGTTCAGCATCGGCAGGCTCTGCCGCCGGCCCACGTCGTAGTCGTTGGGGTCGTGGGCCGGCGTGATCTTCACGCAGCCCGAGCCCATCTCGGGCTTCGCCCATTCATCGGCCACGAGCGGGATCGCGCGGCCGAGGAGTGGCAAACGCACCTGCCTGCCGGCCCGGGCCATGGCGGCGAGCGTGTCGAGCAGGGGAAGCAGGTCGGTGCGACGCTGCGTGAGGTCGTCGAGCGCCCGATCGATCTCGGCATGCTCCTTCGCATTGGCCAGCGCCCGTTTCTCGCGGAGCGCCCGCTCCGCCGCGTCGAGCGCGGCCGCCGGAGCCGGATGGACCGCGACGGCCGTGTCGCCAAGGAGCGTCTCGGGCCGGGTCGTCGCCACGGTCACGCTCACGGGCTCGCCGGGATTGGGGTCGATCACGTCGTAGCGGATGTGCCAGAAGTGGCCCTTCACCTCTTCGTGAAACACCTCGTCGTCGCTCACGGCCGTCTGCAGAAACGTGTCCCAGTTCACGAGCCGCTTGCCGCGGCGCACGAGGCCCTTGTGAAACAGCCGGAAGAACGCCTCGCGGACGGCCGCGGCGCACTGGTCGTCGAGCGTGAACCGCGTGCGGTCCCAGTCGCAGCTCGCGCCCAGGTCGCGCAGCTGGCCGAGAATCCGCTTTTCATACTGCTCCTTCCACGCCCAGATCCGGGCCACGAGCGCCTCGCGGCCGAGGTCGTGCCGGGAGAGTTTTTCCTCTTCCAAAAGCCGCCGCTCGACGACCGCTTGCGTGGCGATGCCGGCGTGGTCGGTGCCGGGCATCCAGAGCGTGCGAAAGCCCTGCATCCGCCGCGTGCGCACGAGCACGTCTTGCAGCGTGTTGTTGAGCGCGTGGCCCAGATGGAGCGCGCCTGTCACGTTTGGCGGCGGAATCACGATCGAAAAAACGGGCCGCGGGTCGCCCGCCGGGGCGGGCTCGGCGTGCCAGGTGCGGTTTGTATCCCACAGCGCACGGCAGCGGGCCTGGGCGGCGGTGTGGTCGTATTGCTTGGGCAGTTCGTGCATGATGATCTCGGCCTTGAAACCACGCGAATGTAGCGGACGCACGTGCGATCTCGCCAGCGTGGAGGGCGACAGCCCGGGCACGACGGAGGATCATTGATGGCCTGGCTCCAGGAACACGTGCGGCTCGCGCCGCGGCGGCGTGGATTTCACCTGATCACCGCGGAGGTCGAGGCTGCGCTGCCGGAGCTCTCGCGGGTGCGTGTCGGCCTGCTCCAGGTGTTCATCCAGCACACATCGGCCAGCCTGTGCATCAACGAGAATGCAGACCCTGACGTGCCGCACGACCTCGAGATGGCATTCAATGAGATCGCCCGTGAAGACTTGGCCTACGTCCACACGAGCGAAGGCCCCGACGACATGCCTGCCCACGTGAAGGCCGCGATGCTCGGCAGCTCCGTGACCGTGCCGATCGCCGACGGCCGGCTGTGCCTGGGCACGTGGCAAGGCCTCTATCTGTGCGAGCATCGCGATCGCGGCGGCCCCCGCCGGCTCGTGCTCACGGTCCACGGAGAGTTTGCCGCCACCCCGGCGACGTGAATCCACCAGCCTCGCCGGGCTCGTTGGCGGCTATAATTCAGCGTTTAAGATTGCCGTTACGCAGGTCCCGTCGCTTCCGCTCCGGGCTTTTTGTGGCTGGCCACGCACAGGGACTTTTGCCCCACGCCGCCCCCGAACCGGTGCATCACGATACTGGCTCGCCTCCCACGAACAAATCAATCCCTGGGAAATCAAGAATGAACGTTTGCTTGAGCATCCAATTGGCGTGTGCGTTGGCACTGACTCTTGCGACGCACTCCCTCGCCGCCGAGCCGGCTCGGCTCGAACTCCAGCCCCATGATCATGTGGTGTTCGTCGGCAACACCCTCGCCGAGCGCATGCAGTATTTTGGAAACTTCGAGACGCTCTTGCACGAGCGGTTTCCCCGGCACGAGCTCTATGTGCGCAATCTCGGCTGGTCGGCCGACGAATTGACGATCCGCCTGCGGTCGCAGGGCTTCCACGATCATGGCAGCAACCTCGCCGACCACGCGCCCGACGTGGTGATCGCGATGTTCGGATTCAACGAGTCATTTGCCGGTCCGGCTGGCATCGCCAAGTTCGAGAAGGATCTCGCGGCATTCGTGAAGGATCCCTTCTCAATCGACCGCTACACGTCGCCTGGCGGCGAGTGGGACAAAGCCGGCGGTGCAAATACCGCGGCGGGCGGCACGAAGCCGGTGCGACGGGTGGTGCTCGTTTCGCCCACGGCGCATGAGAACTTGAAGCAGCCGGGCCTGCCCGACGGCGCCGCCACCAATCGCCATCTCGCCCTCTACACCGCGGCGATGCGGAAGGTGGCGGCCGAACAGGGGGCCGTGTTCGTCGATCTCTTCACGCCGAGCCTGGCGGCGATGGCGAAGGCGGACCGACGCTGGACGATCAACGGCATCCACATGAATGCGCATGGCGACGCCGAGATGGCGAAGCTGCTCGACGAGGCGCTGTTTGGGGCGAGGTCCGCCGAGGCCACCGTCGATCGGGCGAAGCTTCTGGCCGCCGTGAACGAGAAGAATCTGCAGTTTTTCTACGACCATCGCGGCGTGAACGGCTGCTACATCTACGGCGGCCGCAAGAACCCCTACGGCACGGTCAACTTTCCGGCGGAGTTCAAGAAGCTGCGGGCGATGACGGCCGTGCGCGATCGGCGGATCTGGGACGTGGCCCAGGGCAAGCCCGTGCCCGACGCGATCGACGACTCCGGCACCGGCGAGGTGCCGGCAGTGGCGACGAACGTCAAGCCCGAGGCGCTCGCCCCGGCGACGACGCCCGCGGAGTCGCTCGCGCTCATGGAGATCGAGGACGGCTACGAGGTGAATCTGTTCGCCTCGGAGGTCGAGTTTCCCAATCTGGCCAACCCCGTGCAGATGGCGTTCGACGCCAAGGGCCGGCTCTGGATCGCCACGATGCCCTGCTACCCGCAGTATTTCCCGGGCACGCCCGTCAACGACAAAATTCTGATCTACGAAGACACCGATGGCGACGGCAAGGCCGACAGGGAAACGGTGTTTGCCGACGGCCTCCATCTGCCGACGGGCCTCGAGATCGCCGATGGCGGCTGCTACGTGGCCCAAGAGCCAAACCTCCTGTTTCTCGAAGACACCGACGGCGACGACCGGGCCGACATACGCACGATCGTGCTCGATGGCTTCGACTCGGCCGACTCGCATCATGCGATCGGCGCCTTTGCGTGCGACCCGGCGGGCGGCCTCCTGATGATGGAAGGCACGTTTCACCAGACGGCCGTGGAGACGGTCCGCGGGCCGAATCGCTGCTCGAATGCCGGCATCTTCCGCTACGACCGCAGGCGGGAGCAGTTCGACGTGTTCGTGTCGTATGGCTTCGCAAACCCTTGGGGGCAGACGTTCGATCGCTGGGGGCAGTATTTCGTGGCCGACGCCTCGGGCGGCGCGAACTATTTCGGCACCGCCTTCTCCGGCGACATCGACTATCCCCACAAGCACGGCGGCCTGAAGCAGTTTCTCCAAAAGCAGTGGCGGCCGACGTCGGGCTGCGAGTTCGTGTCCAGCCGGCAGTTTCCCGACGACGCCCAGGGCAACTATCTGCTGAACAACTGCATCGGCTTCCAGGGCGTCTTGCAATACAAGATGCGGGAGGACGGCTCTGGCTTCGCGGCTGATCCGGTCGATCCCCTGCTCAAGTCGAACGATCGCAACTTCAGGCCGGTGGATCTGGAATTCGGCGCCGATGGCTGCCTCTATCTCGTGGACTGGTACAACCCGCTCGTCGGCCACATGCAGCACTCGCTCCGCGATCCGAATCGCGACCATGCCCACGGCCGAATCTGGAGGGTGAAGGCGAAGGACCGGCCGCTCGTCGTGCCGACGAAGATCGCCGGCGAGCCCGTCGCGAAACTGCTCGACGCGCTCGAGGTGTATGAAGATCGCACGCGTTATCGGGCCCGGGCCGAACTGCGGGCCCGGCCGGCCGCCGAGGTGATTCCGGCAACCGAAGCATGGATCGCAGGGCTCGATGCGAAAGACCCCGAACTGCCGCACCATCTCGTCGAGGCACTCTGGGTCTTTCAGGCGCAGGACGTGGTCAACGAGCCTCTGCTCGATCGAGTGCTCGCGTCGCCGGAGCCGAAAGCCCGTGCGGCCGCCGTGCGGGTGCTTTCGTTCTGGCGGGAACGGGCGGGAGATGCTTATGGCCGGCTGCGGAAGGCCGTGGCCGACGAGCATCCGCTCGTCCGGCTGGAGGCGGTGCGGGCGCTGAGCTTCTTTCGCGATCAGGAGGCGCTCAACATCGCGATCGAGTCGCTCGTGATGCCACAAGACGACTATCTCTCGTATGTGTTCAACGAAACGGTCAAGACGCTGTCGCGACGGGTGCCCGCCGCCGTGGCGGGCGGGGCGTCGGGCTCGGCCAAGCCGCTCGTGACGCTGCTCGAAAGCGGCCGGCTGCCGGAAAACCGCGTGGGGACAGCCGTCTCGATGCTGCTCGAGCGTGGCGGCCCGGAGGAACTCGGCTGGCTGTTCGCCGAGTTTGTCGAGCCCGCGAAGATTCCCGCCAGCCAGCGGGCCGCGATCGCCGCGGGGCTCGTGCAGGCGGCGGTGGAGCGGGGCATCAAGCCGACGGGCGAGCTGAAACCGCTCGAGCCGCTGCTCCAGGACCCCGATCGAGGCCAGCAGATTCCCGCGATCAAGCTTGCGGCTGCATGGCGCGAGGCTGCGCTCGTGCCCGCACTCCATGAGCTCGCCGCCGGCGAGAAGGCCGGAGGCGAGCCGCAGCGGCAGGCGATCCTCGCGCTCGCCACGCTCGGCACGCCCGAGGCGAGGGCCACGATCGAATCCCTCTGTGAATCGAGCCGACCGGAACCGGTGCGGCTGTTCGCGATCGCAGCGCTCGCCAAGCTCGACGCGGCCGCCGCCGCGACCCGCACGGCCCAGGTGCTCGCCGGTGTCGCCGCCGACAAGCTGCCCAAGGACTTGCTCGACGCGCTCCTCGACCGGCGCGACGGGCCGGCGGCCCTCGCTGCGGCCCTCGCAAGCCGCCCGCCTTCGGCCGATGTCGCGAAGATGTTTCTCCGGCACATGTATGCCACGGGCCGCACTGAGCCGGCCGTCGCCGACGTGCTGACGAAGGCCGCGGGAATCGCGGCTGCCGGGGCTCCTCCTGCGCACGAGGAGATCGTGCGGCTCGCCGGGGAGGTGATGGCGAAGGGGGATCCAGCCCGTGGGGAAGCGGTGTTTCGCCGGGCGGAGATCGCCTGCATGAAATGCCATGCGATTGCCAAGGCAGGCGGCAACATCGGGCCCGAGCTGTCGGCAGTGGGCTCGATCTCGCCGCCGGAATATGTCGTGGCGTCGATTCTCAATCCCGATGCCTCGATCAAGGAGGCGTATGTTACCCGCAACGTGATCACCGACTCCGGCGAGGTCCACACTGGAATCCTCGTCGATCGCGACGACCTGCGCGTGCGGCTTCGCGACGCGACCGGAAAGATGATCACGATTCCGGCCGCCGACATCGAGGAGGAGGTGGAAGGGAAGTCACTGATGCCCAAGGGCCTCACGGCTTTCCTCACCGAGCAGGAGTTCCTCGATCTCGCGCGATTCGTGTCGGAGCTCGGCAAGCCCGGCCCGTATGCGATCCGCTCGACGCCCACGATCCAGCGGTGGAAGCTGCTCGAGAATCCGCCGGCTGATTTTGCGAATGCCGCGTCCAACGCGGTGCCGGCCGACGACCAGGTGCAGAAGCAGATCTTGAATGGCCGGGGCCTGCGGTGGACATCGGCCTACGCCAAGACGGCGGGCGGGCTGCCGCTCGACGACCTTATCGCCCCCGGCGGGTCTGCCGGCCACTCCGTGTGGCTGCTGGGCGAAATCACCGCCGACGCAGCCGGCCCCGTGGACCTCCGGCTCGGCGTGCCCGATGGCACGGCTGCCTGGCTCGGAGCAGCGCGGCTCGATCTCGCGAACACCGGTGCCGTGCCACTCGCGAAGGGTGGCAACAAACTGCTGCTGCGCGTGCCCATTGCGGCGGGTGCGAGCCAGGACGTCAGAGCCGAAGTCCGGAAGACGAAAGACTCGCCGCGTCGTGTCGATGTGGTCGGCGGAACGTGACGGCCAGTCGGCCGTTCTCCAGCTCGGGTGAACCTCATCGTGTAGAAGGCCCGCACATCATGATCCTCGACGCCCTTCCGCTCTGGCACCGCTACCACCCGCTGCACGCGGAGCTCGCGCGTGCGTTCGCGTTCCTCGAGCAAGTAGGCCCCGACCTCGCCGTCGGCCGCCACGAGATTGCCGGCGATGCGGTGTATGCCATCGCCCAGCGCTACCAGACGCGGCCCGTCGCCGGGATGCAGGTCGAGGCTCATCGTCGCTACATCGACGTGCAGTATCTCGTGAGCGGTGGCGAGCTGATCTACTGGGCACCGCTGCACGAATGCACCCACACGACGCAGCCCTACGACGCCGTCAAAGATCTGGCCCTCTTTACGCTGCCGGCCGCTGCGGTGCCTGCAACGCTGCGAGCGGGGCAGTTCATGATCCTGTTTCCCGACGACGCCCACGCACCGTGCTGCTGCATCGACTCACCGGCTGAGGTCGTGAAGGTCGTCGTCAAGGTCGAGATCGACGCCTGCACCCGCGGCAAGTCGTAGCCCTTGCGATCCGTGCGCCGGCGTAGCCAGCGGAAGTGCCGTTGACGAGGCCGACTCGCCGGGCTATTCCCCGGGCTTGGTACGGTTCAGGCGTGCTCGCCAAATGAGGCTCCGATGACATTTGCCGAGGTCGATTGCGAGCGGCTGCAGCGTTTTCGTGACCGGGGCTTCGCGCCCCGCGTGATTTTCGACGTGGGGGCATCAAACGGCGACTGGTCGTCGGCGATGATGCAGATTTTCCCGCACAGCACGTATCACCTCTTCGAGCCGCTGGCCCACGAGGATGCGGAGTATCGCGAGCGGCTGCTGCCACGGTTGGCACAACAGCCTGCTTGGAAGCTCCATCCCGTCGCGGTCGGCAAAGCCGAGGCGGTGGTCGAGTTTCGGCGGGCGATTCATGCGTCTGGCAGCACGGCTCTGCCGGTCGATGAGACCAACGGCCTGTTTCGCATGCTTTCCGTGTCGCAGACGACACTCGATGCGGTGATCGACTCGTACGGTGCCGTGCCCGAGTTCGTGAAAATGGATATCCAGGGCGGGGAGCTCGCCGCGCTCGAGGGGATGGAACGGCATCTTCCCGGAGTCGAGCTCCTTCTTCTGGAGACGTGGCTGAGCCGCGCGTACGGCGGGATCAATCCACTGCTTCTCGACCTCATGAATCACCTCGCGCCGCGCGGCTTCTTTCCCGTCGAGCTTGCCGACTCGTATCGCGACGACTCCGGCAATCTGATCGCCCAGGACGTGTTCTTCGTCAATCGCACATCACGGCTCGCCCAGGGTTACTATTTCTGAAGGCCGTTCATGATTCCGCCGGCAAGGCAGCACACGCACACGCTCCCCGATGAACCGGGGCTGGTCATGCGGATGACGATCGCCGACCCGGTCGGCGGGCGGCTGCAGAATTTTCATCCTGTCGAAACCGCCGCGGGTGTCATGTTTCGGTGGAGCGAGCCCGTCGCGGTGATCGGGCTGCGACTGCCCCGCGATGATTACGTCGTGCGGATCGATACCGCCGCCCTGCGTGGCTGTACGTCGAAAATTCCGCTCCAGGTGTATTGGAACGACCAGCGGCTTGCGGATCGAGACGTGATCGCATCAGGGCGAGACCTTGTGTGCCGCGTATCGCGAGCGCACGGGATCGACGGCGTGGGTCAGCGCTTGATGCTGGTCGTACAGCCGCTGGCCGCCGCTGCCCCGGATACCCGTGAACTCGGTCTGCCGATTACCGCAGTCGAGGTGTTTTCGGGCGATTTCCCGGCTGCCCGAGGCGGCAAGGCCACTGCAGCCAGGCGGATATTCGGCCGGCGAAAAACCACGTGGCAGGGCCTTGCGCCGCATCTGCCTCGCTGGACGATCGCGGGGATGCGCGCCTTGCAGGCCCACGGGCCATCGCCAGCGCCGCTGTCGGCCAGGATGCCGGCCGCATCATCGAACGCGGATCAAGCCGCCGGCGAGCCGCGGCTGCAGGCCGTGGCCTGCGACTCGGCCATCGTCTGTCCGGACGAAATCAACGCTCGCCACGGAACCGGCTTGCTCCTGCAATACATGTTTCCAGATCTGCGCAGCATGGCGGTGCTCGAATCGACGAGCTCGTATGGGGGAGAGCATGTCGCCACGGCGATCACGAGAAAACTCCCCTCCGGGCTCGGTCGTGCGGATGTGTATCGGTGTGTCCATGAGTGGTTCGAGCATGCCCCTCCCCGCCGCGCTTACGTGGTGCCTTTTCACGCCACTGATCTGCAGATGGCGCTCGCCCTGCTGCATCTCTTCGGCACTCGGCTCGTCCTGCACGTCATGGACGACAACACTCTCGTCAGCAACGGAATCCCCGAGAGCCTGATGGAGGAGGCGATTCGAAACAGCGACGTGCGGTTCGCGATTTCACCACAGATGCGGACGATGTATGAGCAACGCTTCGGCAGAAAATTCTATCTTCTGCCACCCGTTGTCCCCGCAGAGCTCGTCGATCTGCCTTTCGAGCGACAGCCCGTCGCCGACCGACGCGGGGCGATCATCGGAAACGCGTGGAGCCCCGAATGGATCGAGCACGTGGTGCACGCCGTGGATGGCAGCGGCGTCGAGCTCGATTGGTTTTGCAACAACCCGCAGCTTTCGTGGGTGGGGACAAATCGACAGCGGCTGGCCGAGGTCGGCATCGTCGTGCGGGAGCCACTCTGGGGAGATGATCTGGTGGCGGAGTTGCGTCGCCGGCCGTTTCTCCTGGTGCCCACCGGCATGCCGACGGATCAGAAAGCGCGGGCGATCGCTCGCCTCAGCCTGCCGAGCCGAGCCGTGTTTCATCTCGCCGCGATCCGGACGCCGATCGTGGTGGTGGGGGATCCGTCTACGGCCGTGGCGGATTTCGTGCGGCGATTCGGGCTGGGCGAGGTGGCTTCCTACGAGCCACAGTCGCTCCGTGAGGTCGTGGGCGCCGTCAGTTCCGGAGCCATGTCCCGGCAGATCCGGGCGACGTGCGATCATCTTGCTCCGCGGTTCGTGGCCACTGGCGTGGAGCCCTGGCTCTGGAGATCGATGGAGCTCGGCCGCCCGGCCGACGAACGATTCGAGGAACTGTGGCCGCCGGAGGACGGGCTCTCGGACTACGTGGCTCCGGATCCGCCGCGCGGCATGTATTGGGCGCGGCATGCCGCCTGGCAGATGCTCTCGCGCTATGCACGGAATGGCGGCCGGCCACGCACGGTGGTGGATGTCGGAGCATCCACGGGCCTGTGGTCCGAGATGGCGGCGAGCGTGTTTCCGCACGGGCACTTCGTGCTCTGCGAGCCCCTTTTTCGCCGCTACCCGGAGAGCCAGCGACGCTGGTATGTCGATGCCCTCCCCAGCCACGAGGTGGTCGAGCAGGTCGTCACGAATCGTTGCGGTCAGACGACCCTGCTCGTGTCGGACAGCCTCTACGGCAGTTCGCTCCTCTCCGTGGACCAGGTGCACGGAGAGACGGCTCGGGTGCACATCCCTTGCACGACGATCGACGCGCTCGATCGCTCGAGGAACTGGGGCGCCCCGATTCTGCTCAAGGCCGACGTCCAGTTCGCCGAGCATCTTGTCTTGGAAGGTGCAGCAGACACGCTGCGCGCGAAGATCGACGCCGTGTTCCTGGAGCTGAGCCTCACTCGCGGGCATGACGACGCTCGGACCTATGCCGAGATCTGTGCGCAGATGACGAGCCTCGGATTCGAACTCTTCGACGAGGCCGATGGCTGGCGCGATCCGCGGACGGCGCGGCTCGAGCAGAAAGACGTGCTCTTTGTCAGGAAGCGTTGAGACGCCGAAGAACGTGGGCGTTCAATAACGCAGCATCCCTGCCTGATAGAGCTTGTCGCAGAGCCAGTGGTGCCGCACATATCGGCGGATTTCGCGGCGCGTGGTCGAACGGGATGGCGTGCTGCCGAGCGTCCGAGCGGTGAGCCGTTCGCTCTCGCGCCGGCCCCACGGCAGCCACGACGACAAGCTTTTTTGATCTGGCCACACACGAAAGGCACCGATGAATCTCGGCAGCCTGCGAAACACGTGACCGGCCTCACGGAAACGAAGGATCAGATCCCAATCCAGCGCGAATCGGAGTGATTCGTCGATGTGCGCTCCGATTCGATCCCACGCACGTCGCCGCCAGAAGAGCGTTTCCTGCGGGATGAAGTCGCTGAACGCGATGGCATGGTCGTCGTGCGGCGGCAGCACCCAGCGGCCGATTTCCCGGCCATCCTCGTCGATGAGAATCCTGTGCCCGTAGACGACGTCCACCTCCGGATGATTCTGGAAATACTCGGCCACGTAGGCGAGGCTGCCGGGAAGGAGCATGTCGTCCGAGTTGAGATAGGCCATGATCTCACCCGATGTGCGGCGCATGCCGAGATTGATGGCCGCCGCCTGTCCTCCGTCTGGCGCGGAGTCCCAGGATGAGAGCTGCGGGGCGTATCGGCGGAGAATGTCCACGCTCGAGTCGGTCGAGCCTCCGTCCTGCACCACGTACTCGAGCGCCGGATAGCCCTGGTCGAGGACACTGCGGATCGTCTGCTCGAGGACATGGCCTTGATTGAAGCTCGGGGTGACGATCGAGATCGAGGGCGGTGACAAGAGGACGCGGGAGCGGGCGTAGTGACGGGGGAGTGAAAGCGGGCGTGGCGCGTGGTGTCGGAGCCGGAAAATCTTGCTTCTCACAGCCTGGAATCTGCGCAGCTTCAACGGGTTGCGGACTTTGACCTGAAACTCGGAGAGGAATTTGCCGGCCGTGGAGGCGGCCAGCACGATCACGGCGGTGGTCGGCTGATTCAGGAGCCAGGCCGGCCTGCCGGAACCAAAGCGACGCTGCGCTTCCCACGCATGATGCAGCGCCGTCCGCAGACTGCCGCGACTGCGTGTGGCAGGTGCCGATGCCAGGGCCCGCGTGACGCCATACCAGGCGACCATGGACGCAGACAGTGGCCACGCCCCACTGGCCAGGCGCACGCGCATCAATTCGTCGAGCGAATGCCGGCTCGGGATGACGGCAAAGTCGCTCGGAGCCGGATCTTCGGCGCTCGTGGGCCGGGAGGCCAGCAGCCGGGGTAGATGTGTGAACGTGGCTCCGGCGCGTGCGAGCCGCAGCCAGAGCTCGTAATCGGCCCAGGCGTGAAGCGACGCATCAAGCGGGCCGATGCGGTCGAGGGCATGGCGGCGGATGAAGACGGCCGCGGGGCACAACCGCAGCCTGGGCCGCTGGGCCCGCTCGGGTCGAGCCGAGGCGTTGAACTCGGCGACCGGCTTGCCGGCTGCGTCGGTGAGCATGGCGTCGCCGTAGAAGCAGTCGGTGAAGAGGTGTTGCCGGGCGGCTTCGGCGACGATGCGCAGCGTATCGTCGAAATGGAATTCACCGGTGGACAGCGTCGAGATCATCTCGCCATGTGCCACGCGCAGGCCTTCATTGACGGCTGCGGCCCGATTGAGCCTGGGCCCTGCGACCCAGGTGAGCTCTGATCCAGGCTGGCAGGATCTCATGCGGGCGCGCAGATCATCCACCGCCCCCACGACGATCACTTGCCGATTGTCCGCGGCCATGCAGGTGGCCCGCCGAATCGTCTCACAGGCGAGATCGGGATCCCCCGTGGCGTGGATGATGATCGAGATCATTCGTCAGGTCTTCGTGAAAGCGACGGCTTACCAGTGACTTGGTGCCTGTGGAGGCTATCGGAATCCGGATCGCCCCGACTCGTGCCAAGTCTCGAGGTTGCGTCGCGAAGCTGCGTCTGTGCGCAGACTGCGTGAGCTGGCTAATGGCCCTTGCGGCCCATGATGTGCCGCCACGTCCGCGTGAGCCAGGGAGGCTGGGCTGGCTCGCAGAGATAAGGGAGGCAGGCAGCGCGGGCTGCCCGCCGGGCGGCGGAGACGGTTCCGCCGCTCGCGCGCCAGACGTCGTAATCGAGCCATGAGCCGACGTGGCGCCGCCGCTGCACAGGGGCATGAATCCGCAGGTCGGTGGCGAATCGCCACGTTTCCAGGGGTGGTGCGCGTTCCAGTGAGCCGTCGTCGAGCAGGTCGTCGCGGATGAAAAATGCGTCGAGCATGGGCTCGACCGCGACGAGTGAATAGCCGTGTTCACGGGCCACGGCTGCGAGTGCCGTGAGCGACGCCCCGTAGCCGCGGTCGCCGCGCCAGCACGCATCGGCATCGTCGCCACGGGTGACGGAAAGCTCGAGCGGAAAGTGGCAGTTGTACTCGACCGAATAGACGGCCGCACGGTAGTGTGGCAGGAGCGCGCGGAAGAGCCAGAGGTCCGTCGAATCGACGTCGATCGAGATGTAGTCGGGCTGCGTCGGCACAGCCCACTTCGCGAACACCGCGACGATATTCCCCGCATGGAGGAATTCCCGCCGCAAATTGATCGCCGGGTTCTCGTGACTTCGATCGAGCAGCAGGGCCTGCCAGCCGTGATCGAGCACGAGCGCGGCGACGTTGGCACCCGTGCCGCCGTCGAGCGTGGCGGCATCAAACCCAAACTCGACGCAGAACGGCGGCGCGTTGACGGTCGGGACGTGGCGGAAGATTTCGGCGAGAATCCAGTCTTGGCCGCCCTGGGATCGCACGCCCTTGGGGAATCGCCGGGTGGCGAGATCGCGAATCCATTCGTGCATGGGAGCCGTGCGTGGGAGGCATTCGGGGGCGGGGCACGGTCGAGGTGAACAGGCTACACCCGCGGCAAGTCGTAGCCCTTGCGATACTCGCGGCTGAAGCGGGCATTGGCCTCGGCGTCGCTCGACGTCTCGGTGACCGCGTCGATCGCGAGCTCGCGGCCGAGCAGGTAGGGCGTGTCGGAGTCATCGATGGCATTGTCGCGCAGGTGGGCCTCGAAGGCGGCGAATGTCTCGGCGACACGGGGCTCGGCGGCGGCGATCTTCGGCCGAGCGCCGAGGCTCGCCTTCTCGCCGAGCGCCCACGACACGTTGCCCAGGTGCGCCATGGCGCTCGAGAGATGGCCGTCTTCGATGTCGAGGTGCAGCGTCGAGCGGTCGCGGCTGCGCACGGCCTCGAGGAAGTTGTCGTAGTGCAGTTGGTCGGTGCCGCCCGACCACTTGCCGAGCTCTTTGCCGTCGTAGTCGAACGCCACGGCACTGTTGTAGCTGGGCGCGACCACATAGCCCTCGGTGCCCCACCAGATGTTGGCCACCGCGACGGGGCCGGCCTGGCGGGCGATCGTGGGCGGCGTCTTGAGCTCGAGCCCGCGCACCTCGGAGACGACCGTGGCGTCGTCCCACTGGAAGAGGGTGATCTGGCTGTTGGCAGTGTCACCGTTGTCGTGGTAGCCGAGCCGACCTCCGAGGCTCACCACCCGCGTGGGCAGCGTCTGTTTGCCGAGGCCCCAGCGGGCCTTGTCGAGCTCGTGAGGGTTTTGATTGCCGAGGTCGCCGTTGCCGGTGAGGCGGTTCCAGTGCCAGTCGTAATGCAGCCGCTCGCGATGCGGCACGACGGCCGGTGCCGGCCCGGCCCACAGATCGAAATCGAGCCCGGGCGGCAAGGGCGCGGGCGTATCCACGAGGCCGATGCTCTTGCGGCGCTTGTAGCAGAGCGCATGGGCCAGATTCACCGTGCCGATCTTCCCTGAGTGGATGAATTCGATCGCCTGCCGCATGCCCGTCATGCTGCGGCTCTGCGCGCCCATCTGGCACATCCGGCCGAGCTTGCGGGCCCATTGCGTGGTCACGCGGCCCTCCTCGACGTTGTGGCTGCAAGGCTTCTCGACATACACATCCTTGCCGGCCTGCATCGCCCAGATCGCCATCAGGGCATGCCAGTGGTTGGGGGTGGCGATCGAGATCACGTCGATCGAGTCGTCTTCGAGGAGCCGGCGGTAGTCTTTTTCAAACCTCGGCTTGGCAGGCTTCTTTTCGAGCCGCTTGGCCACGCGGCCCTCGGCTTCGGGGTCGCAATCGCAGATGGCCACGAGCTCGGCGGTGGGATTGCCGAGCCAGCCGGCGATGTGGCTAAACCCGCGGCCTGCCGGGCCGACGCCCACCACGGCCACGCGAATCTTCTCGTTCAGACCGGCCGCGCGGGCCGGGCCGGGAGTGGCGTCGGCGGCAACCGACAGCCGGTCGGCAGCGGTGGCGGCCGCGGCGAGGGAGAGCGCACGTTCAACGAAACTGCGACGGGTCAGCGGCATGGAAGCTTTCTCCACGGGACAGCCGCAGTATAGTACGGCGGCCGCGTTCCTCTCCACGGAGTGTGATCGATGATCAGGCCTTGTTGGCAGCGGGTGGTTCTCAGGCTGGCCGTCGTGGGATGCACGGCGACAGGGCTCGCCCGGGCGGCCGAGCCTTTCGAGGTGGCCAAAACCGCCACCGGGGGGGCGATCGTCCGGCTTCACGGCGAGCCAATCGCGGAGTATTTCGTCGATCGGGCCAACAAGCCCTTCCTGTGGCGGATCATCGGGCCGACCGGCAAGGCGATGACGCGGGCGTTTCCCATGGCGGATGAACCTGGTGAAACGACCGACCATGTGCACCAGCGCGGGCTGACCTTCGCCCATCAGGGGGTGGCGGGATTCGACACGTGGGTCGAGGCCGCCACGATCGGGTATGGAGAGGATGCGAAGAAGGCCGAGAAGATGACGACGCTCGGGGCCATCAGGCATCGCGGCTACCGCGCGCTCGCCGGCGGCACGACGGCCGTCATCCACGCCCACAACGACATCGTGGACGCGGCCAACAGGCCGCTCGTGGCCGAAGAGCGGAGGATGACGTTTGCGACGGCCGACAGTGCGCGGATCATCGATGTCGATATCGATCTGGTGGCGGCGCATGGCCCTGTGCAGCTTGCCGACATGAAGGACGCCGGCGTGTATATCCGCGTGCCCGACAGCATGGCGGTCGATCGGCGAGCAGGCGGCACCATCGTGAACAGTGCCGGAGATCGCGACGCCGAGGCCTGGTCGAAGCACGCCGCCTGGGTGGATTACCACGGCCCTGTCGAAGGCGAGCATCTCGGGATCGCGATCCTCAACCACCCATCGAGCTTCCGGCACCCCACGGCCTGGCATGTGCGCACCTACGGCCTGTTCTGCGCGAATCCCTTTGGCATGAAGCAGATGAACCCGGAGGCCGAGAGCGGGGCGGTGGCCCTCGCGGCGGGTGACCGCATCAGCCTGCGGCACCGCTTCATCTTCCACGAGGGCGACGAAGAGCAGGCAGGCATCGGCCGGGCGTATGAAGCGTATGCCGCCACCACGCCGGCCCCGCTCGCCCCCTGAGCCCGCCACTCGTGATGATTGAAAAGCCCGATCCTGCACTGGCCACATAAAGCCCGGAGCGGAAGCGACGGGACCCGCGTGACAGTAATCCTCTCAAAGCTCAATCATGCGCTTCGCGATCTGCAACGAGACATTTCAAGACTGGCCGCTGGAGAAAGCCTGCGACTTCGCGGCGGCATGCGGCTACGAGGGGCTGGAGGTGGCTCCATTCACGCTCGGCAGGCTGGCGACGGACGTGAGCGCATCTCAGCGGCGGGATATTCGCCGCACGATCGAGCGGGCCGGCCTCGAGTGCGTGGGGCTCCACTGGCTGCTCGCCAAGACGGAGGGATTTCATGTCACGCATCCCGACGCCGAGGTACGTGAGCGAACGCTCACCTACCTCGCAGACCTCGCCCGGCTGTGCCGCGAGCTCGGCGGCCGCGTGATGGTGTTCGGCTCGCCGGGCCAGCGGAGCCTGCTGCCCGGCGTGACGCCGGAGGAGGCGTTCGACCGACTTTCCGACGTGTTCAGCCGGCTGGTGCCGACGCTCGAAGCGACCGACACGGTGGTGGCGCTCGAACCACTCGCCCCGAATGAGACAGACGTGCTCACCACGGCCGCCGAGACCTGCCGCCTGATCGAGCGGATCGGGTCGCCGCATGTGAGGCTTCTGCTCGACGTGAAGGCGATGTCGAGCGAGGCCGACCCGATCCCCGAGATCATCGAGGCCAGTGCCCGGCATCTCGCGCACTTCCATGCCAACGACGCCAATCTGCAGGGCCCGGGCTTCGGGGCCGTGGACTTTGCGCCGATCTTCGCGGCCCTCGAAAGCGTCGGCTATTCGGGCTGGACGAGCGTCGAAGTGTTCGACTATTCCCCGGGCATCGAGACACTCGCCCGCCGCAGTCTAGAGTACATGCGGTCGTTTGCCTGAGTGAACGCAGTGCAAGAAAGAGAGGCTTCGATGAGGCAGTTGTACGATGCCGTGCTCCGTCGGCAGGCCCGCCGGAGATCACGCGGCCAGCGGTATGGATATCGACCCGCCCTCGAGACACTCGAAGCGAAGACGCCGTTGGCCGTCGATGTGTCGCTCAGCGACATGACGCTCACGCTCACCTACGGGGCCGCCGCGGATGCTGCCGTGTTGGCAATCGACGACAACGGCGATTTCACGGTGACCGGGCTCGGGGGCACCGTGATTTCCGGTGTTTCCTCGGGCAGCTATTTCGACGACGTGTTTACGGTCAACGTCGTAAACGCCAGCAACGGCGGCGGCCAATTCTTCGGGTTCACCTCGGCGATCCAGCTTCCGCTCTTGTCGGCAGCGTACCCCGGCCCGGCCCTCGCGATCGGATCCGAGACGAGCCCGATCGCGACGGTCAGCATTGCCGCGGCAGACTACATCGGCGTGAACGGACCAGTGGCCATTTACGCCGGTGAGGTGTCGATCTCCGGGACCGTGTATGGCCCTGGCGAAAGCCTCGTCATCGTGGCCTCGGGGGCCGTCGCGATCGACGATATCGACGAATTCGCCGGCGCGATCTCGATCGCCTGTGCGTCGTTCACGATGTCGGGCTCGCTGCTCAATGACGGCTGGAATACGAGCGGCCCGGTGCCTGGCTCGGGTGGGCTGGATGCCGGCAACGGGTATGCGGTGGCCATCGATGCGATTGGCTCGATCTCCATCGCGGGCGCCCTCTCGGCGAACGGCGGCAACGCGACCGCCACGGCGAGCGGCGCGGGGTCGATGACGGCGGGCCGAGGCGGCGCGATCACGCTCACGGCCGGCGGCTCAATCAGCGTGCCGGGCGGCGTGTCGGCCGGCGGCGGCAGCACCGCCAGCGACGGGTCGTCATCGGCGGCCACGGCTACGGCCGGGGCCGGCGGCTCGATCACGATGCAGGCCGGCACCACGCTCAGCCTGGGCGGGCTGTCGGTGGCCGGCGGGAGCACACAGGCCGGGTCGGGCACAAAAGCCTACGGCGGCAACGCCGGCTCGATCACCCTGACCGCGAGCGACGGAATCAGCGTGGCAGGATCGATCAACGCCGCCGGTGGCACGGGCCAGACCGCCAGTGGCACGAGCGGGAGCATCGACTTCGCGATGGAACCGGCCGCCTCCAGTGCGTCGCTGCGGTCGTTCCAGGCCGCCTCGCTGCCGAGCCGTCCTCGCACGCTCGACACACGCGACATCGTCGCTGGAGATATCCGCCTCCAGGCGGCGAACGGCCTGATCGCGATCGTCGGCAGCATCAAGGCGTTGAGCGGCGACGTCGTATTTGCAGGCCCCGCGCGGCTCATGGGACCGACGCGGGTGGATTCAGCGGCGGGTGGGGGCGGGATCACGTTCACGCACACGATCGATGGCCGTCAGCCTCTCGCCGTCGCGGCCGGCTCAGGATCCGTGGCTTTCGGCGGCCCGATCGGTGCCACGGCGGCACTCGCGGGCATCCGTTTCGAGAGTGCCGCAGCCGTCACCGCCACCGGAAGAGTGAACGTCGCGGGTGGCGGCCGGGATGCTTTCCGACATGGCATCGAAATCCGCCCGGGCGTCGCGAACGTCTCGCTCCGTCACGGGGGCACGATCAGAGATTTCAAGAGTGGGCAGGCCATCCACATTCCGGAGGGCAGTGCAGGCTCCACGATCCGCGGGTTTTTGATCGTGAACTCGGGCCTGCCGTACGTCGGCTGGCAGGGCGCCGGCCTGCGGGTGAATCTCGCCGACAACGTGGTCGTCGCCCCGATCGTGCGGGGCACATCGGCTCGCATCACGTCGGGAATCGCGCGGACCAACGTGGCCGCCCCGCCGATCGGTGGCGTCGCCCGGTCTGGCGAGCGGATCACGCTGTATGCCAACGGGATCCCTGTCGGCTCGACGGTCGCGGTGAATGGCCGCTGGACGATCGTGCCGACGCCGCTCGGTGAGGGCGTCCACATCCTCACCGTCCGCGGTCTCTCGGCCGACGGGGTGGCGGCGGGATTTTCGCCCGCGGTTCGCCTGACTGTCAGGACGACGCGCAGCTGACTGGCCGAGCCTGCCTCCGCTCGGGGAGACCGGCGGTGACCCTCACCACTCGGCGAAGCTGCCGTCGGCATGCCGCCAGATCGGATTGCGCCAGCGGTGGCCGACGGCCGCCCGCTCGCGTACGTAGGTCTCGTTGACTTCGATGCCGAGGCCGGGGCCGTCTGGGATCCTCACGTAGCCGTCGGCGTAGTCGAAGACCTGCGGATTCGCAACGTAGTCGAGCAGGTCGTTGCCCTGGTTGTAGTGGATGCCCAGGCTCTGCTCCTGGATGAAGGCGTTGTAGCAGCCGGCGTCGAGCTGCAGATTCACGGCCAGCGCGATCGGCCCGAGCGGGCAGTGGAGGGCGAGCGCCACGTCGTAGGCCTCGGCCATGTGGGCGATCTTCCGCGTCTCCGTGATGCCGCCCGCGTGCGATGGATCGGGCTGGATGATATCGACGTAGCCCGCCTGGAGAATCTGCTTGAAGTCCCAGCGTGAGCAGAGCCGCTCGCCGAGCGCGATCGGGATGCCGGCGAGCGGGGCGATCTCCTTGAGCGCCTCGGCGTGTTCGCTGAGCACGGGCTCCTCGACGAACATCAGCCGGTATGGGGCGAGCTCCTTGAAGAGCACCTTGGCCATCGGCTTGTGCACGCGGCCGTGGAAATCGACGCCGATCCCGAAGTCTGGGCCCACGGCCTCGCGGATCGCCGCCACGTTGGCGAGCACGGCATCGACTTTGTCGAATGTGTCGAGGTATTGCAGTTCCTCGGAGGCGTTCATCTTGACGGCCGTGAATCCCCGGGCTGCCCGCTCCTTCGCCTGGGCCGCCGTCTCGCCAGGGCGGTCGCCACCGATCCAGGAGTAGACACGGATCCGGTCGCGGACCTTGCCGCCGAGGAGTTCGTACACGGGCACGCCGAGCGCCTTGCCCTTGATGTCCCAGAGGGCCTGGTCGATGCCCGCCAGCGCGCTCATGTGGATGGCCCCGCCACGGTAAAACCCGCCGCGGTAGAGCACCGTCCAGTGATCCTCGATGTGCCGCGGATCCTTGCCCACGAGATAGTCGGATAGCTCATCGACGGCCGCAGCGACGGTGTGCGCCCGCCCCTCGACCACCGGCTCGCCCCAGCCGGAAATGCCTGCGTCGGTCTCCACCTTGAGGAAGCACCAGCGTGGCGGGACGAGAAACGTCGTGAGCTTCGTGATCTTCATGGCATCTCCTGCGGCGCGGCATGATCCCGCGTCGCGCCCATCTTATCCGCCGTAGGCGGGCGCCGTTGACGCCCGGGCCAGGTCGGCCATTCCGTGAGAATCAGTCCCCGATCCTTTCCCCCGTGCCCAGGGATCTACACTGGCTTAATCGGTCGGGTTATAGTTTCATCATGAGCACCGCACCCGAGACAGCTCGCAGCCGGATGGCGGTCGGGTTTCGGCTCGACTCCCTGTGGGCCGAAATGATGGGAATCGATCCGAGTGATACAAAAGAACGGCCGCTCCGGCTCGTGGCAGATCTGCTCAATCAAGCGGGTGTGTCGTACGCATTGATCGGCGGCGTGGCAGTGCAGATCCGCACGACGGAGCCTCGCACCACCCTCGATATCGACGTCGCGGTGCCACGGTTCGACGACGTCCCGCGGGCCGCACTGCTGGCCGCCGGCTTTGATCACACGGGTCGCCACGAGCACAGCGACAACTGGCGCGCGCCACCCACGGGGCCGGGCAGCCTGCGGACGACGGTTCAGTTTTCCGCCGAGGACGTAGGGATCGCCGACGCCGTTTTGCATGCTGAGCTGACAGATCTCTCGGATGGCCTCCGCATGCGGGTGGCGATGCCAGCCGACCTGATCGTCCTCAAACTGGAGGCCGCCGCTGAGCCGCGCCGCCGACCCAGCAAACGGCAGCACGACCTCGCCGATGTCGTCGCATTGATGGAGGAGTACCCTGAGCTGCGCACGCCGAAGACGCTGGCTCGACTCCGCGACGTGCGGCTGTCACTCCAAGCCCTCGACGGCGGCTGACGGGACGCGATCGATCGTGTTCGTTGAAGGCCGATCAATCGTAGGCCCGAGACGGCCTGTGATCTGCCGCGATGATCCTCATCCGCCGTAGGCAGATGCCGTAGAGGAGCGAGCGAGATCGGCCTCGAGGGCGCGGTGCGGGCGGATGCCGAGCGTCTGAAGTTCGCCGTGATAAGCGTGCACGCCCTCGTCGGCGGCAAGGTCGCCGTCGGCGACGGCCCGCAGGATCTTCACGAACGCGCGCTGGTTTTCCGCGGCGTTGATCTTGCGGCCGAAGAGGGCGACCCGGGCGCCGTGACGCTTGGCGTCGGCCACGAGGCCGAAGGCGTCGTGCGTGGTCCCGGCACCGCCGCCGAGGATCCCGACGACGACGGAGCGATCGTAGGCGGCGAGTTGCTCGGTGACCTCGGGGCCCAGATAGGGAATCTTGAGGAAGATCGGCCGGCTGGCCCGGGGCACGCCGGCCAGGCAGCGGACGACGTGGTCCGCGAGAAACCTGGCGATGTCTTGCGGCTTCTCGCCCACATTTTTGCCCGGCACGCGGTCGAGCGCATTGGGAAAGAAGACCTCGAGAAAATGCCGAAAGCCGGCCCGCTCGGCCTCGATGCGAAAGTGTTTGTAGGCCTCGAGCATCGCGCGGTCGAGCGTGGCATCGTCGTTGAGCGTGAGTGAAAAGAGGCCGAGATTCGCACCGCGGCCCGGCTCGGCACGGGCGTCGTCGATGCGGCCTGTGCGGGCCTGGGCGATCGTGGTCGTGGAGAAGGGGAGGGCGGGCTGCTTCGTGTAGCTGCCCGAGCCCGCGGCGAGCCAGATGTCGGTCGTGTCGTTCATCCGCACGGCGGGCGTGACGGCGCTCGCGGCGAAGATGTTTTCATCCACGGCCAGGATCTCGTTCGTGCTCGCGCTCATGAGCATGATGTCCACGAGCCCCTGGTGCACGAGCCCGCGAATCTCGCTGCGATAGTCATGGATCGAGCGGAAGGGGCCGCGGCCGGGCGTGCCGCCCGGGGCGAGGCCGGGGGCGGCGAGGCCAAACGCCATGTCGGCGTCTTTGGCGTCGGCCAGGATGAAGTCGGGGCACGACGGATCGGCCATGATCCGGGCGAGCTTGAGGTCGAGCGTTTTTTGCGGTGCTTTCATGGGCTTCATGCTAGCGATCCGGCGGCAAGCCCTGAGCGGTGGCTCGTGAAAAGCATAACGCTTTTACGTTATAAGGTAAGGAGGACGGGATACGGTGAGGGGCCCGCGGCGAACCCCTCGCCGCCTCATCACCACCAGGGACTTCTGACGCATGGCAGCCTCGCCGTATCGCTTCTCCATCGGACCGTGGAACCTCGGGCAGGGTGGCGATCCGTTCGGCCCGCCCGTCCGGCCGGCGGTGCCCTTCGACGCCGTCCTCGACACGGCCGTGAGCCTCGGCTTCGAGGGGATCCAGCTCCATGACGACGACGCCGTGCCCGACCTCGAAAGCCTCGCACCAACGCAGATCGTGAAGGCCGCGGAGGCGATGCGTGCAAAGCTTGCCGACAGGGGGCTCGTCGCCGAGTTTGTTGCCCCGCGCCTTTGGGAGCACGCCCACGGCATCGACGGCGGCTACACGTCAAACGATCCGGCCGCGCGGACGTGGGCGATCGAGCGTTCGAAGCGGGCGGTGGACGTCGCCGCGGCGCTCGGCACCGATCTGATCGTGATGTGGCCGGCCCGCGAGGGCACGGCGGTGCGCGAGAGCAAGAGCCCGATCGCTGCATCGGGCCAGCTCCTGGCCGCGATCGACGCCATCCTCGGAGCGCACCCGAAAATCCGGATCGCGATCGAGCCCAAGCCAAACGAGCCCGTGGATCATGCCTTCATTCCCACGATCGGCCATGCGCTCGCGCTCGGCGCCCGCTCGGCCGACCCGGCCCGCGTCGGCGTGCTCATCGAGAGCGCGCACGCAATCTTGGCGGGCCTTGACCCCTCCGACGAGATGGGCTTTGCCCTCGCGGCTGGCAAGCTCTGGAGCGTGCACTTGAACGACCAAAACGGCCTCAAGTTCGACCAAGACAAAGTGTTTGGGGCGGCGAACCTCCGCGGGGCATTCGATCAGGTGCGGGTGCTCGAGGCGGCCGACTATGCGGCCTCGGGCGCCTTCGTGGGCTTCGATGTGAAGGCCCAGCGCACGCAAGCCGCCGACAAAGCGGCGGCCCACCTGGCCACGAGCAAGGCGATCTTCCTCAGGCTCGTGGAGAGGGTGCGCAGTTTCCCGGTGAAGACGGCGGATCAATGCATCGCGGCCCGCGACTACGAGGCCCTCGAGCGGCTCGTGCTGGAACACCTGCTCGGCTGTTGAAATATCCGAAAGCCCGAGGCGTGAGCCGAGAGGACTGCCCATGGATCATGCTTCCCGTCGGCTCACGCCTCGGGCTTTCCTTGATGGGCAGTCGTGCCAGCCGCCGCTGGTGGCCGTGATCCTCGACGCGGCTCGTCCGTATGACCGGCTGATCATCGGCGGCGTCGCGCGGTATGCCCGCGAGCACGGTCGCTGGAGCCTGTATGTGGAGGAAGATCCGCTCGAAAAGCTGCCCGACCTCAAGCGCTGGCACGGCCAGGGCGTGATCGCAAACTTCGACGATCGCCGGGTGGCGGGGGCGATCCAGGGCCTGTCGATCCCGGTGGTCGGTGTCGGGGGCGGCTACGGATGGTACGACGCCGCGTCTGGCATTCCCTATGTGTACACCGACAACGAGGCGATCGGCCGGCTCGGCGCCGAGCACTTGTTGAGCTGTGGCTTTGATCACTTGGCGTTCTGCGGCTTCCCTAAGTCAGCGATCGCGGGCTGGTCGGGGGAGCGGGCCGCGGCGTTCACGTCCACCGCCGAGGCGCGGGGCAGATCGTGGCATGTGTTCACCGGCCGGGTTGCAGCGGCCCGCCGCTGGGAGGAGCTGCAGTGCGAACTTCGGGCGTGGCTTGCGGGGCTGCCGAAGCCGATCGGCGTGATGGCGTGCAACGACGTGCGGGCGCGGCATCTGCTCGAGGCCTGCCGGGGAGCCGGCCTGCGGGTGCCTTACGACGTGGCCGTGATCGGCGTGGATAACGACGAGATGATCTGCGAGCTCACCGAGCCGCCGCTCTCGAGCATCGACCAGTCGGCCCGGCGCATCGGCTACGAGGCGGCGGCATTGCTCGACCGGCTCATGCTCGGGGCCGCGGTGCCGGAGCAGCGCGTGGTCGTGCCCCCGATCGGCGTCGTGCCGCGCAGCTCCACCGACACGCTGGCCACGGCCGACCCCGACGTCGCCCAGGCGCTCCAGGCGCTGCGCAGTGATCCCTGGCGGCGGCCGCGGATCGACGAGCTGGCGGCGGCCGCCGGCCTGTCACGCTCGACACTCGAGCAGCGCTTCCGGTCAACTGTCGGTCGTTCGATTCATCAGGAGCACGTGCGGCTCCGGCTCGCCGGCACCCGGAAGCTGATCGTGGAGACCGATCTGCCGCTCAAGGCGGTGGCGATGCGGGCGGGATTTCCATCGCTGCAATACATGACGACGTTCGTCCGCCGGCACGCGGGCGTGACGCCCGCCCGGTTGCGCACGATGGAGCGCACGCGTTGACCCGGGAGGTTTCGGCCGTAGGCTGGAGGCCCACGAATGGCGACGGCATCATGACATTCACCACGGCCCTTCTTCTGATCCAGGCGGTCGCCTCGGGGGCGATGTGCGGGATCATCTGGTTTGTGCAGGCCGTGCACTATCCGCTGTTCGCCCGCATCGGCGGCGACGAACGGGGCTTCGCCGGTGAGAATCAGCGCCGCACGGGCAGCGTCGTGATCCCGTTCATGTTTCTCGAGGGGGCCACAGCCGCGGCCCTCGCCTGGGCGCCGCCGCTCAACATTCCTCCGCTGATGGCCGGCGCCGGGCTCGTGGCCGTGGTGATCCTCTGGCTCTCGACGGCGTTCGTGCAGATGCCGCTCCACGCGCGGCTCGCACGCGAGGGGCACGCTCCCGATGCCGTGGCACGGCTCGTCCGGTCAAACTGGCTGCGCACCATTCTCTGGACGCTGCGGGCCGTCCTCGCCGCCTGGATGCTTCATGCCGCGGCAACTGGGCCTTCGCTCTCCGCGACTGACTACCGTGCGACGGCGCTCGAGGCGTTGGCGGCGGCTGCTGGTGCCAGGCGAAACACGCCCTGGCCGGTCGGCGAACTGGTGAGCACGTAGGCTTCGCCATCGGCATCGGTGCCGAACCCGAAGATCGGTAGGCCGGGCCAGGGGATTTCCAGGTTCGTGGCCTGGCCCGTGGCGGCGTCGAACTCGAGCGCCCACAGCCGCCCCGACACGAAATCGGCGTAGAGATACGAGCCCTCGAGCGCGGGCACCTGCTTGCCGCGATACACGAACCCGCCGGTGATGCTCTTGCCCACCTGGTGGTCGTATTCCCAGACGGGCTCGATAAGTGTGTCGCCGGCGTCAGGCCGGTTGCCGAAAATCTGCGTCCCCTCGCGGAGGCTCCAGCCGTAGTTGCCCCCCTTGGTCACGATATCGACTTCCTCGAGCAGATCCTGCCCGACATCGGCGGCCCAGAGCCGGCCCGTTATGCGATCAAATGCGATCTGCCAGGGATTGCGGAAGCCAAACGCAAAGATCTCGCCGCGGGCAGCGGGGCGATCGACGAACGGATTGTCGGCGGGGATCGCATACGCGCGGCCATTCTCACGATGATCGACATCGATCCGCAGGATCTTGCCCAGGAGCGTGTCGAGTTTCTGGCCGTTGCCGAAGGGATCGTCGCGGCTGCCGCCGTCACCCAGTCCCCAGTAGAGATAGCCGTCGGGGCCAAACGCGATCGAGCCGCCGTTGTGGTTCCAGAAGGGCTGATCCACCGCGAGCACGACCTCCTCGCTGGCCGGATCGGCCCGGTCGGGGTCGGCCTGGCTCACGCGAAACCGCGAAAGGTGTTCGACGTGCCCTTCGCCCTTCAGGCTGTAGGTGACGAAAAACTCACCTGTTTCGGCGAACCGCGGATGGAACGCGAGGCCGAGCATTCCTTCTTCGTTGTATTTTCCCCAGGGCGATGTGCCGGGCCGCAGGTCGAGGAACAGCTTTCCCGCCACCGACCCTGGCTTGAACACGTGGATCATCCCTGCCTGGTCGAGCACGAACCGGCGGCCCGAGCCATCGCCCGCGTGCGCGACGACGAGCGGGCGCAGGGGTACCGCGGGCGTGCCATCGGCCGACTCGGGCGACCAGCCCTCCCATGTCGCATCAGGAAACGCGGGCACGGCCTGCACGGCGGCGACGTCGTCGGCGAATGGAATTTTCTGACCGTTCGGCGGAAGTTCCCGGACCTTGATCGAGCGAAAGGCCACCTCGGCTCCGTGGTCCTGCAGGCACAGGCGCCCCCGGCCGGCTTTGCCGAAGTTTGGCAACGACGAAAACTTGCTCTTCGCCACCCGGTCGTTCCAGTCTTTGCTGCCGATCTTGAACCGCTCGTAAGCGACGCCATTGACGCACACCTCGCAGCCGCCGGGGGCCACTCTGAGATAGAGATGGTTCCACTCGCCGGCAGGCCGGGTCGCGTCGATGAACTCGGGTGACGTGCGGCCCGCCTGCTCGTCGAGGTCGCGCACCCACGTGGGCAGCTGCGGCGCATACAGCCCGTAGAGCCAGCCAGCTCGCTGCGACTCTTTGGCTCCGGCGTTGTCGAGAATCTGCACCTCGGGGCCGGTGTGCCAGGGCTGGGGCTCGTCTTCCTGAACGTGAAACATCACGCCACTGTTGCCGCCCGGAGCGATCCGATACTCGAGTTGAACTTCGAACGCGGCAAACTCATCGCGGGAAACGATGTCGCCGGCACCGTCAGCGGCCCGGACCAGGGCTCCGTCGCGCACCTGCCAGCCATCGCCGAGCGAATCCCGCCGGAAGCCCCGAAACTCGCCGGCGTCGTGGCCGTCGAAAAGCATCCTCCAGCCGGCCCGCCGCTCGGCTTCGGAGAGCGTAGTGGCCGCGTGTTCGGCGGCGACCAAGCGATTCGGAGCGAGGCATGCGAGAACGATGAATCCGGCCCATGAACGCAGCGACATGATGATCGTCTCGTCGGTGTGCTGACTTGTGTCTTGGTGTAATCAATATGGCACACCTGACTGGCCCATGCCTAGGCTTTCCCCCGCCATGAACCGCACCGCCTGGCTCGCCGTCGCCCTTCTCGTGCCGGTGGCGCTCCTCAATTATCTCGACCGCCAGCTCGTGGCCACGATGCAGCGGTCGATCATGGGCGACGTGTCGGGAATCGAGAGCCAGGAGCAGTGGGGGCACATGCTCGCCTGGTTCAAATGGACCTACGCGCTCGCGAGCCCGTTTGCGGGCCTCGTCGCCGACCGGTTCTCGAAGCCCTTGATCGTGTGCGCGAGCCTGTTTGCCTGGTCGGCCGTCACCTGGGCCACCGGGCAGGCCACCACCTACGACCACCTGCTCGCCACCCGCGCCGCGATGGGGCTCTCCGAGGCGTTTTACATTCCGACGGCCCTGGCCTTGATCGCCGATCACCACGCCTCGGCCACGCGGTCGCGGGCGATCGGCATCCATCAGATAGGGATCTATCTCGGCGTGATGCTTGGCAGCCTCGGCGGCTTCGTGGCCGATAGCCCCGCGCTCGGCTGGCGCTGGGGCTTTTCCACGATCGGGCTTGCGGGCATCGCCTATGCGGTGCCGCTGCTCTTCCTCTTGCGTGAGCCGGCGGAGCATGAGCCGCGTGCTACCGGGCCCGCCGAGTCGCCGCTCGCTTCGTGGCGGGCGCTCCTGGGCAACCCGTCGTTTCGGCTTTTGCTCGCCTACTTCACGCTGCCCGCGATCGCCGGCTGGGTGGTGCGCGACTGGATGCCGAGCGTGCTCCAGAAAGACCTCGGCCTCACGCAAGGGCTGGCCGGCGTGAGCGCCGTGATCTGGTGGCAGTCGGCCGCAATCGCGAGCGCCATCGTCGGCGGCTGGCTCGCCGACCGCTGGATGCGGTCTAGCGACCGCGGGCGGATCTACGTGAGCGCGCTCGGCATGGCAGCGATCGTGCCAGCGCTGCTTGGCGTGGGGATCGTGGTGGGCACGAAGTCGCTGCCGCTTGCGATCCTGTTTTTGATGCTGTTTGGCGTCGGCTGGGGCCTCTTCGACACGAACAACATGCCGATCCTCTCGCAGATCGTCAGGCCGGATCAGCGGGCGGCCGGCTACGGCCTCATGAATTTCGCCAGCATCTCCTGCGGTGGCCTGGCCGACGTCGGGTTCGGCTGGCTTCGCGACCAGCAGGTGCCGCTGCCCCTCATCTTCGGAGGATTCGCCTGCCTCGCGGGCTTCTCCGCCTGGCTTGTGTTGCGGATCCGGCTGGCGGATGTCGCCACCATGCCGGCCATGCCGATGCCGGATCGCCCCTGAGAGCCAGTCTCACCCCCATGCCCGGCAGACTTGCAGAAGTGTCCGCCCGCGGACTATGATCCCGCCCGGGTCGAGGGTGTAGGTATGGAGCGCTGGTCTGCGGGGATCGTAATGTCACCGTGGCCGGCTTGCATGTCGCGCCTTTAATTTCACGCCGCCGCCGAACTGTGAGGCGTCGGCAACTTTTTTCATCACATTGAAACAGGTGAAGCGATGATCGATGGTCTCTTTTTGCTCGGATCCGCGATGCCGGATCTGTCGGTGTTCCAATACAACGCGGTCGATAACATCTTTTCGATGACGGTCGCAACGATGGGAGCGGCGGCTCTCTTCCTCTATATGTCTCGCGCGCACGTCGATCCGGAATACCGGCCGGCTCTGCTCGTGTCGGGCATCGTGGTCTCGATCGCGTGCTACCACTACTTCATGATCCGGCACAGTTGGCACGGCGCTTACACGCTGGCTGACGGCGGCTACAAGGGCACCGGTGCCGCGTTCAACGACTTCTACCGCTACGCCGATTGGATCCTCACCGTGCCGCTTTTGATGGTCGAGCTCGTGGCGGTGCTCCGGCTGCCCACGGAAAAGGCGACGAGCCTGCTGACTCGGCTCGTGATCGCGGCTGCCGCGATGATCGCGCTCGGCTACCCGGGCGAGGTGATCGCCGACCCGGCGAAGTGGAACGAACGGGTGATGTGGGGCGCGCTCTCCTCGGTGCCGTTCTTCTACATTCTGTACGTGCTGTGGACGGAACTGACCAAGTCGCTCGATAGCCAGCCTCCGGCGGCCCGGCGTCTTTTGGAGATCGCCCGTCTGGTGATCCTCGTCACGTGGGCGGTGTACCCGATTGCCTATGCACTCGGCGGCACCCCGGAAGCGCTGGCGGCGAAGGCCGGCACGGCGAACGCGGCCAATGGCATCGTGGGTGCCAATGGCGTGGTCGGCCTGCAGATCGGCTATGCCATCGCCGACATGACCGCGAAGGCGGGCTTCGGCGTGTTGATCTACCTGATCGCCAAGGCGAAGAGTTCGAAGACGCACTCGGGCGCGTATGCGGCGGCCTGATCGGATCGGCTCTTCTCCGGCAGAACAGTGACGATATGCACGCGGCCTCGGTAATCTTGCTCT
>JAIXPT010000292.1 GCA_027486095.1 Planctomycetaceae bacterium | reverse complement strand
CCTCATCGATCTCGCCAGCCGCAAGGAACTCGAGGCCTTCATCAAAAAACGGAACCATCCGGCGTCGGTGTAGCCACGGCCTCATGGCCTGTGCGGGGTTCGCTGCTGCGCGTGTGGTGTCAGTCGGCGCGCATAACCGGCCAGTGATCGGCGTCTGATCCCCGGCCATCTTCACGGAGCATTTCGACCTACAGGTCTTCCAGCGGCACAGCCGCGGAAGGAGACCTGTCATGGCGAATGTACTGAAGATGACGACGGCGGCGACGATTCAATCACTACGATCGGCAGGATTGTCCTGTCGCGAGATCGCAAGGCGCCTTGGGATCGACCGGGAGACGGTCTCGCGGCGGCTCCGGCTTGCCGGAGAGCCGGTTTCAAAACCCGCCAATGCGCCGATTTTCCCGGCCGGGGCCGAGGCGGCGTTGGCGGGTTTTGAACCGCCGACCGACCCGAACGATCCGTCCGCGGCCGGTGTTGCACCGCCGATCGGGCTACCGGCTGGCCGGACAAGCGACGCGAGCCCCTGGCTCGCGTGGCTGCTCGAGCAGCTGGAGCGAGGCTTGTCGATCAAGCGGATCCACCAGGACCTCCTGGTCGAGCATCCAACTGCCGCCGCGGTCAGCTACGACAGCGTGCGACGGCTCTTGAAGAAGCACGGGGCCGCCAGGCCCGTGCCGTTCCGCCGGATAGAGAGCCCGCCGGGCTTCGAAGCCCAGGTGGACTTTGGCACTGGTTCGCCCGTCATCGCGCCTGACGGCCGACGGCGCAAGACCCATGTGATCCGGGTCGTCCTCTCGCACTCGCGACGAGGCTACAGCGAGGCCGTCTTCACGCAGTCAACCGACGACTTCATCCAGTGCCTCGAGAACGCCTTCGAGCACTTTGGCGGCGTGCCTCGCACGCTCGTCATCGACAACCTCAAGGCGGGCGTGCTCAAGGCCGACTGGTTTGACCCCGAGCTCAACCCCAAGCTCGAGGAGTTCTGCCGCCACCACGGCACGACGGTGCTCCCCACGAAGCCGAGAACACCGCGGCACAAGGGGAAGGTCGAGCGCGGCGTCGCCTACGTGCAGGACAACGCGCTCAAGGGCCGCTCGTTCACGAGCCTCGCCGCGCAGAACGAACACCTCCAGGCGTGGGAGCGTGATACAGCCGACCGAAGGATCCATGGCACGACCAGGCAGCAGGTGCTCGCTCACTTCAACGAGACGGAGCGAGGAACCCTCCTGCCGCTGCCCGCTGCCCGCTTCGAGAACTTCCACGAAGCCAGACGGAAGGTCAGCCGCGACGGCCACGTCGAAGTCGCCAAGGCCTTCTACTCAGTGCCTCCCGAATATCTCGGTCGCGAGGTCTGGGTCCGCTGGAACGGCCGCAGCGTCCGCGTGTTCAACGACCGGATGCAGCAGATCACGATGCATGCCAAGCATGACCACGGCCGCTACAGCACCGATCCCAGGCACCTCGACCCCACGAAGATCAACGGCCTCGAACGGGGCATCGCCTACCTGCTCGACAAGGTGCGGTCGATCGGCCCGCAGACGCATGCCTGGGCCGAGGCCGTCGTCGATGCCCGCGGCATCGAAGGCCATCGCGTGGTGCAAGGGCTCCTGTCACTCACCAAGAAGCACACCTGCGCAGAGCTCGAACGAGCCTGCGAAACAGCCCTCGCCAACCAGTGCTATCGCCTCAGCCCGCTCCGGCAACTGATCGTGCACGAGGCCGACAGGCAGCAGCCGCTCGAGTTCCTCGCCGAGCATCCGATCATCCGGCCACTCGAGGACTATGCCGCTGTGGTCGCGCGGGCGATCCATCGCCGCCAGAGTCGCCCATCCATGGGCGAAGGTTTTGGAAGCCATGACACAGGCATCCACAAAGACCATCGCCCCGCAGGCGTGAACCTGCAGGGCGACGGAGGCGAATGCCTGTGGTCCGGGTATCGCTCATCAGGGTGCTCCTCAGCAGAGCCTGACTCCTGTTCGCCGGACACGCCAAGCGTAGCACCCGATTCGTCACCGTGACCGATCGGAGACTTCTGTTCCCTCTGTTTCCAGGAGAGTTTCCCGATGCATGACCACCTCCGCTCCACCCTCCGCTATCTCCGGCTCTCCGGACTGGCCAGCTCGCTCGATGTCCGCCTCCAGGAAGCCCAGGCCAGCCGCCTCAGCCACCTCGAGTTCCTCGAACTCATCCTCCAGGACGAAGTCGCCGTCCGCGATCATCGCAAGCTCGATCGCCGGACCAAGCTCGCCTGCTTCCGTGATCTCAAGACCCTCGACCAGTTCGACTGGGAGTTCAACACCTCACTGCCACGCAAGCAGCTCTTTGAACTGGCCACCTGCAAGTTCCTCGACGACGCCCGCGATGTGCTGCTCATGGGGCCGCCAGGCACAGGCAAGACGCACTTGGCACAGGCCATCGGCTATGCCGCCATCAAGCAGGGCCGCACCACGCTCTATCGCTCCATCTTCGACGTTGTCCACAACTTCCTTCGAGCCGAAGCGCTCGGTGATGACGATGCCATGATCGCCAACTATCTCCGACCCGATCTCCTCATCATTGACGACATGGGCATGAAGCAACTCCCCAAGCGCAGCGGCGAATACCTCTTCGAGATCATCATGCGCCGCCACCAAACCAGAAGCACCATCATGACCAGCAACCGGCCGCTCGAAGACTGGGGCAAGCTCTTGGGCGATGTGCCCAGCGCCTCGGCCATCCTCGACCGCTTCCTCCACCACGCCGAGATCGTCACCTTCCAGGGCCGAAGCTATCGGCTCAGGAACCGACTCGGCGACGATTCAGGCCCCGTGTCGGAACCCGCGGCCAATTCAAAACCAGCCAGCGCGCCGACCGGGAATCGACGGGCGAAAGCAGCCAACGCCGACGTCGATACGACCGCTCAAGCCGCTACGACCTGATCACGCCACTTGCCAACAGGTCCGAACAAGAGGATTCTTCCGTCCAATACCCCCCACACGGTGGCCGGTTTTGAAGCGCCGATGAGTGGCTGGTTTTGAAGCGCCGAATGACAGCGTGTGGTGGCCTCGAGCCTTGTCGGATGGACAGACCCGGAGGTCTGTCCCTACATCCGGGGAGGCGAGGGGTTGCCCCTGCCGCTGAGCCGGCGTAGCTGACCAGCGCAGCCAGGAT
>JAIXPT010000163.1 GCA_027486095.1 Planctomycetaceae bacterium | reverse complement strand
CTCGACCAGGCCGCGGCCGCCTCGGCCGCGCAGGGGCAGCCGATGAATCCCGCGCCGCTCAAGGCGGCCCTCGGTGGGCTCAAAGACACCGAGTCGCTCGCGCTCGGCCTGGGGATCGACGACGCCGCCGGCGAAGTGTTCGTGGAGAATCGCGCGGTGGCCCTGCCCGGCTCCGTGTCGGCGGCCGCCTTCGAGGCTGCCGGCACCGGCACGCTCACCGTGGGCACGCCGCCGCCCGCCGCCGGGGAGCGGCCCGCCCTCCGCGGCTATGTGTCGCAGGCGATTCCCGCTGCGGCCCGCGCGCAGTTTCTCGAGGCTCTCGGGCAGACACTGCCGCGCGAGGCCGACGATGCGCTCACGCGCACCATCTCCCGGCTCGTCTACGACCTGCTTTCGGCGACGCTCGCCGCCGGCGGCATCGATGCCGCCCTCGCGGTCGATACGAGCCAGGCCACGAAGGCCAAGCCGCTGCCGGCGGTGACGGCGGGCGTGCGCGTGCAGGATGGCGCGGCGCTCGAGCAGCGGGTGAAGCAGGCGTTTGCCGGCGGCGCCGTGCCCGGCGTGAAGGCCCGCTTCGATGCGGGCAAGGCCGGGGCCGCCACGCTCCACACGATCGCGGTCGATGTGGCCGACGAGGCGCTCGCCGAGCAGATCGGCCGATCGCTCGAGCTCACGCTCGCGGTGGCCCCGGACTACGCGCTCGTGCTCGTCGGTGGCGATGTGGCCGCGCGGGCCGAAGCCACGCTTGCCGCCAGCGGCCGCCCGGTCGCCGATGCCCGGCCGATCGCCGCGCTCGAGGCGAGCGCCGCCCCCGTGCTCGGCTATGTCGATGCGGTCGTAGGCGAGAGCCCGGCGGCGAAGGGCGGGGCCGCGGCCCGCGATGCGGGCGGCGGCGAGGTCGAGCTGCGCGTCGTGCCTATGGAGCGGGGCGTGGCCACGCGGCTCTCGATCGACTCAGGCGTGCTCAAGGCCGGCGCCGCGATGGCCACGCCTGAGCGGCCCGTCGGCCCCGGTGGCGTGCCGCTGCCCGACGTGCCGCCCGGCTTCCCGATCCCCCTGCCCCGCTGACCATCTCCACTCCACCCACCCCAGCCGCCATGACCACCACCGCCTCTCCGCCCGGCCAGCCGGGCCTGCAGCCCGTGATTCGCACCTCGATCGCCGGAGCGAGCGTGGCCGATCTCGCCCGCACGCACGGCACGCCGCTCTATGTCTACGACGCCGAGATGATCCGCCGCCGCTGCCGCGATCTGGCGGCCTGGGACACCGTGCGGTTCGCCCAAAAGGCCTGCTCGAATCTGGCCGTGCTCGCCCTCATGCGGAGCGAGGGCGTGGTGGTCGATGCCGTGAGCACGGGCGAGATTCACCGGGCGCTCGCCGCGGGCTACGCGCCGCATGCCGCGCCGGGCGGCGGCGGCGGATTGCCGCCCGTGCATCCGATCGTCTACACGGCCGACATCTTCGACCGCGAGAGCCTGGAGGCCGTGGCGAAGCTCGGCATTCATGTCAACTGCGGCTCGGCCGACATGATCGAGCAGCTTGCCGAGCGGGTGCCGGGCGCCGGTATCACGCTGCGCGTGAACCCTGGCTTCGGCCACGGCCACAGCCAGAAGACGAACACCGGCGGCGAAGGCTCGAAGCACGGCATCTGGCACGAGGAAATTCCCGACGTGCTGCGCCGCGCCGAGTGGGCCGGGCTCGCCGTGACGGGGCTCCACATGCACATCGGCAGCGGCGCCGATCTTGTGCATCTGGCCGAGGTGGCCGGGTCGCTCGAGCGTGTGGCCCTCGAGATCGGCCGCTCGCTCACCACGATCTCGGCGGGCGGCGGCCTGCCCGTGCCCTACAAGCCGGGCGAGGTGCACGCCGATCTCTCCGGCTACTTCACGCTCTGGGATGCCGTGCGCAAGCGGCTCGAAGACCGCTTCGGCCATCGCCTCCGGCTCGAGATCGAGCCCGGCCGCTATCTCACGGCCGAAAGCGGCTTCGTGATCACGGAAGTGCGGGCGGTGAAGAAGCAGGGCGCGCGAAAATATCTGCTCGTGGATGCCGGCTTCAACACCCTCGCCCGCCCGGTGCTCTACGGCTCCTACCACCCGATGAGCCTCTGCCCTGCCGACCCACGGGCACCGGCGACGGGGGCAGAAGAGGTGGCCGTCGGCGGCCCCCTCTGCGAGTCGGGCGACATCTTCACGCAGACCGACGGCGGCTTCGTGTCCACGCGGGCCCTGCCGGCCGCCCACGTGGGCGACCTGCTCGTGATCGAGATCGCCGGAGCCTACGGGTTCGTGATGGCGAGCAACTACAATTCAAAGCCCCTGCCGGCCGAAGTGCTCGTGGATGGCGGCGTGGCCCGGCTCGTGCGCCGTCGCCAGACCCCCGAAGATCTCGTCCGCGGCGAGACCGTATGACGGCTATCGAGGGCCGGGAGGATTTCGATCCCGGAGTCCCCGGGCTTCCGCCCGGGGCTTTTTGCAGCGCATCGCCCTCGAAGCCCCCGGCGGAAGCCGGGGGACTCCGTGAATATGCCGCGAAACGGGTCGTTTTGTCGCTCGGACTCCACGGGCTACGATGATGGACGTTGAAGACCGACCCGCCCCCCAACCGATCTTCCCACCATGGCAAAAGCCGGCCCTCGCAAGAAACTGCCCAAAGAGCTCGCGGTCATCAACGCCGACAACTGCACCGGCTGCGAATCGTGCCTCGAGGTCTGCCCGGTTGACTGCATCCTGAAGGTGCAGCAATACGACCAGTTTCACAACCTCCAGAGCTGGTGCGAGATCGACATCGAGCGCTGCGTGGGCTGCGAGGTGTGCGTGCATATTCCGGGGAAGAAGTCGAATCCCTATGACCTCAAGGTTTGCCCGTGGGACGCGATCGAGATGGTGCCCACCGAGCAGGTGGCCCAGGTTGTGGCCCAGATCGGCGGCCCGCCAGACTACGTCGAGGCCAACTGGGACCGCCTCGTGAACACGGCCCAGCACTTGGCCGAGCT
>JAIXPT010000024.1 GCA_027486095.1 Planctomycetaceae bacterium | reverse complement strand
GAGTGCCGCCCGTGCTTTCGCCGGCTGCGGCAACTCGTCTTTGTGCAACCCGCGCTCCACTTTTATAATTCGGGACGTCCCGTGAGGCTGTCCTGCGAGCGAGGTTGCCAGGTGCTGTCAGTCCGGCCAAACGTCAACGAACTCGTCTTCCAGCTCTACGGGCGGGCCCTGCATCCGGAACTCTTCGAGATCTGTGCGACGCGTTCGATCGAGCGAGGCGGCTATCGGGCCGACGTCACGATCACGAGCGCTGGGCATTCGATCACGTGGCGGCGCGGCGGCCTGACGCTGTGCGAGGTCGCGACCAGCGCCGCGCAGCCGCTGCCGCAGAAGCGCCGGCTGCTCTCTTACCGCCTGAGCGGCGAGCGGAGCGATCGCATGGAGTGCCGGGGCGGCACCACCTACCAGACCTGTTTTCAGCTCGAGTCTGTCGCGCCCGAGGTGTTCTGGACCTTCCAGCAGGAGCTGTGCAGCGAAGGCATCAAGCACGGGCTCTTTCACCGGTTCGAATCGGGCGGGCGGCTGGCGCTCGGGGCGATCAGCTGGCTGAATATCGAGACGCGGGCCAAGAGCCTGCTCGTGCAGGCCTTCCACACCTTTCCCGACAACCTGGCGATCGTGAAGAGCCAGTCGCTCTTCGAGGTCCCCTGAGCCATGGCAAAATCCCGCCCCGCCGCGCTCAAGCCAGCCGCTGCGGCCCGCCGTAGCCGCGTGCTGATCGCCGACGATAACGAGCCGAATCGCGAGCTGCTCGAGGTGTATCTCGCCGACGTAGATTGCGAGATCGCGACTGCCGTGGATGGCCGCGACACCCTCGACAAAGTGGCGGCGTTTCACCCCGACGTCATCCTGCTCGACGTGATGATGCCGAAGCTCTCGGGCTTCGAGGTCTGCCAGCGCTTGAAGGGCGACCCGGCCACGAGCCCGATCATGATCTTGATGGTGACGGCGCTCGGCGAGCTCGGCGACATCGAGCGGGCGGTCGAGGCCGGCACCGACGACTTTCTCTCGAAGCCCGTCAACAAGGTGGAGCTCGTGAAGCGCGTGGAAAACATGCTCAAGCTGCGGCACGTGAGCGACGAGCTCGAGCGGCTCCGTAGCTACATCAGCAGCATGGACGACGACCTGCCCCCGCGGTCGTAACCCACGTAAGACAGACTTCAGTCTGTCGGTGAATCGTAAGACAGACTTCAGTCTGTCGGTATCTGTGACAGACCCGAACCTGTCATCCTTGTCGCGAAGTGTGTTCGAGATTCACTTCGCGGAGCACGCGGACAGTGGCCGGCGATTTGTTGAGCACGTAGAAATGGATTCCGGGCACGCCCGAGTCGAGCAGCTCGCGGACTTGCCGCGTGGCAAACTCCACGCCCGCTTCGAATTGGGCGGCCTCGTCGTCGCCTGCCGCCTCGAAGGCCTGCGTGAACGTGTCGGGCAGGCGGGCCTTGCAGAGCGTGGCGATGCGGCGGATCTGCGCGTAGTTGGTGACGGGCATCACGCCCGGCACGATCGGGGCGGTGATGCCGAGAGCCGCGCAGCGGTCGCGAAACCGAAAAAAATCCACGTTGTCGTAGAACAGCTGCGTGACGATCACATCGCCGCCGGCCGCACACTTGCGCCGCAGATTTTCGAGATCTTCCGCAGGGCTCGGCGCCTCTTGATGCGTCTCGGGATACCCCGCCACGAGGATGCCGAGCGCGGGAAACTCGGCCTTGATGAGCGCCACGAGCTCCGACGCGTAGCGGAGGCCGCCTTCGGCCTGCTGAAACGTCGTCTCGCCCTTCGGCGGATCGCCGCGCAGGGCCACGATGGCCGCCACGCCGGCGGCGGTCGCTTCGTGGAGGTAGGCCCGCAGGTCGTCCACCGTGCTGCCGACGCACGTCAGGTGGCTGGCCACCGGCAGGTCGTGCCGCGAGCGCACGCCCTTGAGCACGTCGAGCGTGGTGCCGCGGGTGGAGCCGCCGGCGCCATACGTGCAGGTGACGAGCGCCGGCTCGAACTCCATGAGGTCGTCCATGGTGCGCCACATCGCCGCCTCCGACTCGGGCGTCTTCGGCGGGAAGAGTTCGAACGACAGGCCGAAACGACCGGCGGAATAGACTTCAGAGAGCGTCATATCCGTCATTGTAGGACAGGCCTTCAGCCTGTCATCCGCGGCTGCTGGCCGCAGGTCGATCGCCCCGTTTTCCCCCGTCAGGCCACCGCTTCCAGGAGCCCGCGGTCGGCGGCGAGCAGCCCGAGCCCCCGGCGGGCCATCATGCGCTCGAGCACGGTGGCCGCCTGATCCGCCGTGGAGCGCCCCCCGAGAATCTCGTTGGTGAAGGCGGGCACGACGTCGCCCACCATGCCCTGCACCGTCGCGGCGAGGCCGATCCGGGCTCCGCAGGGGAGCGAGGCGTTGATCGCGGTCTTCACGAGATCGCCCACGAGCGCGCCGAAGAACTGGCGGCCGGTGTCGGTGGTGGCCCGGCTGCCGTCGGCGCGATGTTCGTGGAGCCGCACCGGGCCGTAGGTGGCCTTCAAATTGCTCGTGACGGTGCCGGCGGCGAGGTTCACCCAGGAGCCCACGTGGCTATGGCCCAAGAACCCGTCGTGCGCCTTGTTCGAGAAGGCCTCGATCACCGTGGCCTCGATCTCGCCGCCCACGCGGCACTCGGCTCCGATTGCCGAGCCGGCCCGCAGCCAGGCGTGCGGATTGACTTTGGCGCGGGGGCCGATCCAGAGCGGGCCATCGAGGCATACGAAAGGCCCGACTTCGGCATCGGCGGCCACGACCACGGGCCCGTGCCGCACGACCACTTCATCGGCCACCCGGGCACCATCAGCCACGAACAAGCCGGGCCGCAGCTCGCGAAACCGTCTCGAATCGAGCTTCATGGCGAGGCTGCCTTCGAGCGCGCCTTCGTGGGCGGCGATCACATGCGAAGCGTCGTCGAGCAGGTCGAGCGCGACATCTGCGGCCGGCAGGCCGAGGGCACCGAGCACGCGCGGTGCCTGCGAAGCGTGTGCGAGAATTTCCGCCAGGGCGTCGTCGTCGGCGCCGCTGCCCTCCGGCGTGCGATGCAGGAGCGCCGCGTGGACGATGCCATCGTGGCGGACGATCGCCCGGTGGCCGGCCTCCGCGAAGCCGCGCAGGCGGGCGAGATTCTCCCGGCTCGGGATCACGCGGGCATTGACGACAAGCGCGATCGCGCCATGCGCGGAGGGGAGCGCGGGAGTGGGCATGTCGGCGGAGCCACCCCAGAGCGCGACGCGTTGGCCGGCAAGGGCCGCCAGGTAGCGAGCCAGATGCGGGCGGACCGCGCGTGCAACGGTGCCGAAGGCGGCGAGGGCGTCGTGGAGCGTGGTCGCCCCGAGCGTGAGGTCGCTAGCGGGGCGAACCGTGGCGAGCACGCCCAGCCGTTCGACCCGTTCATCTTCGAACACGAGCACATGCATGGCGGCCCCACCCTACCATGCACCGGCAGCCGGTGCGGAGAGCGGTGCTGGCAAAACAGCGGGGCAAACCGTAATCTCGGAATCCGGAACGCCTCCCACGAGCCGGAGTGGCGGAATGGCAGACGCGGCGGACTCAAAATCCGTTGCCCGCAAGGGCGTGTGGGTTCAAGTCCCACCTCCGGCATTGCTGACACTGCGAATCTGGCAGGCAGCAATTTCTTGATCAGGTGGCGAGCAGGCGCGGGCCGAGCGACGGGCAGACCCGATCCCCGTGCCACCGTTGAATCAGGCAGCCTTGCGCATGGTCCGGGTATGGCCGACCGCCTCGATTTGAGGCAGGGGGAAGAGAAGTGTTCCACCGCTCTCGAGGTGTGCCCGTTCTCGATGAACGATCGAGTCGCGAAAGTGCCACGGGAGCACGAGCAGGCAGTGCGGATTCCGCCCCCGAACCTCCGCCTCGCTCGCGATCGGAATGTGCGTGTGTGGCGTCTCACACCCGAACTTGTCGGGGTTGACGTCGGCGATGACCGGGATGTCGGCGGAGGTGAGCCCGCACCACTGCAGCACCACGTTGCCCTTCGTGCTCGCCCCATACCCGCAGACGGTTATGCCGGATGCGTTGGCACGACGGATCACTGCCGGCAGTTCGTCGCGATGGCGATGCACGCGCTCACGAAAACGATCGTAGACGGGCATGCGGCCGTAGCCATGCCGCTGCTCCCGCGCGAGCAGTGCTTTCACCAGACGATCAGCGGATGAGAAGGACGCATCGTCGCGGGCGGCGACCACACAGAAACTGCCGCCGTTCACGTCGTTGAGTTCCACGTCGATCACCTTGAGGCCCGTCGTGCGAGGATAAAGCAACACCCCTTCTGTAAATCCGGGTTTTCAGAGGTGGGTCATCTGGCTTCCATGGTCAGGTAGGCACGTTCGGTCTCCCAATCGTCACTGATCTCTGAGAGGACGGCGGAG
>JAIXPT010000214.1 GCA_027486095.1 Planctomycetaceae bacterium | reverse complement strand
TCGAAATTGAGCAGCAGCGGCGGCAGGTCGTCGAAGATCCGCATCGCCATGCCCACCACGCGCCAGCCTTCGGGGTCGAGCCGCACCACCCACACCACGTTGTCGGTGCTCGTGAAGCCGTCGGCATCGGTGTCGGTCCAGGTGGTGCCCACATGCACGAGGTCGCCGCCCTCGCCCACGATTTCGCAATCACGGATCGAGTAGGCCGCCGTGGGATTCACGGGCGGGGCCACCGAGAGGCCGAGCTCTTCCGTCTTCGCCCGCGCAACTTTCGTGAGCATGCCGCTGGCGGCCGCGTCGTCGCCGCGTTTGATCGCATCGAGAAACGTCACCACCGCGGCCTTGGCCGGCTCGGCCGCCGCCGATCCAGAGCCGCCGCCCGAGCAGCCGGTCGTGCCGAGGATGGCCAGCAGGGTGCAGCCGGCCGCGAACGACGCAAACCAGAGCGTCCAGGTGCGGGCCGACGGGGCCGACGCGGGGCAGGGCGGAGGCGTGAGCATCGGACAGACTCCACGGGGTCGAAAAGATGAACCGGCACTTCCGCAGCGAGTGAGCGGGGCAGGAGAGTGACGGGCCGGGCCGGGCTGGTCAAGGCGAAAAACACCCCCCAAAACCCGGGCATCCCCGGCTGCCGGCCGCCTCGGCTATGATCGGAGAGATGCCGCTCGGGAACGGATCCATGGGGAACCGATCCCCGGCCTGTGCCAGACAAGCAGCGCCAGCCGAGCTACCGAGGTCACCGTGATGAATCGCATCGCTGCCACCCTGGCGCTGCTCGCCGCCGCTGCATCGTGGAGCATGGTCGGCAGCGCCGCGGCGCCTCGCGCAGAGCGGGCGAAGACCGTCGAAAAAGTGCGGGCCCGGCCGCCCGCCGCGTGGGACAAAGCCACGGGGGCGGCGTTCTTCGACGATGCCTTCGCCACGCTCGAGGGCCCGCGGCCCGACTTTGCCGCGATCGCACCGGGGGCCCGCCTCGCCGCGGCCGCGGGCACCGCGTCATCGACCCAACCGCAGGGCGGGCCGAGTGTGGGCGGCGGATTCAAATGGTCGGCGCTCGTCTCGCCCGACACGCTCGCCGACGAGATCAAAGACATGAAGGCGCGAGTCGCCGCCGCCGTGGCGTCGGTGTCTGATTTCAAGGGCGGCGGCTACGACGAGGCGCGGGTCGGGTTTTCCACGATCGCGCTGGCCTTCGCGGTGATCGCCGAACACGACGGCGACGTGCGTTGGAAAAAAGAAGCGGAGCAGGCCCGCGACCTGTTCGCGCGGGTGGGAGTGAACTGCAAGGTGGGCACGAATCAATCGTTCGCCGAGGCGAAGGCCCGCGTGGACGATCTCGGCACGCTCCTCGACGGCAGCCCGATCGAGGCGAAGGCCGAGCGTGAGGATGATTTCAAATGGAGCCAGGTGGCCGGCCGGCCCGCGCTGATGGCCAGGCTCGAGACAGCCGACGAACTCATGGCTGCGAGCATCGCCTCCAAAGACGATTTCACGAAGCAGGTGGAGAAGCTGCTGCACGACGCCGAGATGGTGGCCGCGATCGGCGAAGCGATCCAGCGGCCCGACTACGAATACCACGACGACGACACCTACCGCGGCTACGCGGCCGCGATGCGCGACGCCGCTGCGAAAGCCCGCGAGGCGGCGCTGAAGAGCGACTACGACGCCGCCCGCACGGCGGTGGGCGTGCTCAAGAAGTCGTGTGATTCCTGTCACGGCGACTACCGCGGGTAGTGCGGCTACACGTGGCGACGGAGCTCTAGCTCTGTCGAATGCGGATCACATCCGACAGGCCTGGAGGCCTGTCGCTACACGTGGCGACGGAGCTCCAGCTCTGTCGAATGCGGATCACATCCGACAGGCCTGGAGGCCTGTCGCTACGGGATCGCGTCGGGGAACACGTCGCGGGCCGGGCGCCACTCAGGCCAGTCGGATCGCCACACCACTTCCGTGCCCTCCGCCTGCCCGGCGTCGAGCCAGGCCTGCATCGACTCGGCAGGTAGCGGCTCTGTCGGCTCGCCGCCGGGGAACGCGATGCACCACGTCAGGTCGGGCCGCTCGGCGAGCACCGGATGCAGCGCGGGCGGCGGCGGTGCGAGCGGTGCGAGCGCCGAGGCCGGCGCGAAGGCCGGCTCGTCGAGGGGCAGCACGCGCGGCAGGGTCGCGACCACCGCGGGGGCGAGTTCGAGCAGCCGGGCCGTGGGCAGTGCGGAGCCGACGGCAGCAATCGCCGACTCCGCGGCCGGGATGCGAAACTTCGCTCCGCAGGTCGGGCACAGGCCCTTCCGGCCCGCGAACGAGTCTTTGACGTTGATCCGGTGCCCGTTGGGGCAGAAGGCCACGATGCCCATGTGATGGCGGCGAACTTGCCGTTTCCAGGAGGCGGTCTTACGCTGTGCTTCCATCATGGCACGTCGCGACAAGCCCCAACCAGAGCCCGAGCAAGATGAGCGGCGGGGGCCGGTCGAGATCGCCCTCGTCGGCGACCTCACCGACAACGAGGCCGACATGACCGACCGGCTGCTCGGCATCGAGCCGGGGGGCGAATGCACGATCTATTTCGACTCGCCCGGCGGCAGCCCTTACTGCGCGATGTCGCTCGTCACGCTCATGCGGCTCCGCGGCATCCGGGCCACGGGCATCGTCACGGGCGAGTGTTCGTCGGCGGCTCTTTGGCCGTTCGCCACGTGCACGCGCCGGATCGTCACGCCCTACAGCGTGTTTCTCTTCCATCCCATGAAGTGGCAGAGCGAGGAGCATATCGGGATCACCGAGGCGGCAGAATGGTCGCGACACTTCGCCGAGCTCGAACGCGAGATGGATGTGCTGCTCGGCGATCTGTTCGGGTCGGCGACCGACCTGATCGCCCAGTGGATCAAGACCCACCGCTACGTCACCGGCCGCGAGATGGTGAAGGCGGGCCTCGCCGAAATGGCGTCGCTCGAGCCGCTTTCCGAGCTCCAGCCCGCGGAAGCAGGCTGACCCCGGCGTCGTGTAGACTGGGCATCCGGCGGGCCTGCCCCGCTTCATCTTCAGCCCTTGGAGTCGTGCCATGCACCGTGTCGTGTCGTCCGTGATCGCCAGTGTCGTGTTCTGCGTTGCCGCTGATGTCGCGCGGGCCCAGGCCGTGGCCGACGATGTCCGCGCCTTCACGATCGCAGGCGGCGCGTTCTCGCTCGAGGCGCCGGCCGGCTGGAAGCAGGTGCCGCCGAAGTCGGGGATCGTGGAGACCGAGTTTGCGGTGCCTGCGGAGGGCGACGAGGCCCCCGGCCGGATGACCGTGATGGGCGCGGGCGGCAGCGTGCAGGCCAATGTCGATCGCTGGTATGGCCAGTTCACCCAGCCCGACGGCAGCGCCACCAAAGACAAGGCCACCACCAAGACCCTCAAGCTCGGCGGCTGCACCGTCACGCTCGTCGATGTGGCGGGCACCTTCAAGGACATGCCCGGCGGGCCGTTCGGTGGCGGGCAGGCCGTGGAGCGGCCCGGCTATCGAATGCTCGCGGCGATCGTCGAGACGCCCGAGAAGGGCAGCTACTTCCTCAAGTTCTATGGCCCGGGTGCCACGGTCGCGAAGCACGCCGACGG
>JAIXPT010000346.1 GCA_027486095.1 Planctomycetaceae bacterium | reverse complement strand
TCGAGCTTCACGTCGTCGTCGCCGGCCGCGATCGCCTTCTGGTCGAACGTGCCCGCCCCGGTGAACGTGGCCACGCGCACGCTGTAGCGGCCGGGGCAGTCGAGCAGGCTGTGGGTCACGTCGGCGTTCATCTCCACCACGAACGAATCGACCTCCTGCCGCGAGAAGTAGTCCTCCGGCAGGAGCGGGTTGGGAATCACGAACGCCGAATGCATCGGCCCCTTGGCGGCCTTGTCGAGGCCGATCATCTTGCGGAAGTCGGCGAATGAACGGCTCTTGCCCGCGTCGCCGGTGAGCGATTTGGGCTGGAGCCCCTTGATCGTGGCCAGCAGTTTCTGGCCGCGCTGGTCGTCGAACGCCGCGAAGTCGCCGACCAACACGGCCACCTCGATCACCTGCTCGGAATTGGCATACTTCATCTTCTTGGGCGAGCCGTCGGGGTTGAGCCCGAGGCCCTGCTGCTTGCCGGTGTAGTCGAACGATTTCTCGTGTGTGTAGGCCTTGAGTTTGTGGTCGCGGCGCAGTTCCTGCACGAGCGTGCGGGCGTCGTCGCGGGCGCCTTCGCCGCGAAACGTGGCGGCGAGCACGAGCCAGGGGCCATCCCGTTCGGCGAGTGGAAACATCGCATCGACGGGCACTTCGGCCGGCGAGAACCAGGCCGTGGGCAGCCAGCCGCTCTGCGCGCGGGCATCGGCGGCGGCCGTGAGCACGGCGACGGCGACGATGAGCGCGGCGAGTGATCGACGAAGGCGGATCATGGGTGGGCTCGAGTGGTGCATGGGCGTGGGTTCGGGGGAAGGTCCGCGCCGGAGTGCCACGCCGGTGCAGCGGACCGCCTGACGGTAGCAAGCACACCGCCCGCGGCACCAGACCGATTGCCCCCTTGGGAAAGTGGTGCAGAATGGGGAATATGGGCCAAGCACCTCGACGCCGCGTGTCCGTGGCCGCGATCTCTGCCCTCGCGGCCGTGTGGCTCGTGATTCTCGTCGGGCCGCCGGCCGCCCTGCTCGCGCAGCGCGCGACGTGGCTGGCCGCCCTCGAGCGACCGGAGGCCCAGGCCGGGTGGGATGAGTTTCGCGACGCGATGCGCGCGCAGACCGGCCGCGAGGGCCCGGTGCAACGCAAGGTGCCAAAGAGCGCGGAGCCGCCGCTGCGGGTGTGGCTTCGCGATTACGTGTGGCTGGCGATCGCCGCCTGGATCGTGTTGGGCGGCACGCTCGGGCTGTGCACGGCCGCGCTCATCATCGGCGTGGCCACGGCCCCGGCAGGCCCGGCATCAGCGGCCCAGAATCAGGCGGCCCGTGATCGCGACCACGAAAAACAAAATCACCGTGATGCCGAGGACGCCGAGCAGCGAGGACACGGAGGATGACCTTTTGCCTGGTGCGGGGAAACGGGCTGAGGCCCGCCGGAGCGGGCCCCGCCTGACCGGATGGTACGCACCCTGGGCGGCCCGTCAACTTCCCGCGGAGTGGCGGAAGATGTCTTCAGGCAGGGCGCACAGCGCCGTGCGGCCGACATCGTCGAGCGTGCGCCGCTGGCCGACCGTGTTCCAGGGCGTCACGTCGGCGAGCTCGGGCATGATCTCCAGAATCTGGTCCACGAGCATGGCGACGATGCGCTCGGCGGGAGTGCCGCGGGTGCGTTCGCGGAGCGCGGCCGCCGTCTTCATGAGCTTCACCATGCGCGACCGTTCGAGCACCGGGCCCGACAGCTGGCCGTCGGCCTCGACGAGGAGCTCGGCGATCGGCACCTCGAGCACCTCCTGCCACCGCATCACTTCCGAGATCCGCAGGTCGCAGTCGGGCTGCTCCTGACGCCGCACGACGGCCATCTCGATGCCCAGCCGCCGGGCCACGTTTCGCAGTGTCACGCCCTGCCGGTGCCGCACGTCGGCGATCCGGTGCATGCGCTTTTCGCGGCGGAGGGGCACCCGCTGCTCGCGCTGGGCGGCGGTGGGCCGGCCCGAGTCGTGCGCGGCGCGGGCCACATCGGAGTGCCCGCTATCCGCGACGGCGAACGGATCGTGGTCGTCGAAGTCGTCGTCGCACTCGGTGGCAAAGTCCACGGTGGCCATGGGCATCTCCTTCACATCAGCCTGCGTGTCGCGGCCGCGGGTCGTCGCGGTGAGAGATGTACGCAGGGGGGGCGATCGGCGTTCGCGCTCCCGCGAAAAATTTTTGCTATGTGCCGGGGGGCAGGCCGGCGAGTCCCGCCCGGATGGCCGCTTTGGTAGCCTGTCGCCATGAGCATCTCCCCCACGGCCCCCGCCGCGAGAATCGATGGCTGGATCGATGCCGGCCCACGGCTGGCGGTGCTCGTGCGCGGGCCCGATGCCGCCCGCTTCATCGACGGCTTCACGACGGCGGCCGTCGGGCCGCTCGCGGCGGGCTGCGGCGCCGAGGGGTTTTTCGCCGACGCGAAGGGCCAGGTGCTGGCGCTCGCCGCGATCCTGCGCACCGACGACGGCGTGTGGATCGACGGCTGCCCCGGGGCCCCTGCGCTCGCGGAGCATCTCGAGCGGTATCACATCCGCGAGCAACTCGAGATCATCGACGAGACCGCCCTGCACGCCACGATCGTAGTGACGGGGGCCACGGCCCGTGCCGCGCTCGCGAAGCTCGCCGGCGTGGCCCTGCCCGACGCACCATATCGCCATCTGCGGTGCGCGATCGGCGGCATCCCCGTGGCGGTGGTCGCCGTGCCCTGGGCGGGGCCGGGGGGCTGCCTCCTGCAGGTGGCGCTCGTCGATCGGCCGCGGCTCGTGGCGGCCCTCGAGGCCGGAGGCATCGCGGCCGCCGGCCCGACCGCGCTCGAGCGAGCGCGCATCGAGCACGGCTGGCCGGCCCCGGCCGATATCGTGGCCAAGACGCTGCCCCAGGAGCTCGATCGCAATGCCACGGCGATCTCGTTGACCAAAGGCTGTTATCTCGGGCAGGAAACGGTCGCCCGGCTCGACGCGCTCGGGCACGTCAATCGCCGGCTCGTCGGCCTCGTGGCGGCCGGCCCGATCGAGGTCGGCGCACGGGTGCGTGCAGCCGAGGCGGAGTGCGGCGTGATCACCTCCGCGTGTGAATCGCCGCGGGCCGGTGGCTGGCTGGGGCTGGCGATCCTGCCCGTGAAGGCGTGTGGGGCGGGCGCCGCGCTCGCCGTGGGGGGCATGCCCGCGCGCGTGGTCGAGCTGCCGCTCGTGGCAGCCGCCGCCGCGGCTTCGCCGCCCACCCGCCGCGGCGGCGAGATCGTGTTCACGGCGCGCCGATTCAGCGTGGTGCGCATCGCGGAGCCGGAGGTGGGGCGCGACCGCGAGGTGGTGGAGCATCCCGGGTGCGTGGTCGTGATTCCGCTCGTCGCGCCCGGCGTGGTGTGCCTCGTGGAGGTGGTGCGGGTGGCGGTGGGGGCGACGTTGCTCGAGCTGCCGGCCGGCACGCTCGATCGCGTGGAGACGCTTGCAGCCGCGGCCGCCCGCGAGCTCGCCGAAGAGACTGGCTACCGGGCGGGACGCCTGACGCCGCTCGGCGCGTTGTGGATGTCGCCCGGCATTCTCCACGAGCGGATGCACTTGTTCGTGGCCGAAGATCTCGTGCCAGGGCCGCAGGCCCTCGAGCCGGGCGAACAGATCCGCACGCGCGTGGTGCCGGTGGCCGAGGCGGTGGCGATGTGCCTCGACGGCCAAATCCAAGACGCGAAGACCGTGGCGGGGCTGCTGCTCTGGGCGGCCCGCGAGCGGGGTCAGGCCTGAGGGGCGTTGGCCGGCGGCTGGTGGCTCGGCGTGCGATCGAGCAGAAAGAGCAGGCCCCCGATCAAGCCGTTGGCGATCGTGGTCAGAAACCAGAGCAGACCGATCGCCACGGCCTGCTCGGCCGGCACGCCCGCCGGTGCAAGCAGAAACGCCAGCCCGCCCTCGCGCACCCCCACGCCGCTGATGCTGATCGGCAGCACCATCGCCAGCGCGATCAAGGGCACCACCGCGAACCACACCGACAAGGGCAGCGAGACGCCGAGCCCACGCGCGACGAAGGCCACGGCCACCGAGCCGCCCATCTGCACGATCAGACTCCAGGCGACGGCGCGGGTCATGAGGCTCGGCCGCATCTGGTAGGGCAGGAGCCGCGAGATGAACTGCCGCGCGGCATGCGGCTCGGGAAAGAGCGCGAGCAGCCGGTCGAGTGATCCCACGGCGAGCCAGATCACGGCGAGCACCGTGGCGAGCAGGGCCGCGCCCACGCCGAGGGTCGCCGCGAGCCCGAGCGACCGCTCCTTGCCGATCACGGCGGCGCCGGCGAGGACGCCGAGCGCCGCCAGCCCCGCGAGCCGATCGGCGAGCACCGTGCAGCCGGCGAGCAGACGGCCGGGTGTCGAATCGGAAAGCCGATAGGCCTTCACGACATCGCCGCCGATCGAGGTCGGCAGGCAAAGGCTGAAAAAGGCACCCTCGAAAAACCGCCAGATGAAGAGGCCGATCGAAAAGGGAAACCCGATCGGCCGTGCGAGCAACGCCCAGCGCACCGCGGCGATCACCTGCACCACCAACCCGGTGGCGAATCCGGCCGCCCACCAGCGCCAGTCGATCGTGCCGAAGAGCCCGACCAGCTTCGGCCATTCGACGCCGCGCAGGGCCACCGCCATGAGCCCGGCCGTGACGCCGACCCGCAGCCCCACGCTGGCCCAGGCGGGCAGGCGTGGCCGTGAGCCCGCCGAGGGGGTGTCTGCGACCTGTTCGTGTGCCAATTGCATATGGCTGCCTCTGCCCTGCCGGGGATTCCATCGTTACCCTACACGATCCCGGCATCCCCCTCCCAGCCTGATCCACGAGGCATCTCGCCCATGGTGGCGTCGCTGAATTGGCCCGTCGCCTGGCCCGTCGATGCGACGCTCGTGGCATTTTTGTGCGTGCTCGGGGGCAACGTTGCGAGTTTCTTGAATGTCGTCGCCCACCGTGCACCGCGCGGCATCTCGGTGGTGCGGGGCGGATCAGCCTGCCCCGCGTGCGGCAGCCCGGTGCGCTGGCATGACAACGTGCCGGTCTTCGGCTGGATTCTGCTCGGCGGGCGATGTCGCGACTGCGGCAGTCCGATCGCCTGGCGGTATCCCGTCGTGGAGGCGGTGGGCATGCTGATCGGTGCGGTGGTCGCCGGCGAGCTGTTCGCGGGCGGCCGCACCTGGCCGCCAGGGCGGTTCGGCACCGGCCGGATCGGCGCCGACGTGCTGCTCATGCAGCCCGACTGGCCGCTCTTGCTTGTCTGCCTCGCCCATGCGGCCCTGCTGTTCACGGTGCTCGCGTGGGCGCTCTTCGAAACGGACGACGCACGGGTGCAGCCGCGCTGGTTTCTCGGGGCGTGCCTCGGCCTGGGCGCGCTCTCCGTGATCGGTGGCGGGCCGACGACACCGGGCGGGTGGCCCGCCATGCGGGAGGCGGCGCTCGGGGCGGGTGTCGCCGGGCTGGTCGGGCTGGCGGTCGGGAGGCGCACGCTCCGGCAGGCGCTCGTGTTGGCCGGCCTCGTGCTTGGCTGGCAGGGGCTCGCGGGCGCGGCCTTGCTCATGCTGCTCGTGGCCGGCGGGCGGGCAGGGCTCGGACTGGCGAGGGGGGGGCCGTTCGTGCTGCGGCTGTCCTGTGCCGATCTCCTCGGGGCGCTCGCCGTGCAGGTGCTCGTGTGGCGATGGTGGCCGGCGATCGGGCTTGTCGCGTGGTGTATGCTTCGAGGTGACCACGAGGGAGGCTGAGCGAGACCGATGAGCATCACTCCGATCGTTTCGAGCATCGCTCCGAAGCCCGCGGCGCGGCTGGCTCCCCAGCCGCTCGACGAAGGCTTGATCGAGGGTACGAAGCGTCGTCTCGGCGAGTTTGCCCAGGAATTCGCACAGCCCGAGGGCCGCGGGGTGTGGACGGCCATCGCGGTGCTCACGGCACTCTTGATCTATAGCTATTGGCCTGGCCTGCTCAACGCGCAGTCGAGCTGGAGCAATCCGCAGTATTCGCACGGCTGGATCGTGCCACTTTTTTCCGTGGCCCTGCTGTTTTGGTGGCGCAAGCCCGTGGAGCCCGTGAGCCTGTCGGCCCGGATCGCGGGCATTTTGTTATTGATGGCGAGCTTCGGGCTGCGGCTCGCGGTGGCCCGCTACCGGATCGTGACCATCGACATGTACACCTTCGTGCCGGCCTTGGCGGGCGTGTTTTTGCTGGTGGGCGGCTGGAGCATGTTTCGCTGGGCGTGGGCCCCGGTCGCGTTTTTGATCTTCATGTATCCGCTGCCCGACGAGGCCACGCGCTACCTGCTCGGCCCGCTCCAGACGCTCGCCACGATCGTGAGCACCTACGCCCTGCAGACCATTGGCCTCGACGCCTTTCGTGAGGGCAATCAGATCGTCGTGGGCGAGATGCACCTGGGCGTCGTGGATGCCTGCAGTGGCCTGCGGATGCTCACCATCTTCGTCGCCCTGTCGGTGGCCCTCGTCATGCTCGGAGACCGGGCCTGGTGGGAAAACCTCGTGATTCTCGCGAGCGCCATCCCGATCGCACTGATCGTCAACTCGATCCGTATCACCGTCACGGGCTTGCTCTACCAAGTGGCCAATTCGGAGCTGGCGGAGATGGTTTTTCACGACCTCGCGGGCTGGGTGATGATGCCGATGGCCCTCGGCATGCTGTTTGTGCTGCAGCAGATTCTGGCCCACCTGTTCGTGACGGAAGATGCGACGGTGGCGGCACTTGCGCCGCGGCAGGCAGGCGGCGGGGCCGCGCCTGCGGCGGCCGTGCGACCGCGCCAGGCGGCACCACCGGTGGCGATTCGCCCCGCCCCGGGCTCTCCGCCCGCGAAACGTGCGGATTGACGCGAAAATATGGGGTACAGTGACAGTGACGAAGCCCGTCGCGACCTGGTGACCGCATGAGTGACACAACCACGGCAACGGATGCTCGAGCGGCCCCGGCGGGCTCGGCGCCGGGCGGGCTCATGGTGCGCGACTCCGTGCTCGCGCCGCTGCCATCGTTCGCCCCCCCCTCGTATCCCGGCGACGATCCGCTCGCAGGCGGCGTCGATTACCGCCGGGTGTGGCATGCGTTTCGGCGGCGATGGCTGCCGGCGGTGGCGCTCGGCACCGTGCTCGCCCTGGGGGCCGCGGTCGCGACCTGGTTTTTTCTGCCCCGGGGCTACGAAGCGGTGGCCTGGCTGCGGATCCGCGACAAGGGCGGCATGCTCGGCGGAGGCGGGCGCGACAACTCCGAGTACGAGGCCTATCGCAAGACGCAGGTGGCACTCATCAAATCGCCGTTCGTGATGACGTCGGCGCTGCGGCGGCCTGGCATCGCCGAACTGGAACTGATCCGCGAGCAAGATGAGGATCCGGTCGGCTGGCTGACGCGCTCGATCCAGGTGACCGCGCCGATGGAGTCGGAGGTGGTGCAGGTGCGGCTGCGCGGCAAGAACTCGGCCGACGTGGCGAAACTCGTGAACGCCGTGACCAGCAGCTATCTCGAAGACATCGTCAATAAGGAGCGCACCGAGAGCCTCGGCCGCCGCGACGCCCTCGAAAAGAAATACAAAGAAAACGTGGCCGACATGCGGCAGCAGCGCGAGACGTTCAACACGCTCGCCCGCACGCTCGGCACAGGCAACAGCTCCGAGGTGATCACGCAGCGGGCGCTGCTCCTCGATCATCTGGGCACGCTGCGCGCACAGCTCTCGCAATCGCAGCGCGATCTCACCACGATCGACGCCGAGCTCGCGATCATCGACGCAAAAGCGCGGGGCGACATCGCCGGGCAGGACGCGCTGCCCGACGAGATGGTCGATGCGGCGCTCGTGCGCGATCCGCAGATGCTGGAGCTCGACAACAAGCTCGCATCGCTCGACGAGGCGATTCTCTTTCAGGAGCAGCGCAGTGCCCGCGGGGCCAACGAGCCCGCGGTGAAGCGGCTGCGGGCCCAGCGGGAGCAGATCGTGCTGCGGATGGGGCAGCGGCGCGAGGAATTGCGGCCGCAGATCACCGCCCAACTGGCCCTCGATTCGGCCGGCCGCCGCTCGGGGCAGCCGCTCGAGAGCCCCGTCGTGCTGAAGATGCGCCGGGAGATGCTCGCGCAGACCCTCGCCGAAACGTCGAAGGAGTTCGACAAGGTGGCCAAGGAGGTCACCGAGCTCGGCAAGGCCAACGCCGATCTCGAACACCGGCGCAGCGAGATCGAGCAATTGCAGAAGGTCACCGACCAGATCGGCATGCAGCTCGAGACGACGTCGCTCGACCTCTCGATGCCCAGCCGTGTGACGCTGATCGAGGAAGCGGGCGTGCCCGAGGGCGACGATCGTCTCTTCCGGATCATGTTGACGACGCTCGCCAGCGGTGCGGGGCTCGTGCTCGGAGGGGGGCTGATCGTGCTGCTCGAATATCTGCGCGACCGGCTCAGCTCGCCCGACGAAGTGCCGCAGCGGCTCGGCGTGCGGGTGCTGGGAACACTGCCGCGGGTGCGGCGCGGCCGTCGGCACGGCGATGACGGCGTGATGGCCGAAAGCGTAGACAGCATCCGGGCTCTGATCGCGCAATCGGGCCGCGAAGCCCCCCGCGTGATCCTCGTGACGAGCGCCGTGGAGCATGAGGGCAAGACCACGTTCGCCGCCCAGCTGGCCGCGAGTCTGGCCCGATCCGACAAGCGGACGCTGCTACTCGACGGTGACCTCCGCCACCCGAACGTGCATCTGACCCTCGAGCTCGAGCTTGGCCGCGGGCTGGCAGAGCTCTTGCGCGGCGAATTGACGGCCGATGAGGCTGTGCAGCCGACGAGCATCGACGGGCTCTTCGCCGTGACGGGTGGCACCTGCGACTACGCGGCCGTGACGGCGCTCTCGCGGCCCGAGCTCGCCAAGCTCGTGCGGGGCTACCGCGATTCATTCGACCATGTCGTGATCGATGCCGGCCCGGTGCTCGCCTTCGCCGACTCCCTGCTGCTCGGGCAGCAGAGCGACGTGGCGATCGTAACGGCAATGCGTGATACGAGCCGGATGCCGCTCATCAACGCGACGATCGATCGCCTGCGGTCGGTGGGGGTGCGCGTGCTGGGGCTCGTCGTGAACGGCTATTCCGACTCCCGGCCGCGGCGGCTCTACGAATCGCCGCTGCCCCGGTAGCATCGGCTGACTCCAGACGCGGGGAAGATGCCCATGAAAACGTCGTCGCTCTCCGGGTTGGTGCCCGTGGTGTTGGCCGCCGTGCTCGTCGCGGGCGTCACGGTGGTGCAGGGGATGTTCACCGATCGCTGGAGCGGGCGCAACGTGAAAGCCGATCTCAAGGAGGCCGCCGAGCGGCTCGAGGCCCGGTTTCCTGATCGGTTTGGCAGCTGGGACTACGTGCAGGAGCTCGCCAGCGACCCCAAACAGCTCGAGCGGGCCGGTGCCGTGGGCCACATTTCGAAGCTCTTCACCAACCGTGAGACGGGGGCGAAGGTTTCGGCGTTCATCGTCTGCGCCACCCCGCACGATGCCTCCGGCCACACTCCCGACCGCTGCTATCCTGGCGCCGGGTTCGAGATCGCGGAGGCTGAGCATCGGCAGAGCATTCCGCTCGAGGACGGCCGGAAGGCGGAGACCTTCACGGGCACGTTTCGCAAGACAGGCCAGACATTGCGGGTGTTCTGGACATATGGCGTCGATGGCCGCTGGGTGGCTCCGCAGATCGCCCGCATCGAACTGGCAGGCACGTCGGCCGTGTACAAGCTCTACGCGATCATCGACGAAACGCGGCTCCCGGGCGGCGAGGCCACGGTGATCTGTGCCGACTTCCTTTCAGCGCTGCTGCCGGAGTTCGACGAAGCCATGTTCGGCCTCAAGCCGGGCGAAAATTCCGTGCCAGCGGGAGAAAAGCCGCCGGCCGGCGCCGCCACCGACCCGGCGGAAACCGCCCTGATGCTGGAGCGAGCCCCGGGCGTCGGCTGAATTCTGGTTGGTGCTGACCCGGGCCGCAACGCTCGGATATCCTTCAGACCGACCGGTCTGGT
>JAIXPT010000265.1 GCA_027486095.1 Planctomycetaceae bacterium | reverse complement strand
TGCCGGAGCGCAGGCACATCCGAGTGAGCCGTAGCCTGGAGGGCGAAGGCGAACGTCCGGCGAGACGGTACGGGGTAACCCCGAGCCGGCGCTTTCCCAACGGCGTGAACGTCCGGCGACGAGTAAAAAACGACCAATCGCTCCTCGATCGTGCCGTCTCACCGGCGGCGTGGCTTGCGGGCTTTCTTGGCTCGCTTGGCCGCGTGCTTCGTGCGGCCGCTCGGCTTCGGCGGGCGGGCGTGGCGGCGGACGTCTGCGGCCTTTGGGGCGGCCGGTCGGCGGCCCTTCGCGCCGACGAGGCGGAAGTCGAGCGTGCGGCGATCGACGTCTACCTTGGCCACCGCCACGCGCACGCGATCGCCGAGGCGAAACGAATGGCCCGGGCGGCGGCCGGAGAGCGTGTGGCTCGCGCGTTCGTAGCGGTAGGTGTCGTCGGGCAGCGAGTCGAGGGCCACGAGCCCTTCGGCGGGCAGCTCGATCCCCTGCACGAAGAGCCCGAACGACTCGACGCCAGTGACGACCGCCTCCATTTCGAGCCCGATCCGCGTCGCGAGAAAATTCAGCAGCTTGAGCTTCACGAGCTCACGCTCGGCCGCCTCCGCCCGGCGCTCGAGCTGCGAGCACTGGTCGCCGAGCTGCGGGAGCCCCTCGGCGGGCGGCCGCCTGCCGCGGGCGAGCATGTCGAGTGCGCGATGCACGGTGAGATCGGGGTAGCGGCGGATCGGCGAGGTGAAGTGGCAGTAGCAATCGCTCGCCAGCGCGAAGTGCCCGTCTTCCTGCGGGCCGTAGGCGGCGCGTGTGAGGCTGCGCAGCACGGCGTAGTTGACGGCGTGCTCTTCCGGGCGGCGGGCGACGAGCCCGAGCAGACGCTGGAGCTCGAACCGGCTCTCGAGCGAATCGACTTCGAAGCCGAGCTCCGTCACGAACTCCGTCAGTTGCCGCAGCTTGCGGAGATCGGGAGCCGGGTGGATGCGGCGCAGAAACGGGGCCGTCGCCTTGGCGAGCGTCTCGGCCACCGCCTCGTTGGCCGAGAGCATGAACTCCTCGATGATCTTGTGGCTCTCGGTGTTCTCGACGACGTGGGCACCCGCCACGCGGCCGTCGCGGTCGAGATCGATCTTCACTTCGGGCATCGAGAGCTCGAGCGCGCCCCGTGCCGAGCGGCGGGCCCGGAGAATCCGTGAGAGATCCCGCATCCGGCCGAGAAGGCTCCGCACCTCGGCGGTCATCTCGACGGATTTCGTCGTGGGATCGGCCAGGAAAACGTCCACCTCCTCGTAGGCGAAGCGGCGCACGCTCTTGATCGCCGATCGCTCCACCTCGGCGTGCACCGGCACGCCGTCCGGGGTGAACTCCATCCAGCAGGTGCGAGCATAACGCACGCGGCCCGGCTGGAGGCTCGCCAGATTGTTCGACACGATCTCGGGCAGCATCGGGATTACGCGGTCGGGGAGATAGACGCTCGTGCCCCGCGCCAGGGCCTCTTGGTCGAGCGCCGAGCCCTCGGGCACGAAATACGACACGTCGGCGATATGGACGCCGAGCACCCAGTGGCCGCGTTCGATCCGCTCGAGCGAGATGGCGTCGTCGAAATCGCGGGCATCCACAGGATCGATCGTGATGATCGTGCGCCCGGTGAGATCGCGCCGCCCGCCCTCGATCGCCTCGGTGAACCGCTCGGCCTGGCGGCGGGCATCGGCCGTGACCACCTCCGGAAACGGCCCGGGCAGGCCAAACTCGTGGATCACCGTCTGCGTGTCCACGCCCGGCTCGCCTGCCTTGCCGAGCACCTCCACGATCACGCCCTCGCCGTCGCGCAGGTTCGTGGGAAACCTCACCATCTCCACGACGACCTTGTCCGTGTCACGAGCCCCCTTCGCGCCCGGATCGCCCACGGCCACGGCGCGTGCAAAGCCGGTGCCGTCGATCCGCACCCAGCCCGCGCCGGCCGCTTCGAAATAGCTGCCGACGAACCGCGTCGTCTTGCGCTCCACGACTTCGACGATCTCGCCCGCCGGGCCGGGGCGGCGCACGTCGCGGCCCGCCGCGAGCCGCACCCGCACCGTGTCGCCCGTGGCGGCGTCGAGCGACGCATGCGCCGCGATGTGGATGTCGGCGGAGCGCTCGCCCGGCGGGGCGTCAAGCGGCCGCACGAAGCCGTAGCCGCCGGCCGCCCGCTTGAATACGCCGATCACGCCCTCGCCACGGCTGCGGCCGGTTTTATCGGGCTTGGGGCGCTGCCTGGTCATCGGTGGGGCCTCATGCCCGGCCGCGGAAGAATTTGCGGCCGTGCTGCTGATGAAACTGCGTCCAGCCGTCGTCGATCGAGGCCTCGGCCTTCAAGAGTTGCGTCACGGCGGCCATCTTGGCGTCGAGGTGGTCGAGATGATGGAGGGCCAGGGCCTCGAGCGTCATCGGCACCTTGGCCGCGCCAAATTCAAGCTGGCCATGATGGGCCGCGATCATGTGCTTGACGCGCACGGCCGTTTCGGAATCGAACGCCGCACCCGTGCGGGCCTCGATCGCCCGGATTTTCGCATCGACGATCTCGAGCCCCAAAAGCACGTGGCCCAGCAGCTGGCCGGGATCGGTGTAGGAAAACCCCTTCTCACTCTCGAGCTCGACGGTCTTGCCGATGTCGTGCACGAGCACGCCCACGAGCAGGAGATCGCGATCGAGGTCGGCGTAGAGCGGGGCGACGCGGTCGGCCAGGCGCAGCAGGTTGACGACGTGGTCGAGCAGGCCGCCGGCATAGGCATGGTGATGCTTGACACCCGCCGGGCTGCGGCAAAACGCCGCCATCAG
>JAIXPT010000375.1 GCA_027486095.1 Planctomycetaceae bacterium | reverse complement strand
TGTCGATCGACAGGCCTGGAGGCCTGTCGCTACGCGCAGCAGCGGGCCGAGCTTCCGCAGCTCCTTCACGCCCTGCACATCCTCTGCACGGATCGTGCGCTTCGTTCGCTCGAGCATGCGACGCACGATAGCGGCGACAATCCGATCGCGCACGTTGCCTGGCTTGACATTTCGCTGCAGCACGCAGCGCACATGCCGTGCCGAACAGGATTGCCGGCACGCCGCCCGCGGCCGCCGTAAAGCGTTCGCGGGCAGGTGGCCAAAGCCGAGGCTCACGGCCCGTAGTTCACCGCCGTAATCGAAATGCTTCGCGCCCATGCGCCAGCCCCAGCAGACGGCCGACCATGCCACCTCGCCGCTGGGGATCACGATCCGCCGCGGGCCCGTGAAGTCGAGCTTCACGACATAGTCGCGCATGCCCGCGCCGTGCAACTGCACCACGAGCACCGCCCCGCTGCCATCCCCCTCGATGTCGAGCAGGATCCCGCGGCGGTCGCGGAGCGGCACACGGCAGCTCCAGGTGGGCAGCGCTTCTTCTTCCCAGACGTCGCTCGCCGTCGGGTTCGTGGCGGTGAGGAGCAGAGCGCCGTCTTGCCAGCCGATCGTCGTGGCACCGCGCGATCTGATCGCCTTGGCATCGGGCCAGAGCGAGCCCGGGCCCGGCTGTAGTTGATCCGGCAGGGTTGCCTTGCCCGCAGCGTCGGCGCCCGTGCGATAGTCGGCGACGGCGGCGTCGGCAGCGGCAGGCTGGGCCGCTGGCTGCGCGGAATCGTCGGGCTGCGCGGTCACGAGCGCGGGGAGCACCCGCAGGATCACCTCCGGCGATTGGGCGGGGTGCGGATTCTCGAGGTCGATCACTTCGCCCGGCTGGAGGTATTGCCGCGGACCATGCGGGCCGAACTCTTGGCCCACGATCCACGGAGCATCGAGCCCTGGGCGGACGAGCACCCGCGTGGGCACGAACGCCGGACCCGCAGCCGTCGATTCGAGCACCGGCACGTCGAAGGCCTGGTGATGATGGCCGGCCTGGCGGAGGGGCGACTGCACCGGAGACAGGAGCGTGGCCAGATACGCCGTGTCGTCCGGGCCGCCCGCGGGCATGGCCGCGCGCCACGTCGCGAGGAGCGCTTCATAGCGCGGCATCAGGCCGTGCCGCGACCGGATCTCCTCGCTGATGCCGAACATCGGCTCCGGCTTCGTGAAGCCGAGCCGCCGCGCCGACTTCAGCCACGCAGACGCCAGCTCGTAGTGTGCGTCGAGCCACGATGTGGCGGGGCGATGGCCATCCAGCAGCACGGGTACCGCCAGCGGCCAGAAGCCGAGCTCCCTGAGCCCGCGGATGCGGCTGAACGCGAGCTCGATGTTCCAGGGCGCCGGACGGCCGCCGGAGGTGCTCGATGTCGTGGCCCGGTCGAGACGGCTCGCCACGAGCGCGCTGAATTTGTCGAACCCCCACGGCTCGATGTGGCGATGAATCTCCGCGCCGTCGTAGTGCTGGTGGTCGAGCTGGGCCTCGTTGATGATCCGGGCATACCGGTCGGCCATCTCGGTGAGCAGGTCGCCGTTGTTGTCGGGCACGTAATTCTGGCCGTAGGGGGCGACCAGCTCGGCCGCCTCTGCGTCGGCGGCATGGCCGGATCGCGGCGTGCCATCCACGCCTCGGACGACCCGCCGCAGCGTCCAGACAGGCTGGTCGAGATCGACCAACTCACCCACGCTTACGATCTCCGCGTCGATGCGGAAGGATCGCAGATTCCAGTGCGATTTGAGCCGCAGATGAGGAAAGTGTGGATCGGGATCGGGGCGGAAGGCAAGTTCCGTGGCCTTCTCGTCAACCGCCTGCTCGAGCCGCCCTTTCACCCACGTCGCCAGCCGGGGATCGACCCGGCTGCCAAGCACGAACTCGGGATCCTTCCTGCCGATGCCGCCGCTGACACGGTGAAGTTGCCACTGCATGCCGCGGTCGTGAAGCTGCCGGCCGAACGCGACGAGATCGGCGCGGCCCCCGGGGAACACGGCCTGATTGACATCGACGAACGACCGCTCCCGCGGCCAATACTCGGCCCGCCAGGTGTCGGTGTGGAGATAGATCCGCCGCACAGAGGATGCCGAATGAGCCGAGCGGGTCGGCCCGGTTTGGGTTCCAGAGATACGGCCAGACGAGGAGGATGCGGCCGGGATCCGAAGCAGTGCGGCCCATGTAGTCGAGCCGGAAGACCTTGCGCGGCACGGGCTCCCGAGACTCGAAGATGAGGCTCGTGTCGCGGGCGGAAAAATCACCATCGGCCTGGATGAGCTTGATCGCGAGGAACTGCTCGTTTTCAGTGACTTTGAACATGAACCGCGGCTGGGCTGCGTCGGGCAGGCCCACGACGAGCGTGCCATCCCGCCATTCGAGCACGTGCAGCGGGATCGGCTCGATGCCGCTGCGGTCGAAACGCAGGAGCGAAAACCGGGCGTTGCCCGCGGCGTTGATCGTCGTGAACGGAAGCGGCAGGCCGGGGCCGGTCGCCGCACGCTGCCGCCGCGGCTTCTCCGGCGTCGCCCCCGGCCCATCGAGATCGAGCACAGCGCCCGGCTCGCCGGAGACGGGCAGCTCATCGCCGAGCCCGGTCCACGTGACGGCGAGCGACGTGGCAGTGGCTCGCGCGCCGACCCGCGGATCGGTCGCGCGGGCAAACACCGGCCGCCTCGTTGCTGCCTGGAAGAGAATGCTCATGTCGCGACCCCGCGGCATGCCCTCCGCCCGCACGAGTCGCAGCGTTAGCCGGCTGCCATCAGGCTCGGCCTTGAACGTGAGCCGCGGCAGGCCGTCGGGGCCGGTGGCACGGATCGTGCCGTCTGTCGCCACGACATCGGCAAGCGGCGTGTGCTTCGTCTGCAGACCGTTGAACGAGACGACAAAGAACCCGTCGCGGTCGCGGCTCTCTTGATACACGTCCTCCCCGGCCACCGTGAGCCCGACGAGGGCTCCGTTGGCGAAGAACCGGATCGCCGGCTCCTCGGCTGCCTGCGCGGCGGCAGCGATGCAGCCGCACACGAAGGCGATCACGCGATATCGACCGACCATAAGCACTGCCGCCTCCCAAGCGAATCCACGTTCAACGTGCCCGCGGCGGCCGCACCGATTCGCGTTCCACGATCGTCGGAACCACGCGTGCCGAACGCGGCTTCGGTGAGGCGACGCGGCCCTCGATCCGGTCGAGCAGCAGGCCCGCAGCTGCTCGACCGATCTCGTGCGGCCGCTGATCGACGGTCGAAAGCCTGGGCCGCAGCCACTTTGCCTCTTCGAGCGCTCCAAAGCCGATCACGGAGAGATCCCGGCCGATGATCAAGCCGAGCGACTCCGCTACGGCGTAGATCGGCGGCGCCATCCGGTCGTTGGGCACGAAGATCGCGGTGGGGCGGTCGGGCCGGGAGAGCATCGCCCGGGCGGCCGCTGCGGAATCCACGTCGGCACATTCGGCGATGGTGAGATCAATGCCCTTCTGTCGCGCAACCGCTTGCTCGAAGCCACGCCGACGCTCGGCGTAGGTGGACACCCACGGCTCGCCCGTGATGTGGCCCAGCCGCCTGTGGCCAAGGGCGAGGAGCTGCTCGGCGACGAGCCGGCCGCCCGCCACGTCATCGGTGCCGCTAAAATCGGCCTTCGTGAGCGGAAGCTGGCGATCGACGGCCACGAGTGGCACGCCCCGTTCCCACACCTCCTTGAGATACATCTGCGACACGCTCTCGTCAGACGGCCAAAAGATGATCCCATCGACTCGCTGGTCGAGCAGGCGATGCAGGTATTCGAGTTCGGCCTCGTCGCGATTGGCATGCGGCCCTACCCCGTGGAAATGCAGGATGGGCAGGCAGTGGTGCTCGGCGAGCGCATCGTGGATGCCGTGAATAATTCCGGCGTTGAATGACAGCCACGGCGAGATCATCACGCCCACGGTTCGCGAACGGCCGCTCTTGATGGCATGCACGAGTCGATTGGGGCGATATTTGAGTCGCTTGGCGGCCTTGAGCACACGGAGCCGCGTACCCTCGGCGACGTCGCCGCGCCCGTTCAAAGCGCGAGAGACCGTCATCATCGAGATCCCGAGCTCGTCGGCGATCTGCTTGAGGCCCGCCCGTTGGCCGGAACGGCGATCGGTGGAAGGTGGCATGGACGATTCCTGCGAAAAGCTTTCGGCAGCACGAGAGCGACCTCAGCCACGCTGATGCCGTGTATATTAACATCGTGATTAATTCACACCAATCCGCCGATTCGACACCACCGCCGGGAGCAGCTTTTCGGCTCACGCCTCGGGCTTGCCGCAACTCACAGCGGGGCCGCAGTTGCTCACAGCAGGAAGCGACAGGCTGAAGCCTGTCCTACTCTTTGCCGAACTTGCCTTTCGTGAGCTCGAGAAAGGCCGTTTCGAGATTCACCTCCGACTCGCGCAGCGAGAGAAGCTTGTGGCCCTCGGCCACGAGCCGCGCGGCGAGCGGCGAGCGGCGAATGTCCATCGCGGAGACTCCTTGCCGTACCGCCAGTCTAACCGCAGGGCCTCGCGGACGGGCACTGCAATCCTCTCAATTGCCCCCACCCAACGACGCTCGTCGGTGATCACACCTTGATCGAAGCGACATATTGCAGGATTCGCCCCACGGCATCGAGCAACTCCGGGGCGGCAGCGAGAGCATCGTGCAGCACGCGGTCGGCACTTTCGATGAGGTAGTCATGGGCAATGGCGTTGCGGAGCATCCGAAGCTCACGCCAGCGATCAGCCGAATCGATGAGCCTACGCTTTTCCGCGCGTGCGAGACGGTCGAGCGGAGAGCCCTCATCGATCAGTTCGATCTGATCAAGCGTGCGAAAGACCCGCTGCACCAGGAAATCGTTCAGCCGGGCGAAGCGCGAGGTCAGCGACTCGCAGGATTCCCGCTCAGCCACCGTCAACTCGCCGCCAAGCCGATCTTGAAAGGCCGCTACGCGGCCACGGGATTCCTCGAGCACCTGGGCGGCTGCTTGCATGAGGGCAAGCTGCTCTCGGAGCATCTGCTTCAGGTGTTCGACCACAGTTCCACGCCCGTTGCCCGTGCTCGCTGCAAAAACGCCTCCTCGCCATGGCCATCGTCCACGACGACATCGACTCGCCGCTCACCAAGTTCGTCCTCGAGCGTTAGACGCAGCTTTTGGGTCAAGGCGAAGCGGTCCGTCTGGCATGGAGGGTCGAGTTCGATGAGCAGATCAATATCACCGCCGCGGCGGAGCGGATCCGCCCGTGACCCAAACAGGATGATCCTGCGCCAAGGGACTCGCATCTCGTCACATGCCCGCGCCACCGCGCGGCGAATGCCGCCACGTTCACGCTCGGCCAGCCGTATCTTGGTAAATCCCGTCGCCATGATGCGCCCGTTGCTCTCGCCAGGTGGACCACGTCGCCGGCGGCGCATGCCACCGATTATTTTCTTCAGGATATACGGGCGTACACAATCCGTCAAATACAGACCACCCAGGACTCTCGCTCCCGCAGTGGCCTCGTTTAAGAGGGGCAGGTCAACACCACCGCCGGCGGCAGCTTTTTGGCTCACGCCTCGGGCTTGCCGCAACTCACAGCGGGGCCGCAGTTGCTCACAGCAGGAAGCGACAGGCTGAAGCCTGTCCTACTCTTTGCCGAGCTTGCCTTTCGTGAGCTCGAGAAAGGCCGTTTCGAGATTCACCTCCGACTCGCGCAGCGAGAGAAGCTTGTGGCCCTCGGCCACGAGCCGCGCGGCGAGCGGCGAGGCGTCGGGCACGCCGTCGGCGAGTGTCACGAGCAGCTCGCCATCGCGCACGGTTACGCCTCCGGCTTCGGGAGCCTTTTCGAGCAGCCGCGCGGCGGCCTCCAGCGGGCCGGCTACTGAAATCCGGAACACCGGCCGCCCGCGCACCTGCGCGAGCAGATCCTGCACGTTGCCGCAGGCCAGCAGCCGGCCGTATTCGATGATGCCCACGCGATTGCAGATATCGGCGAGCTCCGGGAGGATGTGGCTCGACACGAGGATCGTCTTGCCGAGGCCCTGGAGGCGCTTCAAGAGCCCGCGCATCTCGATCCGGGCCCGGGGGTCGAGGCCGCTGGCCGGCTCGTCGAGGAGGAGCACCTGCGGATCGTGGAGCAGCACGCGGGCCAGGCCGAGCCGCTGCGTCATGCCGCGGGAGAGGCTCGTGACGAGCTCGTCTCGCTTCACCGTCAGATCGACGAGCTCGAGCGACCGCTCGGCAACTTTTCGCCGCTCGGGGCCCATGATCCGGTAGGCCGCCGCGAAGAACTCGAGATACTCGATCACCCGCATGTCGTCATACACGCCGAAGATATCGGGCATGTAGCCGATCGCGCGGCGGATCTCGCGCGGATGCGTGTAGATCGAGTGGCCGCACACATAGGCCTCGCCCCAGGTCGGCGCGAGGAGCGTCGAGAGAATGCGGATCGTCGTCGTCTTCCCGGCGCCGTTGGGGCCGATGAAACCGAAGAGATCGCCCTGCTCGAGCTTGAGATCGAGCGATTCGAGCGCGAAGAAGTCGCCGTATTTCTTGGTGAGATCGACCGTTTCGATCATGGCTGCCGGGGCTCCAGCGGAAGGACGAATCGCCAGACGGCCGTCTGGGCAGCAGGCGCAAGATCGCTCGTTGAATCTTGCCCGGCCGCGGCCCGCCCACGCCAGTCGGTGCCGGCAGGCCCGCGGCCCACGAGCACCGCGCGGCCCGTGTCGAGCACGGGCGAGAGATCGAGCCGCGCGAGCCGGCCCGCTTCGAGCCCCGTGTAGGCGCTCCCGCCGGCTGCCCGATACAAGCCCGCAATCTCGAGAATCCGCGCGACGTCCGCCGCCGTGGCATCCCATCGTTCGGCCACGTCGCGATCTTTCGCAGCCACGCGCCGGGTGAGCGCGCCGGCGAGCGACCGCGGCCCACGACCGGCTGCGGGCTCGAACCGCCCGCCAGGCTCGAGCCGGCCGACGTCGTAGAGCCAGCCGGCGTGCACGAGCACGCAGTCTTCGAGCGCGAACGGCAGGCGGCTCTCGATCGATCCGCGAAGGGCGGCCTGCGCATCGCGCACGAGTGCCGCTTGGATCATGGCTTGCGCGTCGCGCTCTTCCGTGCGGGCGGCCCACGCAGCCTCGAAGAGCCTGCTCGAATCGGCGGCAATCGGCACGCCCGTGAGCCCCGCGAGCCCGTCGGCATATGCATAATCACGCGCGCCCAGGGCCGGATGCGGCGCGGGAGCATCGGTGCCGCCGAGCCCCCGGCCGGCCGCGGCACTCCACGAGACGGCCACGTCGGTGCCAGCGCCGCCGACAGCGCCGCCGACATCTGCGGCCGATGACGCCGCGACGTCGAGCAGGGCGTTGGCGGGCGACCACGTGCCGGCCCACGAACGGCCGCGCATGAGGCCGCTCACGGCATCCACATCCACGATGCCGGCCAGCGACGATTGCCACTCCGCCGCTTTCCACCGGCGGCCGGCCCCCCACGCCAAGCCGCTGAAGAGCGCCACGATCACGGGCAGTGAGAGCCAGGCGAGCGCCGGCCTGCCGCCCCGCGAGGTCAGCCACCAATCGAGCGGGTAGAGACAGGCCACGTAGAGCAGGCCCAGGCCGGCGATCAGTTCGAAAGGCACCGGCGTTACCCCTGGAAAGCGATCGATGGCGGCCCGCAATTGACCGGCGAGATCGATCGCGCCGCGGGCCGCCTCCCCTGCCCTGCCCCCGGCGGCCGGCGATGCGTGCTGCTCGAGCAATTCCACGAGCAGCGTGTCGGTGCCGGGCCACGAGCGAAAGGCCGGGCGATCGACGTCGATGCCGAGCCAGGTGACGGTTCCAAAGCCGCGGACGGTGCGCACGACGAGCGGGAGATCGGCGGCACTCCGCCCCTCGAATGCCACCACGACGCCGTCGAGGCGGTCGGCAGCTTCGAGCAACGGCACTTCGAGGCCGGCGAGTGCCGCTTTGTCGAGCGGCCGGCCGGCGCGTCCAAACGTCTCGAGCGCCGCCGAGCGCCGCAGCGGCACGAGCCGCTCGACGCGCCCCTCTGCGGCCAGCGGCCCTGGCAGCCACCGAGCCGCAGCCGAACCAGGCATCGCCACCCGGGCGGCCGACGCACCGGCGATGAACACGAGGCTGCCGCCATCGCGCACCCAGCCATCGACTGCCTCGAGCACGCCGGAGGAGAGGTCGTCGCCCGCGCCGGCGAGCGCGGCCGCGCAGACCACGATGCGATCGATGCCGTCGAGATCGCGGGCCGTGATCCCGGCGGCGCCGGCGGCGAGGTCGCGTGGGGCGGCGACACGGATCACGCGGGGCCGCGCACCCTCTTCGCGGGCCATCAGCCGAGCCGCCCGATCCACCGCGTCGAGCTCGCCGATCACGAGCAGCACCGGCTCGTCGGGGGCGAGCGCCGGAGGCACGGGCACGAATGTGCGCCGCGCATCGCCCCCCTCGCCGGGCCCCTCCACCTGCACGCCCCCGGCCGGCCGGCCGAAGCGCACTCGAAACCGCAGCCGCGGGGCGTCGGCACCAGGCGCGAGCGTGGCCGCAGGCGAGCGCACCCACTGCCCGTCGGGATCCTCCGCCCACACATGCCACGGGCCGGCGGGCTGAAAACCGGGCAGCGTCACGACGACTGGTGTCCACGCACCCGTGCGATGCACGCCGCCGATGCCCACTCGCACCTCGGGCGTGTCGGCCCGGGCGGCCGCAATTCCCACCAGCGCCGCGCCGATCATGAGCACGCGACCGGCGCCGTGCATCTAGGGCTTCTCCGCGTCGGGGCACGTGCAGGCCCGCTGGCCGCAGCCCGGGCACCCGGTGCCATACTTCGCGGCCACCGCCGCCTCGAGATCCACGTCTACCACGTTGGCGATCGTTGCCAGCCAGGCGAGCACGTCGGCGAACTCGAGCGCGAGCTCCTGCTTCGTCGCGGGGCTCGCCTTGCCCGAGGCATGCGTGCGCAGCGCCGTGGCGAGCTCGCCGATCTCTTCCGTCAGCCACATGAACGTGCCCTCCACGCCGCGGGCCGCGTCTTTGTCGTGATACATCCGGCGGATCTGGGCCTGGAATTCGCGGAGCGTCATGCAGTGCTCGATTCGGCGTGCTGGAGATCGCCGCTCACGGAGCGGGGCGTGAACCACGGATAGATCGCCGGCACGACGAACGCCGTGAGCAGCGTGGACGTGACGATACCGCCGATCACCACGGTGGCCAGAGGCCGCTGGATTTCCGCCCCCGCACTCGTGGCCAAGGCCATCGGCAGGAATCCCAGGCTCGCCACGAGCGCCGTCATGAGCACCGGCCTGATTCGCACGTCGGCCGTCGCCAGCGCCGCCTCGCGGGCCGAAAGCCCCCCCTGCCGCGCGTGCTCGGCCCCCGACACCCACACGAGGCCGTTGAGCACCGCCACGCCGAAGAGCGCGACAAACCCCACGCCGGCGGCGATTGAAAAGGGCATCCCTCGTAGCGCGAGCGCCGCAATCCCGCCCGATGCCGCCACCGGCACGGCGCAGAAGATGAGCGCCGCCAGGCGAAACGACCGGAAGCTGGTGTAGAGCAGGATCGCGATCAGGCCGAGCACCGCGGGCGTGATCAAGAGCAGCCGCCGGCTCGCGGAGAGCAGATTTTCGAAGTCACCGCCCCAGTCGATCGCGTAGCCGGTGGGCAGCTTCACCTGCTCGGCGATGCGGGCCTGAGCCTCCTGCACGAAGCTCGCCACGTCGCGACCGCGGACATTCGCCGACACGAAGGTGCGCCGGCGGGAGTTTTCATGCTCGATCGACGGCGGGCTCTCGTCGATGCGGATATCTGCCAATTCACCGAGCGGCACCGGCCGCCCCCCCGTGGCCTCGACCGGAATCTGCGGCACGAGGTCTTCGTCTTCGCGCCACGCCCGGGGAAACTTCACCATCAATGGATACCGCGGCCGCCCCTCGTAGACCACGCCCGCCTGGATGCCGCCCATCGCCGACACCGTCTGCATCACGTCGATGCCGTCGATGCCGTGGCGGGCCAGCTGATCCTGGCGGGCGTTGATCCGCAGCGTGGGCACGTTGGCCTGCCAATCGGCGCGCACGTCGGCCGACCCGGGGATGTCGCGCAGCACGCCTTCGATCCGCTTGCCGAGATCACCGAGCGTGTCGAGCTCGTCGCCGTAGATGAGCACCGCGACGTCGGCCTTGACGCCGGCCACGAGTTCGTCAACCCGCATCTCGATCGGCTGGCTGAAGCCAAAATTTGCCCCCGGCACCGCCGTGCCGAGCGCCGCCGACATCCGCTCCACGAGTTCGTCACGCGTGACTTCGGCCGGCCAGCGCGACCGCGGCTCGAGCATCACCCACACGTCGGTCTGCTGCACGCCCATGATGTCGTTGGCGATCTCGGGGCGGCCCGTCTTCGAAAACACCGTGCGCACCTCGGGAAACTCCCCGAGCACCTTCTCGATCCGCGCCGTGAGGGGCACCGAGTCTTCGAGGGTGGCGCTCGGCAGACGATTGACCTCGATCAGGATGTCGCCCTCGTCGAGCCGGGGCATGAACTCGGCGCCCAGCCGCAGGGCCACCGGCACGCTCGCCGCCACGAGGCCCGCCGCCACGAGCGAGATCACGACGGGATGGTAGACGGCCGCCCGGGCGAGCGGGCGATAGGCCCGATGGAAGAGCCGCATCATGAGCGGCTCGTGCTCCTCCTCGCGGGCCAGCACCGTCGCGGCGAGCACCGGCATCAGCGTGAGCGAGATCACGAGGGAGCCGGCCAGGGCGAAGAGCACGGTGAGCGCCATCGGCCGAAAGAGCTTGCCCTCCGTCCCCTCCAAAAACAGGATCGGCAGGTAGACGACGGCGATGATGAGTTCGCCGAACATCGTCGGCCCGCGTACCTCGATCGCCGCGTCGCGGACGACCTCGAGCTTCGAGGTCGTGGGCAGGGCGAGCCCCAGCCGCCGCACGCAGTTTTCGACCATGATCACCGAACTATCCACGACGAGCCCGAAGTCGATCGCCCCCAGGCTCATGAGGCTCGCGGGAATGCCCACGGCCCACATCAGATTCGCGGCAAACAGCATCGAGAGCGGGATCGCCAGCGACACGATCAGCCCGGCGCGGATGTTGCCGAGCAGCACCAAGAGCACGCCGATCACGAGCAGGCCGCCTTCCGCGAGATTATGGAGCACGGTGTCGAGCGTGCGGGCGATCAGATCGGAACGGTCGTAGAGGATCTCGAGATCGACGCCCGGCGGCAGCGTGCGGCGGACCTCCTCGAGCTTCTCCTTGGCGGCCGTCACCACGCGGCGGCTGTTCTCGCCCCTGATCATCATCACCATGCCCGTGACGATCTCACCGCGGCCGTCGCGGGTGGCGGCTCCCTGCCGCACGAGCGGGGCGATCATGGCGCTGCCGATGTTGCGAATGAGCACCGGCACGCCGCCCGCCGGACTGCGCACGATCACCTTCTCGATATCTTCGATCGACTGCAAGAGCGACTCGCCACGGATGAACCGCTGCTCGCCGTTCTTCACGATGTAGCCGCCGCCGGTGCTGGTGTTGTTGCGATCGAGCGCGTGGAGGACCTCCCCCAACGAGATGCCCTGCGACGACATCCGATCGGGGTCGATCTGCACCTCGTAGCTCTTGGCGAAGCCGCCGTGGGAGTTGATGTCGGTGACACCCGGCACCGTGCGCATCATCGGGGCGATCTCCCATTCGAGGATGCTGCGCAGGTCCATCGGGCTCTTGCCGGCCCCCTTCACCTCGAACTGGAGGATTTCGCCGAGCGCCGTCGAGAGTGTGCCGAGCTGGGGATCGGCGTCGGCCTGTGACATCGCGGCCTTGGCCGCCGGCAGCCGCTCGGCTACGAGCTGGCGGGCACGGAGGATGTCGGTGCCCTCGCGAAACACGACGGTGACGAGCGAGATGCCCAGCCGCGAGATGCTGCGGATCTCCTCGACGTCGGGCAGGCCGCTCACGGCCAGCTCCACGGGATAGGTGATCAGCCGCTCCACCTCGAGGGGCGGCAGCGTGCCCGCCTCGGTGACCACCTGCACCTGGATATTGACGAGGTCTGGCACGGCATCGACGGGGATCTGCGTGGCCGCATACAAGCCGCTGAGGGCCATGAGCACGAACAGCGCGATCACGAGCGCGCGATTCGCGAGCGACCACTCGATGACGCCGGTCAGCACGAACGAACTCCCTTCACCAGGCCCGC
>JAIXPT010000411.1 GCA_027486095.1 Planctomycetaceae bacterium | reverse complement strand
TTGCCCGCATCCGAGGTGTTGCTAACATTACCGAGTCCCACCATCGAAGCGGTGATGCCTTGCACCGTGCCGGTGAATGTCGGGTTGGCGATCGTGGGGCTGTCGCGATTGGCCTTCAGTTCGTTGTTGCCGTTGAGTTTGCCGATCGAACTCAGAATCGTGTCGAAGGCGCTGAGGGTTCCCGCGCCGGAGACATAACCCGTCAAAGGCTTTCCCGTCACCGTCGCAGCAGCAATCGAAGTCGCGCCCTGCGTGCCGGTCACATCGCCCAATAGCGATCCGGTGAAACCATCGGCCGATGTCGACTTGGCCGAAAGCAGCGCATAGGGTGCTGCAGCAAGGCGCTGATCGGGCGTGATGAGTTGAGAACCACGGCTGCTTCCGTCATTGAACCAGATTCGCAGACGCACATCGTCATGATCCAAGGCACTCGGGGGAAGCGCCGTCATATTGGCGAGCGTCGTGTTGCCGAACAGCACCGAGTAGAGCCCCTTGGTCACCGGAAGCGTTACTGGCGAGGTTGGCTCCAAGCCGGCACTGCTGGTGCCGTCGTTGCTCCAATAGGAGAACGTTCCATCGGCATTCACTAACGCGAACTTGAATTGCCCGTTGCCGTCAAAGTTCACTCCATTCACCGCCACACGGCCCTGATGGTTGAGTTGTTGCGGTACGTCGGCCTGGGTGGTTCCGAGGCCCTGGGCGATGACCCAGATCAAAAGGCCGGCCCTTAGAAAACGTGGTAGAGTTTCAATCATGGTTTTGAAATAGGTGGAGGGGTCGTTGGCAAACGGCCGGAAGCGGTGGGTGGCGCTGCCTGTTTGGCAGGCTCAGGTGCGCCCTTGGTGAAGCCCCGCCCGGAATCGGTGGCGTAAAGGACGTTGTCGGTTTTGCTGAACATCAGCCGCATCCCGGCATGTGGAGACTGGAAGATCGAGAACTCATCCGGCTTGAAGACAAACCAACTCGGAGCCTCGGGGTTCAACGTACCCGCTGCACCCGGCACAAGGCCGAAGGCGTTGTCGTCCCTGAGGTCCTTGATCAGCTGCGGGGAGGCCTTCACCACAAGGAACCATTGCCAGCGCTGCAAGCCGTCCCCATCTCTCCACTCATGGCGCTCAGCGTGCAGGATTTCGTCATCCTTGCCAGGACGCCGCCAGAAGGCTCGTTTGAAAATCTCCTCGGAATCCGTGACCGTATTCGTCGGTGCCCCCTGCCGCCAGGCACTCGGCTTCCCGGGCGCGGCACCAGAACCCAAAAAGCCGAACCGGGACGCAGCCAGCCAGGCGAGGAGCACCCCACCTGCGACACCGGTCAAAGCAATCTTGCGGGACAAATTCATCAGTTGCCAGAGTGAGAGTAAGTCCGGAGGAAGAGCTTGATGTCCTGCACCGAGGCAGCAAAGCGCGTGAGGCCGGTCTGCTCGTCGTTCAGGAGGCCATAAGCCGGAATCACGATCTTCCACTGAGTGTTCCAGACACTGCGACCGACAAGGCGCGCGCTGCCGAACTCGGCGGGCTGCAGCCCGTAGAAGAAGGCAGCATCATTGACCGCGCGAAAGGCCTGATGCTTGCGCAGAATCCACGGTTTTTCGCTCAAGGTGCCATCGGCACTGAAGAATTGGGTGGAGGAGAATGCGGTGGCTCCCAGATTGTAGGGCAGCGGCAGGGCCTGATCCTTCACCATCCACGAACGCTCCGCCCCGGTGTCACCCAGCGGCGGGGCCAGCATCTTGTCCGCTCCCACAGGGATCAGATAGAGATACGGCGTGGCGCTGAGCACGTTCGGGTCGTTGGTATCAGCTGCGCCTGCGCCAGGGTTGAATTCCGCATAAGGATCCATGCCCACATAACCCTGGTACATCACGCCCACCGAGTAGATCTTCGTGGCAAAGTTCGAGGCCGAGAACAGGTGATCGCCGCCCGCCGTCGGCAGGCCGAAGAAGTTCTTGCCGTGCTCAATGGTGGAGCCAAAGGGGATCACGATGCCGGGCACCTTGGAACCGTCCGGCTTGCGCAGGTTCCGGCACATCACTGCGGCGTCCGGATCACTCATCAGGTCGCTGACCATGTGCTGCTCCAGCGTCTGTCTCCAGGCGGTGTCGTCACTGGTGATCGCCGGATCATCGAGGATGCGGAAAAGCTCCTGACGCAGCGAGATCAGCGTGCCGTTGGTGTCCGGATTGTTAATGCCGAGACGGCCCTCGGCCACGGAAAAGTCCGCCTGCAACTGGGCCATAGTGCCAGCCAGACCCGAATCCCCGAGCGTGCTCACCGTCGCCTGCGGCTTGCCGCCGGAGAGATCCCCAAGTGCGCGGGAGCTGACGATCTTCGAGATCACCGCCTGGCCCTGCGCGGAACCCAGCAGGCCAGTCTCGTAATCGTAGCTCTTGGCTGCCAGGTAGGTATAGCGGCTGGCAAGATCGAACAGCGTCCGGTATTGCTCCAGCGATTCGTTGCGGAAGGCGCGGAAGGTCAGGTCGTTGGTGCGATAGCCTTGCACCTGCGTGGCCGCGCGCTTGCGGAAAATCTCCCGCTCCAGCTGGATGCGGTCGCCCTCGGCCAGGATGTTCCTTAGGGATTCCGCGGCCTGCTGCAGCTTCAGGGAAGCGGCTTCCATCCCACGGAATCTTTCCATGATGGAACGCAGCTGGGTTTCATATTCGTAAATCTCTTGGATTTCCTCGTAAGTGTAACCTTTCTCCAGAAGGTATTTGTTCCGCTGGGCCTCAAACGAACCGATCAAGGCCTGCTGCACACCGACTGCGATCTGAAGAATATTGGAAGCTAACTTGAAACTTGAGCCTGCGGCGTGGCCGGCAACAAGGAGCGCGGCTCTTGCACTGCTGAAGCCATCGGCTGCCATTCCGACGACCTTCGGCAGCGCCTCCGCCGCGTGTTCGGCCTTCGTCATGAGAGATGATGCTTTCCCACTAAGTCCCTTCTCTGTGATCATCATGAGCCCGACCGATATTCCCAGGGCTTGCTTGATCTTACCTATCCTTTCGTATTCTACGAGATTTTCGTCATGGATTTGAAACATCTCGGTCAGCAATTCCCCTTTTCGATCGAATGCCTCGTAGTCGGCTTCCAGATCCTTCGCCATGGCCTGCATCTCCATTTTCGCCAGTTGAGTATCAATCAATGCCTTCTGAATGCGGCCTGTAACATTTCTCGATCCAAGTTCGATCTCGGGCTTCCAGACATCTGCAAACTGCCCGAGCATTGATGGTGTGTAGTTGACATTGACCTCTTTGGTATTGTTCACCGCCGAACCGGTCACGGCGGCCAGATCGTTGAACCCGGTGAAATTTGAAATCCCGATAGGAACCCGGGAGACAAAATTGATCGTCGGCTCATTGTTGGTGAAAGTATAGGGACGATCGATCACAAACCAGTTGGCAAGGTCAGGGCCGTTGTAGCCTTGGACATAGGTTTTACCAGGACCCACATCCCCGGAATAGGGACTGCCGTAGAGGTCGATCAACTGGTAGTTGAAAGCGCGTTCCTGGTCTTGGATTTTGGTATTGGCATCGCTGACCTGGTTTTCCTGATTGCGGAGCAGGCGGGTCATTTTCGCCGCCTGGTCGAAGGAACCCTTGGCATTGAGCACGGCGGCCAGCGAGCGATCATAAATCTGCTCGTAATGGGACTTGCCGGAGCGCAACAGATTGGGGTCAATGTCGAAGGCAATGGCACCGGGACTGAGTCCGAGCGGGTTCAGGTGGGAGTTCGCGTTGTCGAGGGTGGTCTGGAACGACTCGCCGCAGGCGGCCAGCAACTCCAATTCCGGTACGGTGCTGCGATCGATCTTCTGGATGCCGGTGTGGGCGGCATCGACATCGGGCAGCATGGCATTGCCCACCGCCCAGTGGTAGAAAGCGCCCTGGCCTGCCCGGGAGGCCCATTCATCGAGGCCCCAGGAGCGGGTGTTGCCGGTTGCCGAGTTGAATTTGCCGTCGCGGAACGACTGCCAGCCTTCCCCGGGGTCATCGCGGTATTGCTGGCGGAAGCTGAGGGCAACAATTTGCTCGGCGGTGCGTGCCACATTGGAGGCGGCTTCGGCGAACTTGCGTTCGTCCTGGTAGTCCACCGCCACGGTGTTGCCGAGGATGTTGAGCGACTCGGTGCGCGGCACCCAGGTATAGTTCGCGTTGGTCAGGAGCTGGTAGTAGCCCTTGAGCGCGGTAAGGTAGTGGCCGTAGGCGTCGCCGTGGCCCTGCGGGAACATCCGCTGGGCATCGGCGGCATTGATCGAGCCGTCCTCGGTGCTGCTGCCTGCCTTTTCCTTGATGTTGTAGTTCGTGGCGTAGAGCGCCTCTCCGGCATCGATGCCGCGGGTGTAGTTCCAGAACAGGCGGTTGTAGAAGGGCGACTGGGTCGTCTGCGGGCTCAGGAAATCATCGCGGCCGCGCAGCAGGGCCAGTTCCTCGTCGAGCACGCTGGCCACCTGGCCCTCGAAGGAGAAGCGCGAGGTGTTGATCTCGGTGGTGGTGGTGGAGTCGTCGATGGAGATCGTCGGATTGGCGGCATCGGCGAACGCCTCGTTGCCGAGGATCGTGTAGAGATCACTGAGGTAGCCGGCGGCGAGCAGCAGAGCGTCGTTGGCCGGGCCGTAGTTATAGCCGGAATTGATGCTGATGCCCTTGCCGCGCTTGAGCAGGGTCTCATAGATTTCGATCAGGCCGTAGTCGTTGACGGCATCGAGGGTAAGGGCGATGTCGCCCTCCCAGCGGGTGCCGGCCTGGGTGAGCAGGCTCACATCGGTGTTGACCGCGTTGTTGTAGAGATCGGTCATCCGCTGGTTGAAGGGATTGATCGCCGCGAGCACGCGCTTGATCCAGCCTTCCACCAGCACCGGCCGGGTCCAGTTAGTCCAAGCGCCGTTGCCGGTGAGGGCGTAGGCGGGATTGGTGGTGCCGTCGGTGAGCAGCGGCTTGGCGCGGTAGCGCACCGTGAAGTAGTTGTCGCTCATGGCGAGCAGCGGGCTGCCGAGCGGGGCCGTGGGGGAACCGCCGAGAATCGCCGTGTTGTTCAGCGCCGGGGTGCCGGTGGCCGCGATCCAAGGAGCACCTGCCTCCACCACCTTGTCGGTGCGGCTGGATCCCTCGAGGCGGAAATCGACCGTGCTCGTCGTGCCCTCGTCGGCGGAAGTGAACAGCCCGATTTCGATGGTGTTGAGCCCCTTGATGAAGAAGCTCTCGGCCAAGGCGAATTGCTTGGGCAAGCCGGTGGCGCTGAGTCCCGAGGTGGCGCTCTGGCTGAGATCCCGGCCGGTGATGTCGCTGGCCGCCTTGAGCACGCTCACCTTATCCTCGGCAAGCAGGTTGGTGGTCGCCCACAGCCCATCGAGGCGGGCCTTGAGGGTGGCAATTTCCGCGGACTTGGCGGGCAGGTCGGCCTCGGCGATATCGACGACCATGCTGCCCGAGGGGTCGAAGATCGTGAACCACAGGCCGCCACCGATCTCGGCGATCCGAACCTGACTGCGGCCCTCGTCGGGCAAGTCGTCGCGGCTGGCGGCACGGACGAGTTTGAGATCGTAGGCCATTCCGGTGACGAGGCTTTCAAGGGCTGCCACACGGTTGGCGTCCACCACGGCGGCACTGCCATTGATGTAGAGCACAAAGCCGTCCAGATCTCCCAGCGCGGCACTGAAGACCATGTTCGAGGGAATGCCGCTGGTGAAATTCACCGCGCCCACCGAGCGCAGCATCAGCCCGGGCAGTCCGGTGGAGGCATCGTATCCCGGCTTGCGAATCATGACCGTGCCGGGCAACGGCAGGGTGTCCACGGAGTAGTCGCCCAAGCCCAACTGAGAGGAGCCAGGCGACTGGACATAGCGCCACTGGCGGCTGGATGCGCTCGCGGAGTTTCCGAGATAAGTGGTGTTCGTGAAAGTGTAAGTCGCCGGCTGGGTGCCGCTGGCGGTGGGCGGAGCGGAGCGCCACTCGAACTCATAGTTTTCCGGAACCGCGGCGAAATCGCCGCTGTGGCGGAGGCTCACCTGCTCATCCAGCGGGTTGGTGGAGAGGCGCACCTTGAGGTCGCCGTTGGAGAGTTCCGGCACCACCTTGATGATCTGCATCACCGGGGGATCGCCCGGCGGCGTGAGATCGGGGTTTTCCCCGTCGCCGAACAAGAGCGTGGCATAGCCCTCGCCCCGCCCCGTGGCGGTGAGGGCATAGCTGTCGCGGGCGCTGTCGGAATCCGGCATCGTGGCCAGCGCGGTGGCCCCGGCGAGATAGGTGAGAGCGGGATCGGTGCTCACCGTATAGCTGCCGCGCTTCGAGGGATTCTCCACGAAGGTCTCGACGGGCGTCTCCAGGCTGTCGATCGCGCTCTCCCACTTGGCTTTGATGGGAGCCTCCTCGTTCACGGCAAGCGCTTTGAGGGCCGCCATGTCGTTGGCCGAGAGCACATTGAGGTCGAGGTAATCCTCGCCGGCGATTTCATCGTGGAATTCGCCCTTGAGAATGAGGCTGCCCTTGGCGCTGGCCAGCGAATCGAAGAAAAAGCGGCTCTGCAAATGCGGCGGAAGCCCTTGGAAATAAGTTTTCCCCTGATAAACGCTTGTTTTCAGGGTGTCGGGCAGGGCGGTGAGCCCGACATCTTTCAGTGGTGTCACTTTGTAGCGGGTCGGATCGTGCAGGGTCACGCTGGGCTTGGTGGTGCCACCTTTGGCGATCGACTGCTGGTAGAGAATCTCGGCACTATTCTGATTGCGGACATCCGGCAGACCGAATTTGGCCAGAGTGAGGGTCTCGGCGATCCGCAGCGAAGGCACCGCCGTCGGCCAGGTCGGCGAGTAGGTCACGGTCAGGGAAGTGCCGCTCACGGCATCCCCTTGGGCGACGCCACTGGTCAGCGGACGGAGGAAGGGAAGCTTGGTGCCTAAAGCGGGCGGAGTGGACAGCCCCGGAACAAAGAATCCGGCCTGCATGGGATAATACCACTGCATGCCGAAGGTCGGGGCGCTCGTGGCATGGGGCCCGCGGTAAACCCACTTGTAGCCCTTGCGATCCTCGAAGGTGAAGCTCGCATAGGATGCCGGCGAGCCTGCCGCTGCGGCCGAATCCGCCACGCCCGCGACTTCGGTGTTGGCGATGCTGCCATCCGCTTTCTGCGGCAAGGGCAGCAAGGGCAAGGGCAGCGGCCCCTGCAGCTTGGTGCCGGCCGTCCATTGATAACTGAACTTGTAGCGGCTGTCCTCGCGGAGCACGCGGAAGGGACGCATCGCCGGGCGGCCATCCGGGGCGGTGTAGGCAACGAGGGCAAAGGGTTCGGAGGTGTAGGCCGCCGAGAGGCTCGCCACATTCAAATCGTCCCGCAGGGCCCAGAAGCTGTCGTTCGCCTTGAGGGCATGCTCTTCGTTGGGATTGTAGCCCACTGCGGTCGGATCGTTCTGTTGGTAGAGATAACCGGCGGACTGCTCCGCCGTGAGGCCCACCGCACCGAGCCCCGAGGCCATCACAAGGGTGTCGCCGCTCAATAGGCGATCCGAGGAGTTCAGCGCCACGCTGGCCATCGTGCCGCCGGTGAGGAGCACCTCGCCGGTGGCAAGGAGCGAGGCCGCATGCCCGGAGCGGGCTCCGCTCAAAGCCCCGCCAACGGTCCAGAGCTGGGTGGCCGGATCATACACTTCCGAACTCCCGCTGGCACCGCCCGCAGTGCCGCCGGAAACCACCCCCCCGGCAATCAAGACCTTGCCGCTCGGGAGAAGGGTGGCCGTGTGGTGGTAACGCGCCACCGGAGGAGTCGCGACCAGGGCGGAGGTTTGCGTGGTGGGATTGTAGATTTCCGCCGTGCCCAGGCCCGTGCCGCTGAGTGAACCGCAGAGCAGCACCCGGCCATCGCCCAGCAACGTGGCGGTGGGAAGGTTCCTGGCCCGGGTCATGTTGCCACCGGATGAAAATGTCTTGGCTACCGGATCATAGACATCAACCCCAGTAAAACTGGTGTCGCCTCCGGCAATCACCACCTTGCCATTGGGCAACAACACTGCCGCATGATTCGCTCGGAGAGTGAGAAGATTGCCGACACTCGTCCAACTATTCGCCACAGGGCTGTATATTTCTGCGCTGGAGAGATACTGAGACGAATTATTCAGTCCACCGGTGACGAGCACCGTGCCATCCAGCAACAAGGTGGCTTGGTGCTGCCTCCGGGCGCTCACGCCGATGTTGGCCACCGCAGTCCATTTCAATGTCGCAGGATCGAAAATTTCCGCCGCATTGGTGGTATCCGTGGCGTTAGCCATGCCACCCATCACGAGCACCTTCCCGCTCGCCAACAAGGTGGCGGCATGCCCGGACAGGCGCGCGGTATTCATGGCCGGGACAGCCGTCCACTTGCCGGTCGCAGGATCGTAAAGCTCGGCCGTGGCCAAGGCTTGACCGGAAGCTCCAGTGCCGCCGGCCACCAGCACCCGGCCGTCCTTCAATACAGTGCTGGTGTGCCATCGGCGCGCTTGTGCCATCGT
>JAIXPT010000359.1 GCA_027486095.1 Planctomycetaceae bacterium | reverse complement strand
GAGCTGGCGGATGTTGCGGGCCGACACGACCGACATTCCCGAGAGCGTAAACTCCCAGCCGGGCCGCTCGGCGGCCAGGGCGGCGAGCCGCGTCTCGATGTTCCCGTAGATGCCGTCGAGCGCCCGCGAGCCGAGGTCGCTCACCCGGGCCCGCACGATCGCCATCCGGGCCGCAGGATCGACCATCTCGCGAAACTCCGCGGGGTCGAGCCGGCGGCGGGCCCGCTCGGGAAGCGCCGCCGTGACGGTGGCCAGCGAGAGCGGCGCAGCGAGGCGTCCATCGGCCTGGAGAGCGCGGTGGGTCGCGGCGAGCGCGTCGCCGACGGCGGCATCGTGCCAGGCGACACCCTCCGGCCAGCGCACGATCACGTCCACGCCCGATGCCCCGCCGAAGTCGCGGTCTACATGCGAAAGCGCCCGCGACGCCGCCGCCCCGCGCGGCAACGCGTCGGCGATTCGGTTGTCGGCTTCGATCCGCGAGCCGACGACCGCCAGGATCGCGGTGGCCATGCAGCCGACCGCGGCGATCGCGCGGGTGTGCCGCAGGGAAAACGCCGTCAGCATGGCGGCGAGCCGGCCAGCCGGCCGCCACGAATGGCCCAGATGCATGCCCCGGCACCAGGCGGTCGAGGCCAGCAAGGGCGTGAGCAGCGTCACGGCCAGAAAGCTCGCGACCGCGCCGGCTGCGGCCGCCAGGCCGAACATCCGCACCGCCTCGATCTTGGCGGCGGCGAGCGACGCGAAGCCGATCGCGGTCACCAGGCTCGTGAGCCCGCAGGCCGCGCCGATCCGCTGCATCGCGCCGGCCGAGGCCGCCACGGCGTCCACGCCCCGCCGCCGCGTGCGACGCATGTCTTCGATGAAGTGGATCGAGTCGCAGGTGCCCACCACGAGCGCGAGCGAGGGCACGACGCTCGTGAGCACGTTGACCGGCGCGCCACAGAGCCCGAGGATGCCCATCGCCCACACCGCACCCACGAACGGCGGCACGCACGCCACGACCGTCGAGCGCAGGCTGCGGGCGGCCGTCGCCGAGAGGATGAAGGCCAGCGTGAGGCCGAGCGAATTGAACACGAGCATGTCGCGCCTGAGCGCCTGCGATGCCTGATGCCGCAGCGGGGGAAGACCGGTGAATTCGAGCTGGAGGCTGGCTGCCGCACGGCGACAGCGGCCGAGCACGTGTTCGATCGCATCGATCGAGCCACCGAGGTTTGTGGCCGAGTTCGCCGCCTCGTCGAGCCGCGCGAGCACGAGCGACGAAGCCCCGTCGGCCGAAAGGAGATGGCCGGACACGAGCGGATGGGCGGCCGCACGCTGCCGGGCCGCGGCCCGGGACGACTCGTCGAGCGGCCCGTCGGTGCGGGGGATCACCGGCAGCAGGGCCCCGGCCACCCCTTGGCGGCGCACGTCGAAGATCGACCGCACATCGTCCACGCCAGGCACCTTGGCGAGGGCCGTGCACAGGCCTCGCAGCTCCTCGAGAGCCTGGGCGTCGAACACGTCGCCGCCGCGGGCCGTGGCCCGGATGATGCAATCGCGTTCGGGGGCGCCGAAGCGGGCGGCCACCTCGTCGATCTGGCGGAATTCGGCGTCGCTGTCGCGCAGCAGCGAGCGGAGATCGTCGTCGAGCCGGAGCCGCGAGATGCCGAAGATCGCGACGGCGGTCAGGCCGATGGCGACGGCGAGCACGGGCCCGCGCCAGCGTCCGGGTCGGCCGGCAGCAGGTGCCGCTCCGCCGGGTCCACGATCCACCGGCGGCAGCCCGTCGCTCCGCAGCAGCACGGAATCGCCGCGTCGGCCGGCCAGCAGTAATCTATCGAGAGCTCCTCGCCAGGCTCGATGGAACGGATCGTCTGCAGCCACAAGCGGTCTTCCTGGGGGCCCTCGTCCTCGTCGAACCAATAGAAAAGTTCGCAGTTGGGATCGCAACTGTGGTTCACAAACCGCAGCGGCGCCGACGGTTCGAGCACCTTGCCACTCGGCAATTCCATGCAATACGACGGGTCTTCGGGGTGCTCGTCGAGCACCTCGCCCTTGATTTCCCCGATCACGATTCCGGCCCGCAGCCGACGGGCCGCGAACACACCCTGCCCGACATGGGTGGGGCCGACGCGGAGCAGTCTGGCGAGCCGCTCACGGTTGGATTCGAGAACGGCCGTGCGCTTGGAGGTCATGATGAAGACTTGAATTTCTACCGACGGCCGAATCCGGGAGTCAACGCCCCGGCGTAGCACGCGTGCCCCACGCAAGGGACGCTCAGGCCGTGAGGGAGTCTCGCACCCGCTCGAGCAGTTTCTTGGTGGCCCGGATGCCCTCGGCTTCGGGGAGGGCGGTGCCCTCGTATTCGATGCCCACCCAGCCGTGATAGCCCGCCGCCACCACGAGCCGGAGCATGCGGTCGTAGTCGGTGCGGACTTCGTTGCCGGCCTCGTCGAATTCGTGGCTCTTCGCGCTCACGCCCTTCGCGAAGGGCATCAGTTCCTCGACGCCGCGATAGCGGTCGTAGTCGTGGAAGTTGCCGAAGTCGGGGAGCGTGCCGCAGTTGGGGCGGTTTACCGCCTGCATCACGCCGGCCAGCCATTCGCCGTTGCTCGACAGCCCGCCGTGGTTTTCCACGATCACGTTCATGCCGAGCTGGGCCGCGAATTCGGCGAGCCGGCCCAGGCCGTCGGCCGCGAGCTTCTGCTGCTCCGCGAACGAGCCCTTGCTTGCGGCGTTGACCCTGATCGAGTGGCACCCGAGCCGCTTGGCCGCCTCGACCCACGGAAAATGGTTTTCAATCGCCTGCGTGCGGGCCGTGGCGTCGGGGTCGCCGAGGTTCCCGAGCCCGTCGCACATCACGAGCACGTTGGTGACGCCTTCGTCGGCCGAGCGTTTGGCGAGCTCGGCGATGTAGTCGTCGTCGCGGGCTTTGTCCTTGAAGAATTGATTGACGTATTCGACGGCCTCGATCCCGAACTCACGGCGGGCGGTCTTGGGGAAGTCGAGATTGTCGAGCTTGCCGCCGAAGATCGTCTTGTGGAGCGACCACTCGGCGAGCGAGATCGTGAAGGGCACGTGCTTCACGGCAGGCTCCGGTGCGGCGGCGAACGACCGTGCGGCTCCGAGGCCGACAGCCGACGCCGCGCCCGCAAGCAGCATGCGGCGGGGCACGCGACGGAACGGCAGGGGGCGGGGGGGCATCATGGGGCGGCTCCTCATGCTTCCGGACGAATATAACGGCGCGTGGGCAGCAATGCCGCCACGGGCACGAAGCACACCGCGGCCGCGAGCATCGCTCCGGCGAACAAGAGGTAGTAGGTGGTGCCCGTCACCAGCGGCAGCCCGTCGCTTCCGGTGGTCGCCCAGTTGACGCCGGCCGCCAGGAGATTGCCCGCCGACACGCTCAGGAGATACAGGCCCATCACCAGGCTTTTGAGCGCGAGCGGGGCCTGCGTGTAGGAGAACTCCAGGCATGTCACGCTCACCATGATCTCGGCGGCAGTGAGCACGGCATAGGCGGCGATCTGCCAGCCGATCGTCGGCCGCCCGCCCGCCTCGATCCGCCACTCGGCGGCCGCGATGATCGCGAACGAGGCGGCCGCCAGAAACAGCCCCGTGGCGATGCGGGCCAGCGGGGGGAACGGCGTGATCCGTTCGATGGCAGGCCACACGAGATACGAAAACAGCGGGATGAAGGCGAGCACGAGCAGCGGATTGATGGCCTGGACCTGCGACGGCAGCCACTCGATGCCCGCGAAGGTGCGATCGAGCTTCGCGGCCTGCAGCACCCACGACGACCCCGTCTGATCAAAGAGTGCCCAGAAGAAGGCGACGAAGCCATACACCACCGCGAGCCGGCCGAGCGCCGCCAACGCCTCGGGAGCAAAGGCCTCCCTGAGGGCCCCGAGCCCGGCCGGCGGCACGTGCACGAACGAGCGGCGGCCGAGCCAGAAGATGACCGTGGCCGCCGCCATGAACAGGCCCGGCACGCCGAACGCCCAGCCCGGGCCCGAGTGCTCGAGCAGCCACGGGGTGAGCAGGCTCGACACGAACGCCCCGAGGTTGATCGCGAAATAAAACCAGCTGAACACGCGCGGCAGGAGTTTCTCGTTCGAGGGCCCGAACTGATCGCCCACGTGCGCCGAGACGCAGGGCTTGATGCCCCCGGAGCCCACGGCGATGAGCCCGAGGCCCAGAGCCAGGCCGGTGCGCGTCTCGTCGAGCGCGAGCGCCGCGTGGCCGGCGCAATACACGAGCGAGAGCAGCATGATCGTGGGGTATTTGCCGAGCACGAAGTCGGCCACGATCGCGCCCACGAGCGGGAAGAAATAGACGGCCGACGAAAAGGCGTGATACCAAAACTTCGCCTCGCCTTCGCCCATCGGCGCCGGGCTGCCGTCGCGGCCGGCGAGGAGCGTGGTCATGAACACGACGAGGATCGCCTTCATGCCGTAATAGCTGAACCGCTCGGCCGCCTCGTTGCCCACGATGTAGGGCACGCCTGGCGGCATGCCGGTGATGGCCTGCGGGCTCGTGCGGTAGGCGGGGTGGCCTGGCATGCGGTGTGGTTCTCGGGGACTGAAAGCGACCCGGGGAGCATGGATGATGCCGGGAGGAAAGGCAATCCGTCGTCATCAGCGGAGGACAGGCTTCAGCCTGTCATTCCCGGGGCTATCGCGTTCCCTCCTCCGCCAGGCCTCTGGCACGAGGGCCCCTTCACGCGGAACGCCCGTCCTGTGGCGAGGATCGGACATCTCGGGCAGGATCGTGCACAATGCCCGTATGACCTCATCATCCAGTGCCGCCCCGGTGGGTTCGTGTTTTGCCGGCGGGCTCGTCGTCGTCACGGCCGACCGCCTGCCGGCCTGGATGCTCTCGAGCTACGGTGCCACGTGGGTCTCGACGCCCACGTTCGACGCGCTCGCGGCGGCGGGCATCACGCTCGATCGCCTCGTGGCCACGGCGCTCGATCCCCGCCGCACTCTCGCCGACCTGACCGCCGCGGGGTGGCTGTGGGCCGCCGCCGCCGCGGCTGGATGGCCGGCGGTGATCGTGACCGATGATCCCCGGCTGCCCGAGCGGCCCGCGGGGGTCGAGATCGTGGCCGTGCCGTCCGCGCCAGAAGCCACGCCCGCCGCCGACACCGCGCTCACGAACCTCGCGCGGCTCTTCGCGCGGGCAGAGGAGATCGTCGCAGCCGGCCGCCATCGCCTCGTGTGGTGCCACGCCGGCAGCCTCGGCACGGCCTGGGACGCGCCGCCCTCCTTCCGCGAAGCCTACGTCGATCCAGACGACCCGCCGCCGCCAGCGGGCGCGCACGTGCCAGATCTCGCCGTCACCGCCGACACCGACCCCGACGCCATCATGGGCTACCGGCAGGCGTTTGCCGGCCAGCTCACGCTCTTCGATGCCTGCCTGGGCGGGCTCGTCGCCGCCGTCCGGGCGCTCGATCCGGGGTGGGCGATCGCCGTCGTGGGCCTGCGCGGGATGCCGCTCGGGCTTCATGGTCAGGTGGGGTGCGCGGCGGCAGACGACACGCGCGGCAGGCCCTACGGTGAATGGGTGCACCTGCCGGCGATCCTCGTGGCCGCCGATGGCCGCATGGCCGGCCAGCGATATGGCGATCTCGTGACGCCTGCCGACGTGGGCGCGACACTCGTCGATCTCGCCGGCTGGCGCGATCGCGCCGCCTCTGGCGGGGGCGACGCCCGCAGCCTGATCGGCCTGTTCACCGACTGGCATCACGAGCCGCGCGACCGTGTGATCGTATCGGCCTCAGAGTCGATGGCGATCGTGACGAACGGCTGGCACCTCGTCGCCGAGTGCATGGCCGACGGCGAGCGGGTGGCCCGGCTCTTCGCAAAGCCCGACGACTTCTTCGAGCTCTCCGACGTGGCGGATCGCTGCCCAGCCGTTGCCGAGGAACTCCTCGCGGCGACCGCACCGGATGCGCCGAGCGTGCCACTCTCTGCCGAAGCCCTGGGCTGAGAGCGGGGCGTCCTCTCGGCTCACGCCTCGGGCTTGCATGTGACGGGGCGTCCTCTCGGCTCACGCCTCGGGCTTCCTGCCCCCACAAGCCCGGAGCGGGAGCGACGGGACACCGGGTGGCGGACGATCCCGTTTTTCCATGCCGCATGCCACCGTCTGCCGCGGCAAACCCGCGTTTTCCCGGTTTGCCGCCGCCGCTATCATCCCCGCCCCTTGCGAAACCTCATGGGCGGACCGACGGTGACGAGTGTCGCGGAACAGTTGCGCCGGATGATCCTCTGCGCGGGCGTCGTGATCGCCCTCTGCGCCGGTATCCCCGTGGCTCAGGCACAACCCGCCTCGCCGCGTGAGGCGGTGCCGGTGCGGCTGCGGATCACTTGGGGCGGCGGGAAGCCGGCGGCCCGTGTGGGGCAGATCGAGCTCGTCGATCCGGGCACAGCGCCCCAGGCGGTGGAGTGGCGGCTGTTGTCGGCCGATCCTGCGGCTCTCGCCACGATGCACGCCGCCGGCGGCACGATCGAGATTCACGAGCCGCGCGGGCTCGACATGAACGGCGTCGAGATCGCGGTCGCAGACTGGCGCCGGGCCCGGCTGCGGGTGCGGCTCGCGCGGCGCGATACCGGCGAGCAGCCGGTGGTGTTCGATGGGACCGTCGTCGGGCTGCTCACCGCGGCCGCAGAGCAGTCGCTCGATACCGAGGGCAATCGCCTGTCGATCGGCCGTGCCCCCGGAGACGAACTGCGGGTTGCCTTCGCGCAGGGGGAATCGGCGCTGCGCCGCACCGGTGAAGCGGTCGCGCTCACGGTGCATCCGCTCGTGGCCGGCCCGGCGGCGTCGGCGGCGGCCTACGAGCTCACGGCGCGCGTGCGGCGGTCAGGTGCGCCCGCCGACACCCACGTGGAGACGGTGGCCGTGCAGGAGGCGGGTCCGGCCGAGGCCGGCGTGCGCGAATGCCTGCCGCTGCGGCTCGTGCTCCCGGTGCCTGCCGAGGAGGGCGGCTTCGACGTCGTCCTCGAGCTCTCCGAACGCGGCGGCCTGCGCTGGTCGCGGGCCGTGGCGACGCGCACCGTGCAGCTGCTCGCGCTTTCCGAGGCGCCGTTCGATCCGCCCGACGTGCCGTGGAGCATGGTCTACGAACTCGATCCGGGCAGCCCGAAGCTGCTCGAACGGCTGCGCCGCATGCCCGGGATGGGGCTGCCTTCGTTGCCAGTGCCCGGCATCACGCTCCCGAAGATGCCCAAGCCTTCGTTCGCGCTTCCGAAAATGCCGCTCCCGACGGCGGCCTTGCAAAATATGCCCCTGCCGACGGTGCCCAAGCTCCCGAGCGTGGCCACCATGGTGCCGCGGCTCACCGGGCTGCTCGCCGTCGGGCACTCGGCGCTCGAAAGCCACGATCTCGGGCCGATGCTCCGTCTGCCGCCCGCCGCCACCGGCCCGGCCTGGGAGGCCGTGGCCCTGCCGGCGGCCGAGCCGGGCATGCCGCATCTGGTGGAGGTGGACTATCCGCTCGAGCAGGAAATGGTGCTCGGGCTCGCGGTGCTCGAGGAGGCCGCGGGCGAGGTGCGGGCCACCGCCTCGAGCGGCATCGATCTACGGCTGCCGGTGATCGGCGCCGCCGGCCGGCACGGCCGCATCGGCACTCGGCGGTTCGTGTTTTGGCCGCGCACCCGCGCGCCCCTGCTTGTGCTCACGAATTTGTCGGCCCGGTCACCGGCCCTGTTCGGCAAGGTGCGGGTGCTTACGGGGCCGGGGGCGGTGGCTGCGAGGCAGCCGCCCGTGGAGGGCGCGCGGCGGCTCTACATGCACGTGGGCGATCCCGATTTCACGCGATTTGGCGCGGTCGAGCGGGTCGATGCGGCGTCGGGCAAGGCAGCCGCCGACTGGAATGCCTTTCTCGGCGGCGTGCGCCGCTCCGCCGACCAGGCGCTCGCCCAAGGCGCCGCCGGCGCGCTCGTGGGCGTGTATGCCGATGGTGCCGCGCTCTGGCCCACGGCCCGGGCGTGCTACGCGCCGCGCTGGGACTCGGGTGGCTCCTTTGCCGGCGGGCTCGATCCGGTGCCGAAAGACGTGCTCGGTCTTCTCTGCCGGGTGTACGCCCGCGAACGGCTCGGGCTCGTTCCGGGGATCGTGTGCAACGGCCCCGTGCCGGAGCTCGACGCCCTGATCGCCGCCGGAGGTGGGGCGGCCGCAGGCGTGGTCGCGGTGGGGCGCGATGGCCGGCCGCTCGCCACCGAAGGCGACCGCAGCCCGCACTACAACATCCTCGACCCGCGTGTGCAGGCGGCGGTGGAGGCGCTCGTGGCGGAGCTCGTCGGCCGGACGCGCACCGCGCCGGCGATCCATGGCGTGGCGATCGTGCTCCCGCACGACGGCTGGCTCCATTGCCCGGGCGTGGCCGCGGGGCTCGACGACGCCACGTTTGCCCGCTTCGTCGCCGCGGCCGGCAGTGATGTCGAGCCGCTCGCCCGGCCCGCCCTCGGCGCGGGCGATGCACGGCGGTTTGCCGCGCGGGCGGCCCTCGTGGAGGGCCCTTTGCGCGAGCGCTGGCTCACATGGCGCGAGGGGATCATCGCCGCCTTCCACGCCCGGCTGGCGGAGCTCGTCGGCAGCGGCGGCGATGCCTGGAGCCTGCACCTCATCCCCTCGACGCTGTTCGTCGCCGGCCGGTTCGCCGAGCGGTTCCGTCCCCATCTCGCCGCCGAGCCGCGCGATGCCGAGGTGCTGCGGGAGGCCGGGCTCGATCCAGCCCGGATCACGGCGCATGGCCGCATCGTGTATGTGTCGCCCCACGTGCATGGCACGGGTGACGATGTGTCCGAGCGCGGCACGCTGCAGCAGGCCAATCGCTCGCTGCCGCTCATGCGCGGTGTGGCGGGGGCGGCCAGGGTCGGGAGCTTGTTGCTCGAGCAGCCGCTGGACGTGGATGTGCGCGATGTCGCCGGGCATGCGTCGTTCACGGCCAAGCCGAGCGGGCCGATTCCGATCGTGGCCTTGGCGGGCGGTGGGGAAGCCCGGCGGTCGCTCGCCGAGGCGCTCATCGCCACGGATGCCGAGGTGGTGTTCGATGCCGGGCTCGTGCACGCCTGCGTCGATGAAGACGACGAACGCTGTCGGCAGGCGCTCGGCGTATTGCCGCCGCCGCCCCTCGGCATGGTGCCGGGGGTGCCCGCGCCCTTCGTCGTGCGGGCCCGGGAAGGCGAGGCCGGGCTGTGGGTGTCGATCGTGAATGCGAGCGGCTCGCCGTGCGGGGCCGTGGTGACCGCCGGAACGCGGCCCACGGCCGTCGCCGATGCGGTCACGAAGGCCGCGCTGCCGCTGGGCTCGGCCGGCGAGGTGGCGATTCCGCTCGCGGCCTGGGAGGTGCGCGCGGTGGTGCTCGAGGGCGTCGAGCGCATCGCGGCGGTGCGAGCCGTGCACGACGCCGGCGTTGAGCAGGCGGTCGCCGACGTGTTGGCCGACTTGCGCGAGCGGAGGGCGGCCCTCGAAATGCCGGCTCCGCTGCCGGTGCTCGACAACCCCGCCTTCGATCTGCCCGTGCTCGATGGCCTCGTGCCCGGCTGGGAGCTCGTGGAGGCCGGCCGCGGCACGCTCCGGCCGGTGCCCGGCAAGCCGTCGGCGGGCGGCAACGGCCTCGCGTTTGCGTCGGACAACGGCCTCGCCACGCTCCAGAGCAATCCCTTCGCGGCCCCCGACACGGGGCGGATCAGCATCGCCATGTGGGTGCGGGCCGCGGGGGCCGACATGCAGCCGCCACTGCGGATCGCCATCGAGGGCGTGCTGCACGACCGCGAATTCTACCGCTTCGCACCGGTGGGCCGGGGGCCGGGTGCGATGCCGCTGTCGGCCGCCTGGTCGCAGTTCGTGCTGCAGGTTGACGACCTGCCCACGCGAGGGCTCGATACGCTGCGCGTGCGGCTCGATCTGCTCGGGCCGGGGGCGGTCGAGATCGACGAGGTGCGGGTGTTCGATCTGGCGTTCGACGAGTCGCAGCGGGTGCGGCTTTCGAAGATTCTCGCGGTGGCCGAAGAGCGGTCGGCCGCCGGTGACATGGGCGGCTGCCTGATGGAGCTCGACGGCCCCTGGCCGCGGTTTCTGCGGTCGCACGTCACGGCCGTGCCCGCCGAAGTGGCGGGCGACGCGGCTCCGGGCGCCGCCGATGCCCAGCCGCCCCGCAACGGCGTGATCGACCGCGTGCGCCGCTGGTGGCAATGAGCCCCGCGGGTGTCAGCTGGCGTCGGGCGCGGGTGTGGCCGCGGTCGCGGGGCTGCGCGTGCGCCGGCGGGGCGCTTTGGGCGTGGCCCACTCTTTGGTGAGCTCCTCGAACACCTCGGGGGCTTCGTAACGCACCACGTCGGCGCCCTCGGGCATCGGGCCGATCAGCGAACGAAACACCGGCGCGCCGCGCAGATCGAGATCGGTGCTGCAATCGTCGATGCCGATCTGCAGATGGGTGCGCAGAAGCTGCTCGGGGGAATCGAAATCACGGATCACGATGCCGCCATCGGTGCCGCGCGTCACGATCCGCCAGGTGTTTTTTTTCGCCATGCGAGGGTGCCTCGGGGGATAGGTCCATGGAGATATCGGCGCGTGGCCGACAAGCTCGCGAATCCGGCACCGCTCACCCGTCTTTCCGGCACGGCCCGTGCAGGTGGACCCGCAAGCGGGTGGGGCCCGCATTCAAATCGAGTGCTGCGGTGCGGGGCCGGCGGGGCCGGCGGCGGTTTCGTCGGCGACGAGGCGGATGTCGAACGGCCCGCCGATCGTGTAGGTGGCCCCGCGCCAGCGGGTGGAGGTGAGTGCGAGGGCTCGGAGGAGGGCGCTTGCGTAAATAGCCTGGGCCGAGAAGGTGCCGCGGACGGCATCGGCAAGCGCGGGGGTGGCGGTGAGCCGCTGCGTGCCCACCGTCTGCATCACGACGCGTTCGATCCACAAAAAGAGCGTGGGCAACGAGGCCAAAAAGACGGCGAGGCAGATGCCGAGGCCGGCTCCGGCGGGCAGGTCGTGGCGGGCGAACGCGAGGCCGATGGCGATGGCCGTCGCCAGCACCGTCAGCGGGGCCGAGAGCCCGAAAATGGCGACGACCGGCCAGGCCGGATGGTAGAGCCGCGCCGTGAGCAGTTGCCGTGTGATCCAGGGCACGAGCGCGGCGAGCGTCACGCTCTCGCGGTTCACCGCGATCAGGGCGGGCACGAATTTCACCCGCCAGCCCGTGCCTGCAAGCGCTGCCGAGAGGAGCGTGTCTTCACAGAAGGCGCGGGCCCATTTGCCGCGGAGCCCGGCCGATTCGAGGAGGCTGCTGCGCACGGCCAGCGTGCCGCCCCACGGAATGCCGAAGCAGACCATCTGCACGAGCGCGCCGGCGTTCCAGCCGGCGCGGGCCCAGGAGCCGAGCTCGCGGTCGGGGGGCGCATACCAGCGATTGCCCGTCGCCACGCCACAGCCATCGGCGGCGAGCGCCGTGCCGAGCGTGCGCAGCCACGAGGCCGCGGGCACGACGTCGGCGTCGAGCAGCGCCACCATCTCGGTGCCCCGTTCGGCATCGCCGAGCCCCTGGATCAGGCTGGCACACTTGAGGCTCGACGTGCTCGGCCGGTGGGTGAGCGGCTCGACGATCACGCGGCAGCGCGGCTGGGACCCGGCGAGCGCCGCCTCCACCTCGGCCCACGCCGGATCGTCGCGCGAGTCGATGATCACGCGCAGCTCGTAGTCGGGGTGATCCTGGTTCACGGCGGCCCGGATCGTGTCGGCCAAAAAAGGATCGGAGCCCCGCAGGCAGAGGATCACGCGGGCCGGCGCGAGGCAGGGGGCGCCGGCCGGGGCCGGGCCGGCCCCGCGGCGGCAGATCGAGGCAAACCAGCCCACGAGCACGATCTGCGTGGCCGTGATCACGAGGAGCGCGAGCATGCACACGAGATCGAGCGTCATGCGGAGGCTCCTGCCACGGCCCGCACCTCTGCGGGAAGGGGCGATTGGGCCGCGAGACAACGCCCGAGCCTGTGTGCGAAGGCGTCGCGGACCGCGACCGTGGTGGCGGCATCGACCGACCCTGGGTCGGTGCGGAGCGTAAACACGAGCGTGCCGCCGTATTCCACGGCCGCCATCGCCAGCGCGGTGCCGCGGCGTAGCGGCGCGAGCGGCTCGATGCCCACGAGCCGCCGCGGGCCGGCCAGCACGCAGCCGCCGCGCTCCACGACCTGCCGCGAGAAGATTCGGCCGAGGTTCGTAAACAGCGCCGTCGCGGCCGTGGATCGATCGCCCACGAGCCGCGAGATCCCGCCGGGCAGGCTGCGGGCCACGGCCAGCGTGTAGAGAAAGGTCATCCCGAGGCCGAGCCGCTTGATCAGCTGCATCTCGTCGTGGAGCGAACGGGCGAGCGTGGGGGCCGCGATCTCGGCCGGCGATCGGTCGAGAAACACCATGCTCACCACGTTTGCCGCCGGCATGCGGCGGTCGGCCGGGCGGCGCATGTTCATCGGAATCGAAAGCCGCACACGCTCACGGGCGTGGCAACAGGCGGAGGCGGGCAGAATATCGGCGATCGCCCCGAAGAGCGCGCCGGCGGCGAGCTCGTTGAGCGACACGCCCGCCGCGGTCGCAGCCTGCCGCAGGCCGCGCACGTGGGCTCCGCGAAACTCGGCCGTGGCCCGCTGCAGGCGGTGAAGCCCCGCCGGCTGTTCCGCGCGAGCATCGAGCGCGAGCCGCACCGGCCGATGCGCGAGAAACTTCCACACGCCTTCGAGCCCGCGGGCCTGCGCCGGCAGGGAACGCAGGAGTTTTTGGCAGTCGAGCCCGTAGCGGCCGCGGCCGCGGAGCAGCCGCGGATCGGCGGTGTTCGGGGGCGGGCGGTCGCCGCGGAGCGCCGCATCGAGCAGGGCGCAGAAATCACCGAGGAAGGCCAGCGCCCCCAGGCCGTCGCATGCGACATGATGGAACTGTGCGAGGATGTCGGCAGGGCCGTCCGCCCGCGTTACGAGCAGCAGCCGGGCGAGTGGCCCGCGGGCGGTGTCGAGCGCGGGGATCGGCGGCAGCTCGCTGCCGCCGTCGATGACCGCGACTGGTGAAAAGGGGGCGGCCGGAGCGAACCGGAGCGACCGCCCCGGCTGCTCTTCGACGCGTGCCGCGAGCAGCGGATGCCGGCGGAACGATTCGCCCGCCGCCGCGGCCACGGCGGCCGCATCGAGCGGGCCGTCGAACGAGAGCCGATAGAAGAATTCGAGCGGATGCGAGGGCGTGCCATCGCGAAACGCATATTCCTCGAACGGGGTGAGCGGAAGGGGGAACGTCATACGACTGCCACCTCACCCGCGGTGCCACGCCCCTTCCGGCGTCAGGTCGTGGACGCCGGCGTGCGGGCCGGCCGGCGGCCGAAATCTGTCTCGATCGCGAAGTGCGACATCCGCAGGAGCGTGGCGTCGTCGAGCGGCGGGCACGGGATGTGGCCGGCGATGGCGTCGGTGTGGCGCCGATCGAAGACGGGGTCGTTGCGGAAGTAGCTCTGGTAGACGTCGAGCTGGCTGCGGAGGTTGTCGGCAAACCATTGCTCGTCGCAGAGATCGGGGTCGTCGGGCGATGCCCCCACGGAGAAGGTCTCCACGGCCTCCTGGATGACGCGGCCCACGGTGTGCATCGAGAGCGGATCGGGGTGCGTGAGGTGGAAGGTTCGGCCCCGCGCGGCGGGCGTCTGCACGGCGTGGGCGATCACCTCGGCCACCCAGTCCACCGGCACGAAATTTTTGTGGTCGGCCTGATTCACGCCGAGCAGCGCGAGCAGGGCGGGGCCGCTCGTCGAGCCCTTCACGACCCGCGTGAGCAGCGTGTGGCCGAGCCGCAGGCCGGCGAAGAAGCCGTGGTAGGTGGAGGTGTAGCCGGTTTGCGAATCGCCCACGATGATCGAGGGGCGGTAGACGGTCGTCGAGGCGAAGCCCGCAGCGCGGACCATTTTTTCGGCCTCGCACTTGCTCGTCTCGTAGTCGTTGCCGAACGCCTGCCCGACGTCGAGATCGTCCTCCGCCACCGTGCCGCTCCGCAGCCCGCAGACGTAGGCGGTGGAGACATGGTGCACGTGTTCGATGCCGACTTCACGGGCGAGCGCGAGCGCGTGCCGCGTGCCCGTCACGTTCGTGAGCCAGGGCTCGGCGGCGCGGTCGCTGCCGCGAAAGCTCAGCGAGGCGGCGTTGTTGAGCAGTTCGCCGCAGTTCCAGTGCATCCAGTGGCGGTCTTCGGCGGTGAGGCCGCAGAGCGGCTCGGTGAGATCGCCTTCGAGCACCACGGGGCGAGGCAGGGCCGTTTCGAGCGCGTCTTCCCAGTGGCGCACGAGGGCCTCCACCCGCGTGGCGGCCGATTTCTTGCGGTCGCGGCGCACGATGAGCGCGAGGTTGCGGCCGGCCAGCAGCAGGTCGCGCACGAGATAGGAGCCGAGCAGGCCCGTGCCTCCGGTGATGGCGACAAAGGGGCCGGTGTCGGAAGCTGGGGGGGAAGCGGCTGCGTTCATGCGGCTCGTGGGCGGGCGGTGGTAAAAAGCCCGGTGAGACTACCCCTGGGGGTGGCGCCCTTCAAGAGTCGGGAGATCGCGGCGGAGAGGCGTCGAACTTGAGCCCGAGCGGCATCGTTCCTACATTGGGCGGGAGGCGATTCGGAGGGTAAGCGAATTGGCCAGCGGTCTGACTCGAAATCAGATGCCCCGAAAGGGGTTGTGGGTTCGAATCCCATGCCCTCCGCTGTGAATTTTGGCGGGGTTCGCCCGCGAGGCTGGCCGGCAAGGCTTGAGAAGCCGCCGTGACCTGCTCGATCGGCCAAGCTGGCGTTCAAGGCCCTCGGGCTCCGTTGCGGGCGGCGGCAACGCGCTTTCGGCGGTGATCTCCTGAGGGGGATATCCTGTCTTCGCAGCAACAGAAACAACCGCACTATCCGTATTCCTCTGGGTGCCCGGCAAACCGCGATTTGCACCCATTGCGCTGGCCGGACACCGAAGCCGCGAGGGTGTGCCGGTCATTCCCCAGAGACCATGACAAAAGCCTGCCGGATAATTGGCATGGCATGGTCGATCTGGTCGGGATCATTGATCCGGAGCAAAACGCCTCCCTCATGCTTGGCGTTCACGACAAACTTCCATTCGGTTGCATCCTGGGCGAGGCCGTGCGGGTCGTCGATCTCGGCGTGATCGAGGGGTAGCAGCAGGCTAAGTCGCTGTTTCCTGGGCAGCACCTCCAGAAAAAACCCCGGGCCGTGGTAGCTGACCGACTTCACCTCCGCCAGTTCGAGGATGGCCGGGTCAATGTGCTTGATCCGCTCGCGAAGCTGCTCGAACAGAGCCCTGGCTGGCGTGCTCATCGGCACTTTCGCCACGTCGCGCCGCTGGGCGAGTTCGCGCAGCTCGGCCTGCTTGGCCTTCTCGACAAGCGCGGGATCAACCTGCAGGGCTGGCCAGATCTGCAGAGCACGGTCGGCAAGGATGTGGCCCCGCTTCTCGATTTCGTCAGTTGTCCACTGCGGCTGCTCACGTACGAACTTGTTGAGCCGGACGGAGCTGTGCTCGAATCCCCCGGAGATGGTTTTCTTTTCGTCAAATGGCCGATCGGAATACGTGCTGTTGTAGCCCGTCAGCGTGAGGTTCCCCAGCCGGTGAACCCAGGTCTTCTGCACCGTTTTCCAGTCAGGGCCGAGCATCCGTTGCCACGGCTCCGGCAGCCTCTCGTTCTGCGGAAGTATGTGTTCGATTGTGTAGTTGCTTGTATCGCTTGGCTCGTGACCTGCCCCCATGGATGGAACCAGTTTCTATCACCATGGCAGCCCTGCCAAGGGATCGCCCCTGTCCGCTTGCGGAGGCGGAGCCGAAGCAAGCGGACAGGGGCGGCGCGACTCTGGGGCCGGGGGCCGGTACCCGAGTGAGCTGTGCGGTCGGACCGTGTTGTAGGCCTTCCGCCAACGCTCGATGAGCACCTTCGCCTCGAGCAGGGTATCGAACACCTCGCGGGCTAGGAGTTCATCCCGCAGCTTCCCATTGAAGCTCTCGATGTAGCCGTTCTCCCAAGGGGATCCGGGCTCGATGTAGAGCGTCTTTACGCCGACCCGCCCGAACCACTCCCGCACTCGTGTCGAGGTGAACTCGCTGCCGTTGTCGCTGCGGATGTGGTCGGGCACGCCCCGGCGCACGAACAGGTCGCTCAGCCGCTCCAAGACGTCCTCGCTCGTCAACTTTCTCGATACGTCGATCGCCAGGCATTCCCGTGTGAACTCGTCAACGATCGTCAGCATCCGAAACGCCCGGCCGTCTGCGGTCCAGTCCATCACAGTCGTAGCTCCAAACGTGGTTCCGGTGCGTCGGGCGTAGCCGAATGCACGACCCGTCTCCAAGCCAGAGCCGCCGCCGCTTCGGCTGTTTCTCAGGCACTTTCAGGCCCTCCTGTCGCCAGATCCGCTCCACCCGCTTGTGGTTCACCCACCAGCCTTCGGCCCGCAGAAGTGCTGTAATCCTGCGGTATCCGTAGCGTCCGTACTCGCTGGCCATCCAGACGATCCGCTTCACAAGCTGCGGCTCGTCATCAGCAACGCACGCCTTCCGACGTTGCGTGTTCCTGGCCTGTCCCAGCACCCGGCATGCCCGGCGTTCGGTCACCACATCGCGGCCGAGCGTGTCACGAACATGCTCGACCGCTTGGCGCCGCTTCGCCGGGCACAGAAGTTTCCCGAGGCTGCCTCCCGCAGAATCGCCTTGTCCAACTCAGCGTCCGCCAAGAGCCGCTTCAGCCGGGCGTTCTCCTTCTCGAGATCCTTCAGCCGCTTGGCTTGGTCCGTCCGCAGGCCGCCGTACTCCCGCTTCCAGCCGTAATACGTCTGCTCGGTCACGCCAAGCTTCCGCACCACCTCGGGCACGGTCTTCCCTTGAGCCAATCCAACCTCAGCCTCGCGGAGCTTCCCGATGATCTGCTCCGCCGTGAACTTCTTTCCTCGTGGCATCTGTTGCCCTCCCTTGGGTTGCACCACCAGAGATTCTCTCTCTAAAAGTGGTGACGTTTGAGGGGGGCAGGTCAAACTGGAGCAGTGGCTCGGGCCAGAGTTTGCCCTCGCGAAGCTCGTTATCGACGGTCTGGCGAATCTCCGCGTCGTCGATGCGGATGAACGACCGGATATAGCGGGCGTAGTCGTCGATGATCCGGCGGTGGACTTCGAAGACATTCATAAAGAGCGACACCGCTCCACACGAGAACCCTTTTGTTGAGGGGAAGGGTCATGCGGCCAAACGTATGTGTACCCCATCGGAGCGGGGAACCAAGACCAGCTGGACCGCGGCTTCTCCGTGAAATCGCCCCTCTGGGGTAAAATCTGAGCCTTCCCTCAAAGCAGGCCGCCAGCCATGGATTTTCCCGACCTCGCCCCGTGGTTCGGCAACGTCTCTGACGATTACGACGAATTGCCTGCGGGCGAATACGTCATTCGCGAGACATGCTGAGTTCTTCCGCGGCGACTGAGTTCTGCCGCTGACAGGAGAAACCCATCACGGCCGAGAGACGGCTTTGGGCCAGCGTCGCCAGGCCTGCCTGGATGTCGGCGGCCGTCGCTCGCTTGGGAATGCGGATCACGGCGATGCCTGGGTAGTCTGCAGGGGGATAGACCAGCGGATTCGCAAAATCGACGTCGAGGGTCACCAAGGCCCTGCCCTCGCGACGGCAGATCTCGATGAGGTGCCGATCCCCCGCCGAGGTGAGCGCCTGCGCTGGCACCGTACACACATCGTGGCCTGCAGCTGCCAACAGCCGCTGCCCGCGGTTGCCAAGATTCTCGTCGAGTTTGATCTTCACGATGCTTCGAGTGGAATGTCCACGAATCGCTCTCGGGCCATGTCGGAGCCGTATGCCAGGCAGGCCCGGATGTCGTTTTCCTCGAGTCCCGGGTAGTCGGCCAGAATCTCCGCTACGGTGGCGCCGGACGCGAGCAGGTCGAGCACGAGCGATACCCAGATCCGGTGTCCGCGGATGCATGGCTTGCCGGCACACCGCGCGGGATCGATCCAGATGCGTTCGAGCAACTGAGCATGTGTTCCGTCCATGTCGGTATCGTATTCCAGGCAGCCCCGTCTCGCCAAACAGTCCGGAACGCCCCTTCGATAAGAAACCAACCGGTGTCCACGACCCTCGTGTCCCGGCCGTGAAGGCTGATCGTACAATCCGCAGGATCCCTCAAAGCAGGCTGCCAGCCATGGATTTTCCCGACCTCGCCCCGTGGTTCGGCAACGTCTCTGACGATTACGACGAATTGCCCGCGGGCGAATACGACACGCCCTACGACGAATAGCCCCGCCCTGGAAAATCAGGCGTCGCGAGGATCAGGGCTCCAGACGGCAGGGCAGTGGCCGGAGCGTGCTCAGGCCCTACGATTTCAGGTGAACCTCCTCGAGAGCCATTGATCCATGTATCGCCCCATCACCGACCAAGAAAAACTGTTTCAGGTGGCTGCCGCCTGCCAAGAAGCCATTCTCGCCCAGCGGCAGCGCGAAGCCCGGCAGGGCTACGGCCTCGACGACTACACCGAAGGGCGAATCGTCGGCGCCGCCAGCCTCGCGCGGAACATCATGCGCGTGCTGTCGGGCGGCCAGCCCGACGCTGCGGCCCTGCGGGGCCGATCGCGGAAGACCGCGGGGCGGTAGGCTTGCTGCTGTCGGCACCCACGGCGAAGGCGAAGGTTTTTATCGGAGCGCCAGCCAGAGCGCGATTGCCAGGCAGATGAGGGCCGTCGCGATCACCCAGCGGGGTTTTCCTGCCGCGACCTGATCTTCTGCGGAGATGTAGCGCTCGCAGTAAGGGCAGCGCGGCGTGTCTTCGAGAATCTCGCGGCCGCACGAGGGGCAGGGGACGGTCGGCTCGTCGTCGGAGTCGTCGAAGCCGTCGCTGTCGTCAGCATCGTCGTCGTCGTCCCAGTCGGTAGCGTGATCACGTGGGGCTTTCATCCGACATCCTTCCGGGGGCCGCGGCCCGCGACATCCAAGCCAAAAAACGAGCCCAAAACAGGGAGGCTGCCCGGAAGCCAGAGCCGCTGGCAGGCACGCACGGCTCGATTTTGTGACCTATCGTTTGCGGAACGGCGTGTGCCAGAAGGTTTGCCAGAGAGTTTGTGCATGTTTGAAAATATGGCGGCGTGGGTCGTGCTGGTGCTGTTTGCGATCGGCCTCTGGCTGACGGGGCATGCCATCTGGGGCATGGCGGCAGACAAACGGGCGCGCGCGGGCCGCAAATAACGGCGCCGACGCCGAGCCGCTCGTTCATGCGCGAACCTCCGTCGTGCCCGCGACATGCGGCGGCTCGTAGGGGCAGTGGCGGCAGCCCGAGCCGCAGCAGTGGCCGCGCTCGAGGTGGAACGCTGCCGTGTAGACCAGGAGCCCGTTCTCGACGTAGTGGTCGGCCGGTGTTGAAACGCCTTGCGGGGCGTCGCTGGGCTGGGGCTCGTGGGCGGTCATGATGCGGTGTTTGCGGGGGGCGGAGAGGGTGAGGCCCGACGGCGCGGCCCGATCAACGAGAGTTTGGCTCGGCGCGGCAGCCGCTTGATCGCCGCCTCGCGCTTGAGAGCCTCTGACTTCGTCGGCTGCGGCTCGTGGAACGCAAGCCTCACCGGCAGCCTGCTCCGAGTGTAGCGGGAGGCCTTGCCGGCGGCATGGGCTTTGAGCCGCCTCGGCAAGTCGTTGGTGATCCCGGTGTAGAGGGAGCCGTCGCGGCAGCGGAGGATATAGACGAGCCAAGGCATGCAGGCGTGATTATGACAGCGGCAGCTCCGAGGGCGCCTGCTGGCGGGCCCCCGCGTAGAATCGCCCGTGCTGAGGCAAGATCGTGGTCGCCGAGCAATGGTTCGGCGCGAAACACCTTGGCAGGGACGGCGCTGCTATCTTCGAGCACAGAAGAGGACGCGGCGTTCCCTACGAAAGACGGCTGCACCGCCGACGGCCAGTAGACCCAGGACGGCACCCGCGGGCTCGGGTACGACGACGAGCTGCAGAACACGATTCTGGGTGTCGAGATTCAGATATCCATCGAATCCTTCCGGCATCGTGCGTAGCGAGAATCCATTGTCGATCATGGCGCCGCCCCACGTGATCAGGTCATAGGTGCCGACCTCCATCGTTCCGATGCCATCTTCCTCCCAGTCGGTGATGTCCACGAAGCCGGCGAGTGTCAGATCGCCGGCGACGTCGATGCGATCGCTGACTGCATCCAGGGACGAGAGTTCAAAGTCGGTGGCCGTTCCTTCTCCGATGGTCAGCCCGCCGACCTCCATGACAGCCGGGCTATTGCCCGGGGCGAAGATGCCGCTGCCCTCGACGATCACGTTCCAAATCCGACTGCCGTTACCGCTCAAGCGGCCCTCCCGCACCCGCAGTTCTTGCATCGCAGCTCCCGCGAGCGACGTGGTGTTGGAGAGCACGAGGTCGCCGGGGCCCAGTTTGACGATGCCGCTGGTCGCCGTGACGATCCCTGAAAAGACGGTGCGGGCGTTGCTGCCGGTGTACACGACGCCTGCGCCATCGAAGATGAGATTGGGGCGAATATCAGCCGAACCGACGTGAGCCGCCAACAGCTGGGCGGTGGCACCGTCTCCGATCGTGAGCGTGGTTCCCGTGCCCGTGGCGAGGATTGGGGCAGTGGTGCGCAGGGCGAGCATCGAGGCGCTTGTGCTGGCGGTAACTATCGTGGTCAACCCGACAAATGCCTGGGCGTTCGCTCCCGAGAGAGAAGTGACGTTGGGGTTGGCGGCGACAATTTCCCCGGTCGTACTCGAACGGGTCACGAACGCCTGGCTTCGGCGGTCGATAACCCCGGGTAGAAGTCTGACACTCCCTGAGCCGATCAGGGTCGGCGTCTCGGTGACGAAGAGCCGCTCCGGGCCACTCGTCTCGAAGATTTCCAGCGTTGCATGGCGGCCGGTGGGCTCGAGTGATCTGATCGTGAGCGTCGTGGCCGTCGTCGTGCTCGAGGTCAGATTGTCGAGATGGATCCGTGAGCCACCGGCATAGGAGAGCGTGCCGACCGTCTCGCTTACGGTCGTGCCAATGCGTCCCGAGAGCCGTACAGCCCCTGCGTTGATCGAGATCGGCGTGGCGTCGCCCCAGCGATCGTTATTGACGCCGACAGCGTTGTCGAGCCAGAGTTCACCGCCGTTGGAAAACGTGATTTGATTCGGGTTGGCGAGACTTGTGAACGAGCCGAGTGAACCTGTCGCGATGAGGCGGCCCGCCACCGTCACCTGGCCGGTGCCGAATGGGGATGTGAGAGGCTGGTCTACCCCTAAGAAGAAGTCTTTGCGAACCGTCGTCCCCTCGGTGTAATCCTGGTTCGCCCCGATTCGGAGCACGCTGCTCGCCGTCCCGAAAGCGTCTCCGCGTGGCCCCCCGACGATCACGCTGGCCGAGCCGGTAAGAATGTTTGCCTGCGTGATCGCAAACGCCCGTGGCACCTGCCAATTCGCACTGAAGTTGCTGCCAGTGCTGACCGTGCCAAACCTGTAGACGCCATTCACGGCGTCGAGAGGCAGGGAGCTTGAATAGACGTAGTCCTGATAATATGCCGGACCGATCGCGTTTTGGCCGCGGGCCAGCGTGCGCACGACCTCGTTCGGCACAGCCGCTCCCAGCCCGATCATTCCCGCCGACGAAGCCGAGATCGTGGGCACGAGGGCAAGGCTCGAGAAGGATCCGGTGGCCAAATCGAGCTGCGCACCAGGCTTGATGTGGACGCTACGCTCCGTCGAGAGTTGGCCGAGCGCGACTGGGCTGCCCAGCGACAGCCGGCCGTTGTCGATGGTCGTAGAGCCACTAAATGTCGTCTGGGCGACGCTCATATTCACGCCGGCTCCACGGATCACGAGATTGAACAGACCGGCCCCATCGGCCCGCTGCAACTGTCCTGTGACGTTCAATTCGCCTCCCCATGTGAAACGGCGATTCGGCATGTACGTTCCCGCAAGGGTGATCGTGCCCGAGTCGGTGCCCGCATAGATGACATTGCTGGCGAGGCTGGCGGGAGCCGTTGACGCTCCCGAGTTTTGGATGATCGCGCCATCCGTGACGCGCAGTCCGATACCCGCTCCGGAGCCGGAGAGCGTCGCGAATTCGAGGCCCACCATTCCGGCAATCGGGGTGAGAGGCATCGTTGTCGCCGTGAGCACGATGTTTGCACCGGACGCAAACTTGAGCGTGCCCCCTCGATTTACCACGACACGTGAAAGATCGGGCGTGGAGGTGACGCCGCTGCCAGACAGCGTGAGGATGCCCGCATTCACGGTCACCGCCTGCGTGCCGCCGGCGATGAACGTGGAGCCGAGACCGCGCTGGTGGGAGACGACGAGCTCGCCACCATTGACGACCGTATCGCCGGTGAACCCCATGTTCGAGCCGGTGATCCGAATTCGCCCCGGTTGGATGTAGTACCCCGCCGGCATGTTTGGCGGGAGGACAGGCTGCGTCGATTCGATCCGCAACAGTCCGGAGCCGAGAAGTTGGCCAGCGTTGATGATCAGGTCTGCGAACGCGTGCGGGCTTGCCGACCGCAGCACGCCTTCGCCCTCGAGCGTGATCTTGCGACCCGCCGGCAGCGTGTACCCGGCGAGCGAGTCGAGCCGGCCGCCGTTTCGAAGCGTGATGCCGTCTGCAGGCAGCGATGCGGAGCCGGAGACGCCCACGCCGCCGCCATCCACAATGAGCCGGCCCAGTGCCGATCCAGAGACGGCCGGCATGGTCCCGAGATTCAGCCGCCCTCCGCCGGTGACCGTCAGGACAAAGCTCCCCGAGACCGCCCGGTTGAGTGTCGTATCGTTGTGCACGACGAGGTGCGAGTCGCGCTCGACGCGGAAGCCGTTGATGAATGTCATGCGCGCGTTTGCCTGCCCACTTGGATCCCCGAGGGCAGCCGTACCGGCGAGGATCGTGTCTTGCAATACGGCGAATGTGTAATATTGGGCGGGAAGGCTGCCCGAGCCGGTGGCGATCGACCGCAGGGTGCCGCCCTCGAGGCGTAGCACACCGCGGCTGAAACTTCCGCTCCCAACCAGCCCGAGTGGAGAAGACGACCCCACCGTGAAGCCCTGGCGGAGCGATCCCCCGAGCGTGACGGTGCCCTCCCCAAGCGTGAACGTGGTCTGCGGAACACCGGTCGCGGCGAATGAGCCGTTGAGAGCCAGTTCACCGCCACCTGTCTTGCGAAGCGATACCGTGCTGCCGGTGGAGCTGTTGATCATGCCGAGAGTGAGCCGTCCGGAGCCTGTCGCCACCTCGACGTCGGTGGAGGGTTCTTGGAGTGTGATCGGAGCGAGCACGCTCCGCGGTGCGCCGCCATTCGACTGCATCGATCCGCTCAAAAAGATCGTGTTGCCGGTGATCGAGAACGGCGTGGTGCCAGCGAGCGTGAGTGAACCGACGCGAGCGCCGGTGAAAATGCCTGTTGAGTACGAAGTGATGTTGTTCGTAAGCGACGTCCCGCTCGCGAACCCCGCGCCGATGACCAGATGCGTGGCTGTGCCGGAGTTCCATATGTCGCTCCAGTTCCGGCTCTCGGTCCAGAGTGCATTCGAGCCACTTCCGATCCAGGTCGCGGTCTGGCCGAATGTGTTCGAGGCCGGCAGGGCGAAGGCTGCAGCCGTGACGAGGCTCCGCACAAACCGGGCCGACACACGATTCCCATCGATCGACATAGATCACCCTCCAAAGAGTCCGCTCGTGAAGAAAGCTTCGGCGAGAGTATCACCCGCCGTACGAGGGGTCGTCAACCTCGTCGGCAGGAGGGCGGGCAACTATCGCAGGGCGGTCTCCAAACCGGCTGCAACACGCAAATACGGCCGTGGCGTCACGCCCGGTCGATCACGAGCGGGTCGGGGGCGTGCACGTCGCCGATCCGCAGCGCGGCCTTGCCCGAGAGCAGGTCGTCTACCAGCGAGCCCACGAAGTCGGCCCGCCACCCGGCCGCCAAGAGCGGCGGGCGGTCGTCTTCGTGATAGCCGAGCTTGAAGGCCAGGAGGTCGCGCATGTCGGCGGCCGTGCCCACGAGCGCCGGGGCGATCTTCTGCTTGCGGCAGATGCCGGCGATGGCCGTGGCCAAAAACTGCCCGAGCACGGCGAGCTGCGGCGGCGGGGCCCGGTGCTTCTCGCCTCCGGGCAGTTCGTCGTCGGGGCAGGCGAGGCCCCGGGCAATGGCCTCGGAGAGGCCGTTCATGATGTGCCGCAGGTCCGATCGCTGCATGCCGCGGACCGCCCCGATCTGCGCGGGATCGGCGCTCTTGCGCTTGCAGAGCTCCACGATCAGGTCGTCGCGCAGCACCCGCTTGGGCGGCATGTCGCGGGATTCCGCCACCTGATCGCGCCAGTGCCAGAGCTCGCGGGCGATTGCCAGCTCGCGCCGCGGCATGCCGTTGAGCCCCGAGATCCGCCGCCAGCGCTTGCGGGTGAAGGATTCCTCCACGTCGCGCTGCCAGGTGGCCATCTCCTCGTGCATCCAGGCCGTGCGGCCCGCCGCGGCGAGCTTGCCCTCGAGCTTGCTCCAGAGCTGCTCGAGATGCCGCACGTCGTCGAGGGCGTAGTCGAGCTGGGCGGGGGAGAGGGGCCGCTGCCGCCAGTCGGTGCGCGTCTCGCCCTTGTTCGTCTGCACGCTCAAAAACCGCCGCACGATCGAGGCATAGCCCGCGGGAAAGTCGTGGTCTACCAGGCCGGCGGCCACCTGCACGTCGAAGAGCCGCGCGGGCCGGGCTTTGATGGCATGGAGGATGAAGCCCATCTCCTCGCGGCCCGCATGCACCACCGTCGTCCGCTCGGGCTCCGTGAGCAGCCGCCAGAAGGGATCGAGCTCCCGGACCTTGAGCGTGTCGATCACGGCGAGGATGCCGGGCGCCGCCACCTGGATCAGGCACAGTTGGCTGCGGTAGGTGTGCTCGGAGACAAACTCCGTGTCGAACGCCACGTGCGGGTGGGCGGCGAGGCGGGTCACCAGGTCTGCGAGTTGCGACTCGGTGGTGACGTGGTCGTACATGAAGGGCGTCGGCAGGGCGGGGGGACTAGAAAAACAGGAACGACATGACCGCGAACACCGGCAAGAGCACGCCGAAGCTGTAGAGTAGGTAGCCGAAGAAGCTCGGCATCCGCACTCCCGACTGCTCGGCGATGGCCTTGACCATGAAGTTTGGGCCATTCCCGATGTAAGTCATCGCACCCAAGAATACGGCACCGAGGCTGACGCCGGCCAGTCGGCCCACGTCTACGCCCGCCATCGTGTCGCCCACGGCGGGAAGCGTCTGGGCCGTCTTGAAAAACACGAGGTAGGTGGGGGCGTTGTCGAGCACGGCTGAGAGCGCGCCGGTGGCCCAGAAAAAGGCCCGAGGTGAATCGATGCCGAGGCTCGCACCATGCTCGTCGAGCAGGGCCAAGGCCGGCTGCATGCAGACGAAGATGCCCACGAAGAGCGCGGCGACTTCGAGAATCGCCCCGTAACTGAAGCCGTTCTGGCGGCGGATGTCGTGCGAGCCGAAGAGCAGCGACGCGCCCACGAGCGCGAGCAGCACGATCTCGCGCAGGAAGATCCAGGGATGCCAGGCCGTGCCCGGCACCGCCTTCGACGGATCGAGCAGGGCCACCGCAGCGATCACGCCGGCCATCAAGGCCGCGTTGGGCCAGAGGCCGCTGATCCGGAGCCGCGTGGTCTGGCGCTCGTCGCGGGCGAGGTCGCGGGCCGCTTCGCGGGGATGGGCGAAGAAGGTGTCCCAGATCCAATAGATCGCGAGCAGCGAAGAGTTCGTGAACAGCCACTCCTGCCACAGGCTCGTGGTCCAGAAAAAGTCCACGCCTTCGAGGTAGCCGAGAAACAGCGGCGGATCGCCGATCGGCAAGAGGCAGCCGCCGGTGTTGCAGACGAGAAAGATGAAGAACACGAGCGTGTGCGCGACATAACGCCGTTCTTTGTTCGTCTCCAGAAGTGGCCGCACGAGCAGCATCGCGGCGCCTGTCGTGCCGATGAAGCTCGCGGCCAGGGCGCCCACCGCCAGAAACGCGGTGTTGACCTGGGGCGTGGCCACGAGATCGCCCTCGATCCGCACGCCGCCACTGATCACGTAGAGCGCGAACAAGAGCACGATGAACGGCACGTATTCGGAGAGGAAAGCGTTGGCGAGCACCGCCCCGGCGACGCCCCACGAGAGGCCCTGCGCCGCCGGTGCGACCGTGGCATGCACCGGAAAATGCAGGTCTACGGGCTGACGGTGCACGAAGAGGTAGTAGCCGAGCGTCACGAGGCCGAGCATGCCGGCCACGAGCAGCTTGCTCGAATTGTGCTCCCACCAGTGCGCGAGCGGCGGCGTGAGCGGGAGGATCGCGATCGCGGCCAACAGCAGGCAGAACGGCAGCACGGTGACGGCCGGCGGCGACGTGCCGGCGTGGGCGGCATGTGCACCGTGGCCCGCGTCGCTGGCGTGGCCTTCGTGGACGGCTTGTGCGGCCACCAGCAAATCACGACCATGTTGTGGCCAGCCGAAGGCGGCGGCGCCGGCGTAAAGGGCCACGAGCACGGCGAGGCCGGCGAGCAGGCGGCCCGTGGCGTCGGTACCACCGGCCGCGGCGTGCGAATCGTGCGTCATGCGGAGCGTCCTCGGGTGCGGCCTGCGGGCGGGCATCGTACGCGATCGGCTGCACCAGTGAAAAGGACGACCGCTGTGACACGCGAGCCCACCGCGCAGGTTTGGCTGCGAGGCAACCTCCGGCCCGCAGCCCTCCTCGCCGGGGCCACCGTCGCGGCCGGCACGGCGCTCGCCGTGCTGGCGATGCTGCCCCAGACGGCGGCCCTCGGGCTGCCCCTCCTGATCGGGTTTGCGGTGCTGGCCGGCCCGATGGTCGCCGGCCTGGGGCTGGCGGCCGTTCAGCCACGGCTCAGCTGCCGAGGCGACATGCTCGAGATCCGGCTCGCGCCGCTCGTCGTGCACGAGGTGCCGGTGGAGTTCGTGGAGTGTTTCTTCATGGGGTCGCATGTGCTGCCCGATCCGCAGGGGCGCGACAACGTGCCGACGCAGCGGGTGGGCACGCTCGTGATGCGCATCGCCGAGCGGGCGACGGCCTGGCAGGCGCGGCCGACATTCGCGCCGTGGGGCACGTGGGCCGACGGGGCGGTGGTGTTCGATGGCCGCTGGTGCGAGCCCTTGTCGGTGGAGCTCGCCCGGAGCCTGAGCAGCCGGCTCGTCGAGGCCAAGCGTGCCCGGGCGGAGCAGCCGTGAGATCGCTTCGGGGTGTGCTCGTGAGCGTGCGCGACGGCCGCGAGGCCGCCGAGGCCCTGGCCGGCGGCGCGGCCGTGGTCGATGTGAAGGAGCCGGCGCGTGGCTCGCTCGGTGCCGCCGAGCCGGCCTCGATTGCCGCCGTGGCTGCCGCCGTGGGGCGGGCTGTGCCGTGGACGATGGCGGCCGGCGAGCTCGCCGTCGGCAACGCCGCGCTCGCAGCCTGGCTCGACTCGGTGCTCCGGCTCGTGCCAGCCGAGGCCCGCGGGCCGGCGGCGGTGAAGGTGGGCCTGGCGGGCCTGGCCGGCGGGCCGTGGCGCGACGAGCTGCGGCGGTTTCACGTGCTCGTGCCGGCCGGATGCTTGCATGTGGCCGTTGCCTATGCCGACTTCGACTCGGTGCAGGCGCCCCCGCCGCTCGACGTGATCGAAACAGCCGCGGCGATCGGCTGCGGCATGCTCTTGATCGACACGGCCGACAAGCGCGGGCCGGGCCTGTTTGGCCGCCGGCCGCCCGGCGTGATCGCCGGCTGGATTGCCGCCGCCCGCCGCGCGGGCCTCGGCGTGGCCCTCGCGGGGCGGATCACGATCCCGGAAATCCGGCTCGCCACGGCGCACGGCCCCGATCTGGTCGCACTCCGCACGGCGGTCTGCTCCAATG
>JAIXPT010000390.1 GCA_027486095.1 Planctomycetaceae bacterium | reverse complement strand
CTACAAGCCGCGGGCTTCGAGGAAGTTGAGCAGGTCGGCGACGCGGTTGGAGTAGCCCCACTCGTTGTCGTACCAGCTCACCACCTTCACGAAGTTGCCGAGGCCGATCGTATCGACGGCCGAAAAGATCGAGCTGTGCGGATCGCCCTTGAGATCCGTGGAGACGAGCTCTTTCTCGGTGTACCGCAGGATGCCCTTGAGCGGGCCATCGGCCGCCTTCTTCATGGCCGCGTTGATGTCGGCGGGCGCGGCGTCCTTGCCGAGGATGGCCGTGAAATCCACCACGCTCACCGTCGGGGTCGGCACGCGGAAGGCCATGCCCGTGAACTTGCCCTGGAGGGCAGGAATCACGAGGCCCACGGCCTTCGCGGCGCCCGTGCTCGAGGGCACGATGTTCAGGGCCGCGGCGCGGGCGTCACGGAGGTCCTTGGCGGCCGTATCGACCGTCTTTTGCGAATTCGTGTAGGCGTGCACCGTGGTGAGCAGACCGCGGTCGATGCCCCAGGTCTCGTGGAGCACCTTCGCCACCGGCGCGAGGCCGTTGGTCGTGCAGGAGGCGTTCGAGATCACGTGGTGCTTCTTGGCGTCGTACATCTCGTTGTTGACGCCGAGCACGATCGTGAGGTCTTCGTTCTTGGCAGGGGCCGAGATCACCACTTTCTTGACGCTGTCGCGCTTGTGCGCCACGGCCTTCGTGGCGTCGGTGAAGAAGCCGGTGCTCTCCACGACGATCTGCACGTCTTGCGAGCCCCACGCGATCGCGCCCGGATCCTTCTCGGCGAAGACCTTGATCTTCTTGCCATCGACGACGAGGTCGTTGCCGTCGTAGCCGACCGTCCCCTTGAAGGGGCCGTAGTTGGAATCGAATTCGAGGAGGTGGGCGTTGGTCTTGGCGTCGGTGAGGTCGTTCAAGGCCACCACCTGCACATCACCATTGAGGCCATACTTCTCGTAGATGGCCCGGAAGGTGAGGCGGCCGATGCGACCGAATCCGTTGATGCCGACGCGAATGGACACGTGTGTGTGCTCCTCGGGGATGGGCGACTGATGGTGGGCGGGCGAATATACACCGTGCCGCGTTGGAGCCTCAATCGGGGCCGCGATTTCGCGGGTGATTTGCCCGCACCCGGGAATCTTCGCGTAGATTGAACGCATGACCGCCCCCGTGATCGAACTCCGCAACGTGCAGAAGGCCTTCGTCGCCCCCGGCGGCGAGCGTGTGCCCGTGCTCGACATCGATGCCTTCACGCTCGGCGTCGGCGAACAGTGCGCCCTCGAAGGCCAGAGCGGCTCGGGGAAATCGACGCTCTTGCACGTGATCTCGGGGATCATGCGGCCCGACGCGGGCAGCGTATGCGTCGGCGGGCACGACATCTCCCGCTTCGACGAGGCCCGTCGCGACCGCGTGCGGGCCGACACGCTCGGCCTCGTGTTTCAGCAGTTCAACCTTCTGCCCGGGTTCACCGCGCTCGAGAACGTGCTCGTGGCGATGTCGTTCGGATCGGCCCGACCCGATCGCAAGCGGGCGGCCGATCTGCTCGGGGCCGTGGGCCTCACCCATCGGCTCGACCACAAGCCTGCCGAGCTCTCGATCGGCCAGCAGCAGCGGGTGGCCGTGGCCCGCGCGCTCGCCAACCAGCCCCGGGCGGTTTTGGCCGACGAGCCGACGGCCAGCATCGACGCGGCGCACCAGCAGCAGGTGATCGACCTGCTCCGTGAAACCTGCCGTGCCGAGGGCGCCGCGCTGCTCGTGGTGACGCACGCCCCGGAGGTTGCCGGGCAGTTTCCCCGGCGACTCAAGCTCGAAGACTTCAACCGCGCCGCTCGCGGCGGCCCGAGGGCCACATGACGCTCGTCGGCATCGCGTGGCGCAATATCCGGCAGCGGCTGCTCACGAGCGGGCTCACGGCGCTTTCGCTCGCCCTCGGCGTAGCGCTCGTGGTGGCCACGCTCGTGACGGGCCGGCTCGTCAATCAGGCGTTCGAGTCGGGCTCGGGGCTGGGCTATAACATGATCGTGGGGGCGAAGGGAAGCCCGCTGCAGCTCGTGTTGAACAGCGTCTATTTCATCAGCCGGCCGATCGAAAATATTCCCTGGGCCTTCTACCAGCAGTTTCTCCCGGCGGCCGAACGGGCCGACGGGCTCGATGGCACCTACGCCGCGAGCACGAAGACCGCCGTGCCGATCTGCATGGGCGACTACTACCGCAGCTACCGCGTGGTCGGCACGAACGCCGCCTTCTTCGACCGGCTCACTCGCGGCGACGGCCGGCCCTTTGCATTCGCCACGGGCAAAAACTTTCGGGACGACGACTTCTTCGGCGGCGTGCTCGGGGCCGCTGTCGCAGCGAACCTCGGCCTCGCAGTGGGCGACGAGTTTGCCCCGACCCACGGGGCCGACGACGGCGCCGTGCACGACCCGTTCATCGTTCGTGGCATCCTCGCCCGCACCGACACGCCGATCGACCGCGGCGTGTTCGTGAACATGGAGGGGTTTTATCTGCAGGACGGGCACGCCAAGCCGCTGCCGGAGGGCGAGGCGGCGGCGCCTGAAGCGGCGTTGGCGACGCCTGCTGCGGGCCACGTGCCGCTGCCCTTCAACCAGCGAGAAGTCACGGCGATCCTTCTGGAAACGGCCTCGCTGCCGGGCCTCCCCGCCGAGCTCACGGCCATGGGCCTGCGCACTGCGATCAACGAAGGCCGCGACGGCCAGGCCGCCCTGCCGGTCGCCGAGATCCGCCAACTGCTCGACCTGTTCGTCAAGCCGCTCGAACTGCTGCTCTTGCTCGTGACGGCGCTCGTCGTGCTCGTGTCGGCGATCGGCATCCTCGTGAGCATGGTGGGGTCGTCGCTCGAACGCAGCCGCGACGTCGCGATCATGCGCGCCCTCGGCGCTCGGCGCTCGCACGTGCTCACGACGGTGCTCATCGAGGCGATCCTGCTGGCCGTGGGCGGCGGCCTGGCCGGCTGGGTGCTCGGCCACGCGCTCGTGGGCGCGATCGGCCCCTGGATCACGACCAACGCCGGCGTCACGGCGAGCCTCTTCTCCGCGGCGCCGGTCGCCGAGGCCCTGCTCGTGCCGTTTCTCGTCGTGCTCGCGATCGTCGCGGCCCTGCTGCCCGCGATCGCCGCCTACCGCACCGACGTCGCCAAGTGGCTGTGATCCACGCGTTCAGCCCTTCACGTCGTAGGACAGGCGTCCCGCCTGTCACTGCCATGTTGGTTGCGCGCCGGCTCGGGGTCGCCCCTACCATCTCGCCGGACGCTCGCCTTCGCCCGACCAATCCGCCTGCGGCGGATCGGTGCCCGGCTACGGCTCGCTCGGATTTGCCTGCGCTGCGCCATCCATGGCTTCGCTGGTCAAATACGCCGTCTCAATGGTAGGGGACAACCCCGATCCTCCCCAACCGTAGCGACAGAGCTCCAGCTCTGTCGATCGACAGGCCTGGAGGCCTGTCGCTACAGGAGAGGCGGCGGAGACGGTCGGTGCGATGCGCAAGAGCCGACGGGCAGATACGCGGCTTACTCCAAGCGCACCATCACAGTTGAGAATGGACTAGCGATCGCCCTCGGCGATGGAGCAGCGTGCCGCCGGCTCCGAATGCGGGTAGTTGTCGCCTGCCCTGCTGTCTGGCTAGAGGGTCCGGGCGACCCCGAGCCGGCGCGCACAACTTGAGTTGAGACCGAGCGAATGCCGCCTCGCCCCGGCGTTCCCCCGTCCGCTACACTGTCGGTGATGCGAACGCCCGTCAGAATTACAGCCTTCCTGCTCCCGGCCGCGCTCGTCTTGCAGGCAGTGCGGGTGGAGGCGTGCCCGTTTTGCTCGGCTGTGTCGCTCACGTTCGCGCAGGAGATCGCGCAGAGTCAGGCGGCGGTGATCGCGCGGCTCGTCGAGGGGCCCGGGGCGGCGGCGCTCTCGCCGCGGGCCGAGGGGCCCCTGCCGAAAGGGAAGTTCGCCGTCGTCGAAGTGCTCAAGGGCTCGGGGCTCGTCGAGGAGGCGGGGCTGCTCGGCGCCGATGCGAAGCCCGTCGAGACGATCCTCCTCGAAGAGAAGCCGGTGGGGTCGCTCTTTCTGCTGATGGGTGTCGAGCCGCCAAACCTCGTGTGGTCGAGCCCGATCGCAGTGAGCGACCGGGCGGTGGAGTATCTGCGGAAGATCGGCGACCTGCCGGAGAAGGGGGCCGACCGGCTCGCCTTCTTCCAGAAGCATCTGGAAGACCCCGACGAAACGCTCGCCCGCGACGCCTACGACGAATTCGCCGTCGCTCCGTATGAAGACGTGCGGGCCCTCGAGAGCCGGATGGATCCGACGCAGCTGCTCGCCTGGATCGAAAATCCGAAGGTGCAGTCGAATCGCCGCCGGCTCTACGCCACGATGCTCGGCGTGTGCGGCACCAAGGCCGATGCCGAACGGATCGCCGAGATCTTGAAGGGGGAAAACCTGCCACCCGAGCAGGCCGACGTGCGGAGCGGGCTCGACGCGTTGATCGCCTGCTATGTCACGCTGCGCGGTCCCGAGGGGCTCGATCTCGTCGATCGCCTGTTCCTCGACCGCAAGGGCCGCGACGTGCCCTTCACCGAAACGTATGCCGCAGTGATGGCCCTGCGATTTCTCGGCGAGGAATCGGACATCGTCCCCCGTGAGCGGGTGTTGCAGTCACTCCGCATTCTGCTCGACGAACCCAAGCTCGCCGATCTCGTGATCGCCGATCTCGCCCGCTGGCAGGACTGGTCGGCCGTCGAACGGCTCGCGGAGCTCTTCGAAAAGGCGGAGGCCGACAACATCTTCGTTCGCGAGCCGGTGGTGAACTACCTGCGGGCCTGCCCGCTGCCGGAAGCCGCGGCGGCGATCGCGAAGCTCGAGAAGATCGATCCCGAGGCCGTGCGGCGGGCCGCGACGCTCGCCGGCTTCGCCGGTGCGCTCGCGGCCAAGCCGGCCGGCGACCCGGAGGGCGACCCTGGCGAGGGGCTTCCGCAAGCGTTGCCGCCGGCGGGGCCCTCGCCCGACGACGCGGCCCTGGCGGCGCGAATCGCTCCGGTGATCGGCGACGAGGGCGTCGATGACGCAGCCGACGAGCCTTCGGCCCAGCCAGCGGCGGCCGCCGACGATGAGCGCACGAAACTTCTGAAATGGGCGGCATGGGCTGTGTTCGTGGTGGTGGTCGCCGTCACCGCGCGCTCAGCCATGCGCCCACGGCCGCACTGAGCCATGGCAAGCGGTCTCTTCGAATCTCCGGGGTCTCTTGCCCGCGCCGAGAAGGCCGACGGCGACGATCGCTACCGCGCGATCGGCGGCTCGGCGATCGCGGCGGCCGTGCTCGGGCTCCTCGCGCCGCTCTCGTTCCTCGACTGGTGGCTGGCGGTCGTGCCCGTGCTCGGCATCGTGCTCGGCGTCGTCGCCTGGCGCGACATCGCGGCCCGGCCGACGGAGCTCATCGGCCGGCCGCTCGCGGTGGGCGCGATCGTCGTTTCCAGCGTCGCGCTCGTGGGCGGCCTGGGCTACAACGCGGTCGTGTATGCCGCCGAGCTGCCGCCGGGTTTCGAGCGGCTGAGCTACGCCGCCCTGCAGCCACTCGAAGGCGATCCTCCCGCAGCCATCCCCGACACCGCCCGGGCTCTCGATGGCCGCGACGTATTGCTCAAGGGCTACATGTACCCGGGCAAGCAGCAGCGAGGGATCGTGCAGTTTCTCCTCGTGCGCGATCAGGGCGACTGCTGCTTCGGTGGCAATCCCAAGATCACCGACCGCGTGCTCGTGCAGCTGCGTGATCCCCAGGGCATCGAATTTTCACCACGGCTCTGCAAAATCGCCGGGCGGTTCGCCATCCGCCCCGCCGGCACCGCCACGCTCGATGGCGGCGTGCTCTACCATCTCGAGGATGCCGTTGTTCGGTGACCTTCGTCTGATTCCGATCTGGGCCCTCGTGCTCGCGGCTGGCTGCGGCGGCCCCGCGCCGCAGGCCGCACGCCCCGCGCCGCCGGCCGAGGCTGCTGGCGGCCCGCGTTCTGCCGCCAGGTCCGCCGGGGCGATCCGCGAGATCTCGTTCGACGACATCAAATTCGACATGGAGAAGGGTGCGCCCTTCACACGCGACCTCTTGCCCGAGCGGGTGACGGCGCTCGAGCGCGAGCGGGTGCGCCTCCGCGGCTATATCCTCCCGAGCTTCCAGCAGACCGGCCTGGCCCAGTTCGTGCTCGTGCGCGACAACATGGAGTGCTGCTTCGGCCCCGGAGCCGCCCTCTACGACTGCGTGGTGGTGCGGATGCAGCCGGGCAAAACCACGAATTTTTCGATCCGCCCGGTGGCCGTGGCGGGCACGTTTCGCCTCGAAGAATTGCGGGGCCCCGACGGCAAGCACCTCGCGATCTACGCCCTCGAGGGCGAAGAGGTGCGATAGCCGCCGGCCGTTGGTACGATCGCCGCATGCAGACACGCTGGTTTGATCCCGAAAGCTGGTATTGGCTCTACGACATCCCGCCGACACGGCTGTCGCTGCTCTTTATCGGCGTATTCGTCGGCTTCTATTGGATCGGCTCGATCCTGCTCCGGCCGGTGCTGCGGCAGTTCGTGAAGAACACGGCCGGCTCGAACGACATCGTCGGCTACGTGCTCTCCTGCTTCTGCGTGTTCTACGGCCTCTTGCTCGGCCTGATCGCGGTCACGGCCTATCAGAACGTGTCGGATGCCGCCGCCAACGTCACCCGTGAGGCCGCCGCCCTCTCGGCCCTCTATGAAGACGTGTCGCAATATCCGGAACCCTTCGGCCAAAACCTCCGCTGGCTGCTCCGCGATTACACCCGCTACGTGATCAAATACGCCTGGCCGCTGCAGCAGCGCGGCATCGTGCCGGAGGAGGGCACGATCCGGGCCGAAGCATTCCACGAACGGCTGCTCGAATTCCAGCCGCAGACGCCGGCTCAGGAGATCATCCATGCCGAGGCGTTGCGGCAGTTCAACAACTTCCTCGAATGGCGCAGAATGCGGCTGTTTTCGGTGAACTCTTCGCTGCCGGCATCGATGTGGTTCGTGATGATCCTGGGCGCGATTCTGAATATCGCGATCTGCTGGCTCTTCGACATGCGATTCGTCACCCAACTCGTGCTCGGCGGCATCCTCGCCGCCTACCTGGGCACGATGATGCATCTGATCTTCGACATGAACCAGCCTTTTCGCGGCGACGTGAGCATCACGGCGGAGCCGTTCGAGGTGCTCTACAAGCGGATGAACGACGCATGACGCCACACCAGGACATCCTCTCGGCTCACGCCTCGGGCTTTCTGCGGGCGGGCATCCTCTCGGCCCGTGGCTCGGGCTTTCTGCGGGCAGGAAGCCCGGAGCGGCAGCGACGGGACTCGACGCCCGTTTCCGCCGACACACCGCGTGATCTTCCCACCCGCCGGCGTGCGCTCGCCGGGGGCGCGGCCGCCACCTTTGCCGCCGCCCGGGCGCTCGCCCCGGCCTTGTTCGCGGGCTGCTCGCTCGGCATTCCACCGCGGGCCCGCACCGTGCCCGTCGGGCTCTTGCACTCGCAGACCGGGCCGCTTGCGATCAGCGCCACGTCGCTCCGCGATGCCCAGATCTTCGCGTTCGAAAAGATCAATGCCGGCGGCGGCCTGCTTGGCTGCCAGCTCGATATCAAGGCCCCCGACCCGAAATCCCGCCTCGATCTTTTCGAGCGGCGGGCCCGCGCCCTGCTCGATGCCGGCTCGGTGGCCGTGTTCGGCTGCTGGACGAGCTCGAGCCGCAAGGCCGTTTTGCCGCTCTTCGAGGAACGCGACAAGCTCCTCTTCTACGCCGTGCAGTACGAGGGCAACGAGTCGTCGAAAAACGTCGTCTATGGCGGGATGGTACCCAACCAGCAGATCGTGCCGGCGCTCGATTGGCTGCTCGGCGCCGAAGGGGGCGGTCGCAAGAAGATCTACCTGCTCGGCTCCGACTACGTGTTTCCCCGGACGGCCAACTACGTCACGAAGAAATATCTGGAGACGAAGGGCGTGAAGCCCGTCGGCGAGGCCTACTATCCGCTCAACCACGCCGACTTCACCGCCGAGGTGAAGAAGATCGTCGCCTCCGGTGCCGACTGCGTGCTCAACACCATCAACGGCGACTCGAATCTCGCCTTCTTCGCGGCGCTCGCCGCGGCCAAGGTCGATGCTGCCAAGCTGCCAGTCATGTCCACGAGCATCGCCGAAGACGAATTGCGCAATCTTCTCCCCCAGCAGGTGCAGGGGCACTACGCCGCGTCGTGCTACTTCCAGAGCCTGCCGACGGAGGCCAACCGCCGCTGGATCGCCGACTTCCGCCAAGAGTTCGGCTTCGACCGCGTGACCGACGATCCGATGGAGCCGGGCTATTGCCTCGTGAACCTCTGGAAGCAGGCGGTGGAGAAGGCGGGATCGTTCGACACCGCCGCCGTGCGGCAGGCCATGGCCGACGGCCTCGAATTCGCGG
>JAIXPT010000191.1 GCA_027486095.1 Planctomycetaceae bacterium | reverse complement strand
GGGCCGTGCTCGCCGTGGGCCGCGGCCCCGTCGGCCGGCAGCGGCATCACCTGGTCGGCCACGACGGCGAGATCGAAAGGCTGCTGGTCGGGGCTTTCGACCATCTGGCGAATCTGCTTCAGGCGCCGGCGGCCCGAGATCTCGTCGGCGGTGAGCTTGTCTTCGGGCGTGTCGTCGAGCTCCTTGAGCCGATCGATCATGGCCGGCTCACCGAGCCGGGCCCGGACGGCCGAGCCGTAATACAGATCGGGCTTCTCGAAGACGCGGCTGCGCGGCGACCAGGGATAGATGCCGTGGGAGAATTTTGCCTGATACTCGTAGGCCTTCACGCCGAGAAACAGCGTGCCGAGCACGAGCGTGAGCACCATCCAAAATTTGGCGAGTGACGCCTTGTTGGCCCGGGCGGCCTCGAGCGCCAGCACGATCGTGACGCTCGAGCAGATGAGCACGAACGTGTTGAACGCGCCGATCGGCTCCGAGAGGTGCACATGGTGCGGCTTGGGCCACACCGCGGCGCCGAAACGAAGCACCACGTAGCTGCCGAGCAGCGCGGCGAAGAACATGATCTCCGTCGAGAGAAACAGCCACATGATGAGCTTGCCCTTCGAGAGGGGCAGGCCCGGCTGATACTGGAGCGTGATATGGCCGTGATGGCCGTGATCGGCGCCGTGGTCGTCGTGGCCGTGGGGCAGGGAGATCGCGGAGGCGTTCATGGAATCTCTGGGGCTTAGATCAGGGCTTGGTCAGGTCTGAATCAGGGCTGGATCAAAAAGCGGGGCGGGGCTGGCCGAAGAGCACCGTGGCGGTGAGCAGAGCCAGCAGCGAACCGAGCGAGACAAGAAGCAGGAGGCGGGCCGAGGCGTCGTCGCGCCGCACGGCGAACCGCACGGCCGCCCCACCATAAACGATCGAGGCCACGGCTGCAGCCAAAAACAGCCGGATGCTGCCGGACGGCACGGCGAGCACCAGGCTCACCGGCACCATCGCCAGGGCCGCGGCGAGCGACTGGCCGGCGGCCCGCAGGCCGCTCGGATCGTCCACGGTGAGCATCCGCAGGCCGGCAGCGGCGTATTGCCCGCGATACAGCCAGGCGATCGCCATGAAGTGCGGAAACTGCCAGAGATAAAGCACCGTGGCGAGGGCCGCCGCGGTGAGGGCCGAGGCGGCGTCGCCCGCGGCCAGCCTGGCCGGTCCGTCGGCCGCGAGCCAGCCGATCGCGACCGGCAGCGCCCCGGCCACCGCGCCCACGGCCGTATTGAGCGGGGTCGATCGCTTGAGCGGCGTATACACGACGACATACAGAAGCCAGGTGGCCACTGAGGCCGCGGCGGCAGGCCAGCCGGACGACAGCGTGGCGATCACCGTGCCCGCGAGGAGCGTCGCCGCTGCCAGCACCCAGCCCGCCCGCACCGTCAGCCTGCCGGCGACGATCGGCCGCCGCGATGTGCGTGGCATGAGGCGGTCGGTGTCGCGCTCCAGAATCTGATTGGCGATGCTCGAACTCGCCGCCACGAGCACCGTGCCCACGAGCAGGCCCACGAGATGCACGGCGTCGTTGCGACCGCCGCCCGTGACCCAGAAGGCCGTGACCACCGTGGCCAGCACCATGAGGGCGATCCGCGGCCGCGTGAGCCGCGAGATGTCGGCGAGGATGGCGGAGGCGCTTCGCTGCATCCGCACGACCTCGGCCGCGGGCTCGGCGGCAGGGACGGCGGCAGGGCTTCTACCCCGAGCCTGTTGCGCGGGCACGGCGACGGCGAGCGAGATCGGGCGGGTCATGCGAGGCCGCGCTCCTGCGGCCTGGCGAACAGTCCCGCGGCGGTCGCCAGCGCCACCGAGCCGCCGAGAATCAGCATGCCGAGCACCACGTGGCCGGTGACGATGGCGGCCCCGCGGCCGCTCCGTGCCGCCAACGGTTCGGTCGGAATCCACGACGCGGGCAGCAGCCCCGAGGGCACGCCCCACGACACGAACCACGCCCCCGCCCCGAGGGCGAGCTGGCAGACCACGAGCCCGGCGATCACGAGCGCCCAGCGCCGCGTCGCCGGCTGCTGCGACCAGCAGAGCGGAACGGCGGCCCACGACAGCGCTGCCACGGCGGCCGCTCCGGCGAGATGCAGGGCGACGAGCCAGCGGAAGGTGCCGGGGGAGACGGCGGCCGCGTCGAGATGCCGCAGCTGAGCGCCCGCGACGAGCTGCACATAGGCGGCCACGAGCAGGGCCACGGTCACGCGAAGCGCGGATCGATCGAACGCCGCAGGGCGCTCGCTGCCGGCCACGCCACGCCGGCCGGTCAGGGCCGCCACCGCGACGGCGACCGCAAAAAACAGCGGGCCGGTGCACGCATGCACCTTGGCCACGGTCTTGTCGTCGAGGAGGACTCGCGCGCCGCCCAGGGCCCCCTGCACCATCACGAGCAGCACGGCGGCCACCACCAGCCCGCGGACCGTGGCGCTGGGCTCACGCATCCACACGACGGCCGCCAAGGCGAGTGTGATCAGGCCGACCGTCGCCCCGAGCAGCCGGTGGCCGTGCTCGAGGAACAGGTCCCACGGTCCATAGAACCATTCGGCGAACGGAAACAAAAACATGTTGTGGCCGTAGGTCGCCGGCCAATCGGGCACCGCCATCGCCGCGTCGTAGGTCGTGACGAGCGCGCCGAAGCAAAGCAGCACCGCCGTGGCGCCCACGAGCAGGCACGCAAGCGGAAACGTCCAGTTGAAGCCTGCCGTCATGTCAGTGCGCCGCCGCCAAGGCGGCGGTGGCGGCCGCATTCGGCGGGTCGGTCTGCATGAGGTGATCCTTCTCGACGCCCGGCACCGAGTATTCATAGGGGCCACGGTGCACGACCGGCTGGAAATCGAAGTTGCCGTGGCCCGGGGGGCTCGGGGCCGTCCATTCGAGCGTGTTCGACCGCCACGGATTCCGCCCGGCGATCGGCCCGAAGAACATGCTCCAGAAGAAATTCGCCGCGAAGATCGCCTGCGTGGCCACCATGCCGATCGCGCACCACGTCATGAAGGCGTTGAGCGGTTGGAGGTGGTGGAACGTCTCGTAGTGGTAGGCGTCGGCGAGCCGCCGCGGGAAGCCCACCGCCCCGAGGATGTGCATCGTGAAGAAGGTGCCGTTCATGAACAGGAACGTGAGGAAGAAATGCACCTTGCCCCAGAACTCGTTCATCGTGCGGCCGAACATCTTCGGAAACCAATAGTAGATTCCCGAAAACACGCCCATCGCGGTGCCCGCGAAGAGCACGTAGTGAAAATGGGCCACGATGAAGTAGGTGTCGTGGATGAAAATGTCCACCGGGGTGGCCGCCATGAAGATCCCCGACAGGCCCCCGATGATGAACATCGAGACGAACGACAGCGAAAACAGCATGGCCGTGGTGAATTGCACACGTCCTCCCCAGATGGTGCCCAGCCAGTTGAACGTCTTCACGGCGCTCGGCAGGGCGATCATCATCGTCGAGACCATGAAGGTGATCCCAAGGGCCGGGTTCATGCCCGACATGAACATGTGGTGGCCCCACACGATGAAACCCAGGCCGGCGATGCCGGCGATCGAATAGACCATCGGCCGGTAGCCGAACAGCGGCTTGCGGGCGAACGTGGTGAGGATGTCGCTCACCATGCCCATCGCCGGGAGGATCATGATGTAGACGGCGGGGTGGCTGTAGAACCAGAAGAGGTGCTGCCAGAGCAACGGTTGGCCGCCGCCGGTGGCCTGCATCCAGTTGTTGACGATGTTGCCCTCGGGGGAGAAAAACCCGGTGCCGAGGGTGCGATCGGCGAGTTGCATGAAACCCGCGGCGGTGAGCACCGGGAGGGCGAAGGCTTGCAGCACGGCGGTGATGAACATCGCCCAGATCGTCATCGGCAGGCGAAACATCGTCATGCCCGGAGCCCGCATGAGGATGATGGTGGTCATGTAGTTGACGCTGCCGAGCATGCTGGAGACGCCCACCATCGTCAGGCCGAGCAGCCAGAGCGTCTGGCCCCAGCCGGCGCCGGGCGACGACGCGATGTTCGTGGAGAGCGTGGGGTAGCTCGTCCAGCCGCTGGAGGCCGCACCGCCTTCGACGAAGAAGCTCGCACCGAAGGCGATGAAGGCCGGCCACATGAACCAATACGACAGCATGTTGAGCGTGGGAAACGCCATGTCGTCGGCACCGATCATCAGCGGGATCAGGAAGTTGCCGAACGCACCCGCGAGGATCGGGATGATCACGAGGAAGATCATCACGGTGGCGTGCATCGTGAACAGCATCGTGTAGAACTCGGGGGCCATCTGCCCGCCCTCCTGGGCGAAGAGCTTGCCGAGCACCGGCACGTCGGACCACGGCCAGGCAATCTGCCACCGCACCGCGAGGGCGAGGAGGCCGCCGATCAAAAACCACACGAGCGTGGAAAACAGGAACTGCAGGCCGATCACCTTGTGGTCTTTGGAGAACACGTAGGTCGAGAGGAAGCTGGCCTGATGTGGCGCCGGGGCCGACACGGTCGGCTCGTGATGCACGGCGGCGGGGGTGGTGATGGTGCTCATCGGTGGGTTCCTTTGCGTCAGTTGCTGGCGACGGCTGTGGCGGGGTCGGGTTCGGGCTGGGTGGCTTCCTGCTTTGCGTATTGCGACTCGAGCCAGCGGTCGAAATCTTCACGCGATTCAATCGTCACGCGGCCCTTCATCTTGTAGTGGCCCCAGCCGCATAGTTCGGCACACACGATGTCGAACTGGCCGGTTTCGGTGGCCTTGAACCACACCGGGATCTTCATGCCCGGGACGGCGTCCTGCTTGATCCGCAGATTCGGCAGAAAAAAGCTGTGGAGCACGTCCATGCTTTTCAGCTGCACGAGGAAGTCTTCATCCACAGGCACATGCAGGTCGTTGACGAGAAACAGGTCGTCGGGAGTGCCGAGCGTGCCGTCACGGCCCGGATACCGCAGCCGCCACTCGAACTGCCGGGCCACGACCTCCACCGACGGCGACATCGGCGGCCGCCGCATCTTCACGTCGGCCCAGGTATTCATCTGATAGATGGCGAGAAACAGGAGCGTGGCCGCGGGGATGATCGTCCACACCACCTCGAGCGTGTGGTTGCCGTGGACGTAGGTGGCGGGACCGGTGGCCTTCGCGGCGTCGTACTTCCAGAGAAACCAGAACAACGCGATCTCGGTGCCCACGAACACCACGCCGGTGAGCGCGAGGATGAAATAAAACAGCCCGTCGATCGCCTTGCCGTGCTCCGACACGTCGGCCGGCAGCCAGATATCGAAGGCCGGCGCGACGGCGAATGTGGCCACGCCCAACACGGGCACGGCGAGAAAGAGCAGGCTCCAGAGAATTCCCGCAAGGCGGTTCACAGGCATGGCTCCTCGGGCTCAGAACCGATCTTTGGCCAGCATCGGCTTGTCGGCGCCGAGCTCGCCATCGAGTTCATACGGAAGGGAACGGACGTAATTCACGATGTGCCAGATGTCTTCCGGCGGCACGGTGCCCTTGGCTGCGGGCATGGGGGCGCCGTTGATGCCGGCGTGGATCCGGTAATAGAGGTCGATCGGCCGGCGGCCGCCGCGATAGATGCCGTGCCGCAGGTTGCGTGGCGGAATCGTGCGGGGCTCGAGGGCGTCGCCGTCGAGCACCTTGCCAAACTTCTCGAGCCACGCGAGCTGGCCGCGATGTTCCGCGAGCTCTTCCGGGCTCATGCCCGAGGTCGAGGCCTCGCGGGCCGCCGTGGCCCCGCTCGAGAGCTCCTTGCCGATCTCCACGATCGCCTTGTTCCAGTCGTCGTAGTCGTTGGCCTGCCCGTCGCCGAGGCCCGTGACGCCGTGGCATTTCACGCAGTTGGCCTTGCCGCCGTAGAACAATTCCTTCCCCTTGGCGATCGAGGCCACGAGGTCGATATCGGCGGGCATCGGCGGCACCTGGATTTCGGCATCTGCCGCGGCCTTCCACTTGTCGGCGACCACGGCCAACGTTTCGTCGATCAGAAATTCACGGGTCTCCGGCAGCTTGCCCTGGGCGTCGTCGTCGAGCTCGAAGTAGGCCCGCATCAAGGCCAGCTCCGTTTCGCCACGGATGCTCAGATACTTCACATACTCGGCGAGGGCCTCGACCTGGGCGGCCGGCAGGAGCGCAAACGACGGCATCGATGTGCCCGGGATCCCCTTGTGCAGCACCCGCACGAGATCGGCGTGCGTGGGCTTGTCGGCCCGTTCGGTGCTCTTGAATTTGAACACGCCAGGCCGGTAGTCGCGGGGATAAGGATTGAGGAACGCGGCCGTTGGGCCCAGGGCGTCGCCCGTCACGCCGTGGCAGTGGGCGCAGTGTTCGCGATAGAGACCGTTCTTGCGGCCCACGATGTCGCTGCGCACAGGCCCGGCCGCCAGCCGCAGCTTCGCCTCGTCGAGCCCCGTCTCCGGCAGGCAGACGGGCTCGTCTGGCGTGCCGAACATGGCGAGCAAGATCGTGGAAACCTGCTGTTCCTGGTCGGGCGTGAGCCGCTGCTTCGTGGCCTCGACCATGTTCGGGCGAAAGTAGGCCGGCGGCGTCTTGCCGCAGCCGGTGAGAGCCGTGAGACAGATGGCGAGGCCGGCGAGCGTGTGGCTGGTGCGTCTGTGCATGATGATGAAAGTCATGAGTGAAACGTTCAGGTACCGATCGCCGATGCCGGCACTTCGAGGGTGCCGAGATCCTTGATCTCATCGGGCTGGAGCGTGAGCTGAAACCGGCCCTTGGGAGTCCAGCGGAGGTCGGGTTTATCGAGACCGATGGCGCCGCTCGGGCCGGTTGACCGCTCATGCCAGACCTGAAATTCGAGCGGTTCGCCGGCCGGCAAGTCGGCGATCGTGAACGATCCGTCGGCGGCCGACACGGCGACATAGCCATCTTTCCGGAACACCATGTAGGCCTTCATCCACGGATGAACGTTGCACGTGACCATGGTCGGCATGCCCGTCTCCGCCTTGGGGACATAGATCGTGGACCCGCCGGCCGGAATGAGCTGATTGAAATCCGAGCCGGCGATGTTGGTGTTGTGGCCGATCGGATCGCTGTTTTTGACGTCGATCGGCTGGCCGACCCGGGCCGCAAACACCGGCGCCAGAAACTCGCACTGCTTCTGATCGAACACCACCGGTGTGGTCGAAGGCTGCGCCTCTTTCACGCGTGCCGTCTTCCGGGCGAACACGACGACGTTTGCCAGGCCTTTCGACGACGCATCGACGAGCAGCGAACGGTCGAGAAGTTTCATGCCCGCCTTCGAGCACACCTCGGTGTCTTTGTCGGCCACGAGCGGCCGCGCCGTGCCGGGCGTGCCCGCAAACACGAACCGTCCCTTGAGCGAGCCCCAGCCGGTGCCCGTCGCCGCCGCTGCCTCGGCCGGAGCGGCGGCAGACGCCGCCGACACGAGCGTGGCCCGAAGCGTGCTGGCCGCGGCCATGTCGGCACCGGGGGTAGTAACCCGCTCCGGCCGGCAGCCCGCAGAGACCACCAGCAGCGCGGTGATCGCGACGCGGGCCCGCAGCGCGGCGGGCGTCATCGAGAATGCATCACTTCTTGAACAGGTTGGCATCGAGAACCATCTCTCCCAGATCGTTGTCACCTGCGGCAACTTTTACCTTCTTCCGACCCTTGGCGATCTTTTCCGCCTTGCCGGCGATCGTCACCTCGCCGACATAGCCGGCCTTTTCGTGCCAGATCTGCAGTTCGAGTTCACCGCCGGCGGGCACGTTTTTGAGCTCGAACGTGCCGTCTGCCTTCGACACGGCGGCGTATGGGTTGGGGCGAATCACGAGCCACGACTTCATCCACGGATGGATGTTGCACGTGACCTGCGCGGGGATCGCCTCCTCGCTCGAAAACGTGACGGGAGCTTCGCCTCCGGCCGGGATGAGATTGTTCGACGGGGAGTTCTTGATCGTGGCCACGTTGCTGTTGTGGCCGACGGTGTCGGAGTTTTTGATCACGAGCGTCTGGCCTGTTCGAACCACCGCCACGTGGGGATCGAAGCGGCAGTCTTTATTGTCGAGCACGACCTTGTCGCCGGGGCCGGCGAAATCGGGGTGCACCTTCACGCCCTTGTCGCGCACGAACACCACGACGTTCGCTACGCCCTTGTCGGCACCCACCACCAACTCTTCGGCGAGCAGTTTGTGCTTGCCGCACACTTCCACGTCTTTGTCGGCCTTCAGCTCGGCCGCCACGGGCGCATCCCCACCAAACACGAATCGGCCCTTGAGCGTGCCCCATTCGTCGGCGCGAGCGGAGGTCGAGGCGGGCAGGCTGAAGGCGAGCAGGGTGGCGACGACGCAGGGCAGGAAGGCGTGGGCTTTCATGAAAACACTCCGGGGGCGGAAATCGGGCAGCATCGGCACCAGGTCAGTTTAGGGTGATCGGCCGCGGCCGGGAGTCATCCCGGGCCTGCGGCGGCAAAGCCGGCCCCGGAGGCGGGGATTGTGCGGCCGGAGCCGGGGCCTGGGGCTGCTGCCGCAGGTAGGCGTCGAGCGACAGATTGCGCTTGGCGAACGTGTCGAAGTGCATGAGCAGATCGGTGAGGGCGTCCACCTGCTCCTCGCTCGTGCCGGCGTAGAGATCCTGGCTCACGGGCTTGTCGAAGGGGATGTTCACCGGCATGCCGGTGTACGGCAGGAACCGCTTGGGATTCGCGATCCAGTTGTGCACGTAGTCGGGCCGGAGCCGCTCGTGCACGCGTTCGAGCTGCGGGGCGAGCGCCTTCGGATTGCCCGGCGGGGCATAGTCGCCCACGAGGTGGCATTTCACGCAGTAGTTGTTGTTGGTGACGATCTTGAGGGCGCCGACAAGATGGCCGGGGCGGGATTTTTCGGTCTCGGCGATCGTGCTTTCGTCGAGCCGCGAATCGTAGACATATGGATATTCAGCGCCATCCACGGCCGCGAAGTAGTTGACCATGCTCGCCGCCTCGGCAGCCGACCAATTGAACTTGGGCATCCGCAGCACCGCCGGCGGGCGGATCGTGTGCGGATTGAGCAGGAACTTGTGCAGCCAGCCCGACTGCACCTTCTGCCCTTCGCCCACGAGCGGCGGAGGCAGCCAGCCCCAGGCGTCGTCGGGCTTGACGTTGGGGTTGACCTGCTTCTCGTCGGCGATGACCACGGGGAACAGCAATCTCGCCAGGTCGCCACCTTCGGCCGGGAAGTGCCGCCCGGCGCGGATGGCATCTTCGGGCACCATCACGCTGGGGCCGCCGACCGGCCGCGGTTCGCCATCGACGAGCGCGTCGTGCCAGAGCATGACCGGCCGGTGCGGTGTCGCTTCGGTGTCGCCTTCTTCGATGGGCACGCCATCTTCATCCACGAGCTGCGGCCGGCCGGTTTCCGGGTCGAGCACCGGCATGCCCACGAGCGTCGTGTGGCGGCGGCCCTGGCGATCGGTGCCGAGCGATTTGGCGACCTGCTGCGGCGAGAAGTGGGGTGACAGGAAGGGGTAATCGGCCACTTCCTGAGCGGCCCCCATCGATTCGGGCTTGTAGCGGAGATCCCAGCGGTCCATCCGGAGCGTATGGCAGCCGCCGCAGTTGTATTGCTCGGCCACCACGAGCCCCTTGAGCCTGGCCTCCTCGCGCGGCGACGGCTTGTGGATGAACTGCGGGGCCGGGGGCTCGGCGACCAGGCCGAGCACGAAGGTCATCACGGCCTCCCGCTGCTTCGCATCGAAGGGGAATTGCGGCATCCGATACCGCTCGTTGTACGACTTGTTCTCCGCCTTCTTGTAGTCGTAGCTCCGCGGCTGACGGAGCTTCTGCCAGAGGAAGCCCTCGCGCTCGTGAGCCTGCAGCTTTTCGAGGAAGAAGCCGGTGTCGGGGTCAACCGATTCCGGGCTCACGTGCTTCTCGGCGGGAGCCGCGTAGGCGAGGTCGGTAGACAGGGGATCGCTCACCGCGCGGGGAGTGCCGGCCGCGGGCTGCTCGACACCGGCCGCGGGGCCATGCCCGTCGGGCCCGCCGTGCATGGCGTGCCCGCCATGACCAGCATGACCAGCATGACCGCCGTGCCCGTGCTCGAGCTGGTGCATCACGAACTGGGCGACCTGCTCGAAGGCGATCTTCGAAGGTTCTTTGCGGCCCCAGTCGGCGAGGGCCGCGCCGGCCGCTTTGCCATCCTCGAAGCCGGGGATGTCGTGGCAGGAGTAGCAGGCGAGTTTGGCCAGCGTCTTTTTGCCGATGTAATTCAGCAGCACGGCGTCTTTGTTGCCGGTGTTCATGCCGAGCAGCATCCGCTCGTCACCTTGAATCGTGGCCTGATCCGAGCCGAGCCCATTGGCGAGCACGTCGGCGGCGCGAACGGCCGTGAACCGCTCCTTCAGGTACAAAAGCGCGAGCTCCTCGGTGGCCGTGCGTTCGGCGGACGTCAGCGAATTGGCCGCCGGAATATCGGTCGGCTGCCAATTCTCGGTGGAGGTGAGCAGGTAGGCCACGGCGTCGGCGGCGGGATCGCTGACGGTGCCGTCGGCGAGCGTGACGGGCTCGAGGAGCACGTTCGGCATGATCGTCTTGGGGTGATAGCGGGCCGGCTCGCGGAGCCAGCTGTAGAGCCAGGCCTGGCCCGTGGGGTGCGAGGCCACCTTCGCCCCGATGCGCGACAGATTCGGCCCGTGCGTGCTCACGGCCTCGGGGAAATCAGCGTGCTGATGGCAGGCGAGGCAGCCGCGCACCTGCACCACCTTGCGGCCCCGCTCGACGTCGGGCTGCGCAGTGATTCCTTCGTAGGGCGTGACATACTCGAACGGCGCGCTCGCACCCACGAGATAGTTGATCATCGAGCGGATTTCGATCGGCTCATATCGCTGCGACTCTTCCAGGCCCTTGCCCGAGAGGTGCTCCCAGAGGCCGAAGAATCGCGGCATTTTGGTCGAGGGGCGGAAGTCCTGCGGATTGCGCAGCCATGCATAGAGCCAGTCGAAGCCCACCTTGCTCGCCACGTGCCGCAGCGACGGCCCCACCTTCGGGAAGCCGCCCGGCGTCTCCGGCTCCTTGAGCAGCGTGGCCAGTTCGTGGGACCGCCTCGAGAGCTTGGCGTCGTCGCCGGCGGCGGCATCGCGCTCGATAGCATCCCGGAGCCGCTCACGAGCCTGCGTGCCGTCGGGGCTCGACCGCACGTCTTCCACCCAGCGTTGCACGGTCGGGCCGAGCGACGTGAGGCCGGGATCGGTGGCGAGCGATTCGGCCACTTCGTGATAGTTGGGCGCCAGCCGCATGTCCGGCCCGATCCGCTTGTCGGGGCCGGCGTAGCCGTTGATCTCGTGGCAGCCGTAGCAGCCGTATTGACGGATCAGGTGGTAGCCTTCCACGAGCTTCGGCGCCGGCGGCTCGGGAAACTTCTCGCTCGGCTCGAGGTCCACGACCTGGTGGTGGCACTTCAGGCAGCTCGATTCTTCGAACCGCTGCGGCAGCATCGGGAAGATCCAGTGGTGGTTGTTGAACCACCCGTATTCCTCGTGCCACTCATGGCCCTGCTTGGGAGTGTTTGGAGTGTGCGACGACCATTTGAAACTCGTCGCGCTGCCCTGCCCCTGGTGGCAGATCGTGCAGCCGAAGGTCTGCATCGGATGCGGGCTCGATGAACCGACAAACAGATCGAGCCGCGGGTGGGTGGAATACGGCTGCGGCACCCCTCGCTGAATCGTGAGCTCGAGCGGCTTGCCCCACGTGGGCGATTCGAGGAGGGCCGTTACGGCCACGCTGCGGGCCAGCGTCTTGCCACCGCCGATGGCCGTGATCACGTCGCCTGGCATCAGGCCGGCCTGGGCGGCGGGCGATTCGGGCAGCACGACGCTCACGGTCGGGTCTTCGGCGCGAAACAACCCCCGGGATGCCAGATGAAAGCCGTAGGCCTGTTCCAGCTGTTCGTTGGCATCGCCGGCGGGCGCGGCGGCGGCGGCCGAGGGCGTGGGGAGCGACACCGAGATCGCCTCGCGCTCGCAGTAGGCAGGCTCGGTCGGCTGCCCCGGCAGCGACTTGTCCATGCCCTTGTGGCACGTGGTGCAGCGATCGAAACGGGCGACATCGCGGAAGTTGTTGTTGAGCGTGAGCTGCGGCAGCCAGACCTGATCCACCCGCAACGGACCGTTGAAGGCATCGAGCACCGGCAGCTCCAGCACCGATTTGCCCACGTTCGGGGCCCGGTCCTTGAGCGTCTTGGCGAGCTGATTGAGCTTCGTGCGATGGTCGGCCAGGGCCTTGGCCGCGGCATCTTCGCCCGCCGTCAGCTCCCGGAGCGTGGCTTCGAGCGCCTTGCGGTGCGTGTTCGCGGCCTGGTTTTCCAAAACGGCCGACGCCACCTCGGCCCGCTTCGCGTCGGCGAGCGCGAGCAGCGAGTCGAGCTTCTCGGCGGTCGCATCATCGGCCACCGCCAGTTCGTAATCGGCACGGAATTTGTCGAGCTCGGCCTTGCGGAGCTTGAGCTGCCCCGCGAGCAGGTCTTCGCGAAACTTGGCCCGCTTGGCGATGTCGCGAAATCGCTCGAGCAGGTCGCCGCGGAGGGTCAGCCTTTCGGCCGCGTCGGTCTGCCGGGCGAGCATGTCCACGTCGAGCTGGGCCCGATCGGCCGCCTCGGCGTCGGCCGGCACCGTCCGCACCTGAGCGAGAAATGCTTTCACGACGCCCGGATCGAGATCGGCACGCCGGGCCGCGGCCAGGGCCTCGTCGAGCTTCGCTGTCTCGGCGGCGTAGCCGCGCGAATCCTGCTCGTCTACCCGCGCCGCCGCCGACCATGTCTCGAGCGCGCGGAACTCCCGCTGGTATTTCTTCCAGGGCCGATTGTGATCGACCGCCAGCATGGCCACGGTGGCCACGAGCAAGAGCACGGCCGTCACGCCGAACACCACGTGCAGGATCTTGAGATCACGCCAAGTCTGTTCAGTTGCGGGCATTGTTTCTGAGAGGGACGGGGTGATTACGGGATTGGAATCAGGCCAGGCCGGGCGCGAAGCCCGCCGTCAAAAATTGAGGGAGAACTCGGGGATGCTGACGAGATACTTGAGATTCAGGGTCCACCGCAGAATCATCTTCAGGGGCAGCGACAGCATGAGCAGCATCAAATTGGCCATGATCATGTAGCGGATGAACCCCATCCGCGCGTAGAAGCCGCGAAACACCGTCACGGCCAGGAGCGGCGGCAGGAGCACGAGATACGCTCCGAGCAGGGCCAGGCCCGGCGCCTCGCGGAGCAGGATCGTGCCGATCTGCACGAGCGTGCCCGCCCCTTGCGGCGCCCGTGGCAACGGACGATCGAGCAGGTTCACCCAGAACATCTGCGGCAGATCGACGTTGTTGAGCACTTCGACCTTGTAGGGCGTCCAGTATTCGAACGGACCGTAGAAGTTCCAATTCGGGCCCCGCAGGAACGTGCCCAGGATGATGAGCGTGATCCAGAGTTCGAAGAAGCCGAACTGGTAGACGAGGTAGCTGAATTTCCGCTCTTCGATCGAGTAGTAGCCGTTGCCCTTCTTGTTGAAATCGAGGTAGGGCATCGCCATCAGCCCAAACACCACGAGGCTCGGCAGCACGACGCCCGCGTACCACGGGTCGAAATAGACGAGCATCTCCTGAAGGCCGAGGAAGTACCACGGGGCCTTCGAAGGATTGGGCGTCTTGACGCTCGAGGCGGGCTCCTCGAGGGGGGCGGGCAGAAAAATCGCCCACACGAGCAGAAAGGCCGACACTGCCACCATGCAGATCAGCTCGGTGTAGACGAGATCGGGCCACACGAGCACCTTTTCGTCGTCGAGTTTTTCCATCGGCGGCAGGCCCTGCTTGATCCGCTCGTCGTTCACCACGGCCTGCTTGGTGGCGACCCAGGTGAAGAACGCGAGCAGGAACACGAGCCCTACGATCGGCACGTTGTCGGGCTTCATGACGATCGAGGCGAAATTCGCGTCGGCCATCGAGAGGCCCATCAGAACCAGTGCGAGATTGAAGACCATCCACGCCGCCATCGGCTGCACGAAAAACTTGCGAAACACGAACAAGATCGTGAACAAGGCCGTGGTGCCGAGGGTGTAGAGCACCGGCCCGGAGAGCTTGTTGACGAGGTTGCGGGCGGCGAGCGGCAGCCCGGGCACGAGCGACTCGGAGCCCGAGAGCGCGAGGCTCGCGAGGATCATCATCGCGCCGGCGAACACGGCCCACGTGACGGCCCAGCCGAATTGACCCTTCTTGCGCCAAAGGATGAGCGCGGCGACCGCGTTCATCACGGCGAGGCCCGTGTAGTAGGAGCCGAGAAACCCGGCGACGTCTTTGAGAAACAGGCCGTTGGAATGCATGAGTATGGGCCTACAGCGGACCGCTGATGCCGCCGTCCTTTCGCACGCGCCAGAAGTGAATCGCCAGGAGGAGAGCCGTCGCGAGCGGGATCGCGATGCAGTGGAGCACGTAGAAGCGGTTCAACGTCTCTTCGCCCACGAATCGGGCCCCGAGCAGGCCGAAGCGGGCGTCGGAGCCGTCGGTGATCATGTCGATGCCGCCGATCGTGAGCAGCTGCTGCCCCGGGCCCTCATAGCCGAGGATTGGCGTTGCCCGGGCCATGTTGGAGCCGACCGTGATGGCCCAGATCGCCAGCTGATCCCACGGCAGCAGATATCCCGTGAACGAAAGCAGGAGCGTGAGCAACAACAAGATCACACCGATCACCCAGTTGAACTCACGCGGCGGCTTGTAGCTGCCGGTGAGAAACACGCGATACATGTGCAGCCACGTGGTGATCACCATCGCATGGGCGCCCCAGCGATGCAGCTCGCGGAGGATCCCGAGGCTCGTCACGTCGCGCAGGGCCAGGATGTCGTTGTAGGCCCATTCGAGCGTGGGCCGATAATAAAACATCAAGAGCACGCCCGTGACTGTCTCGACGAGAAACAGGAAGAACGTCACGCCGCCCATGCACCAGGTGAACGAGAGCGCGATGCCCTGCTTCTTGATCGAAACAGGGTGCAGATGCAGGAAGAAATTCGTGAGCATGACCACGATCCGATTCCGCCGGTCGAGCGGCATCGGATGGCGGAAGATGCTCTTCCAGATCTGGGAGTTGCGGATCGTTTCGCCGATGGCCATGAATCGTCGCTTCCTGGAGTACGTGGGCTAGACGGTGACGTAAGACTCGGCATCGCCCCATTGGCCGAGCTCTTCCTGGAAGGTGCGGCTCTTGTCCACCTCGAGCTGCCCGTCGTCCGAGATGCGGATCGCATACCGCTCGAGCGGCCGCGGGGCCGGCCCTTCGAAATTCACACCGTCTTTGTAAAAGCCGCTGCCGTGGCAGGGGCATTTGAATTTTTGCTCGGCCTCGAGCCAGTTTGGCGTGCAGCCGAGGTGCGTGCAGACGGTCTTGAGGGCGTAGATCTGCTGCTGGCCGGCCACATCGCTGTTGACGACCCACACGCCATACTGCGCGACGAACTTGGTCTCGACCTTGCCCGTAGGGAAGCCTTCCTTGAATCCCACCTTGAACTTGCTCGGCGGCTCGGCGAGCACGTTCGGGAAGAAAAAGCGGGCCAGGCCGAGCGAAAAGAGCCCGCCCGTGACGGAGAGCGCGGTGAACCCCATCGCCATGAACGAGCCGAGTGCGATCTCGAGAAAGCCACGGCGATCTTCTTCGCCCTCGGCCTTCTTGACCGCCGGCTTGGCGGGCCGGGCCGGAATCGCCTTGGCTGCGGCAGGCTTGGCTGGATGATCGATCGCGGCCGCGGGCTTTGCCACCGCGGGCTTCACCGGGCGGGCCGGGGCATCGGCCTTGCTGACCGGGCCGGGCTTGGCTCCGGCCCGCGCCGCGGCCAGGATGCTTGCCGTGTCGCGGGCCATGGCCGGCTTGGCGGCGGGCTTGGCCGCTTTGGCAGCAGCGGGCTTGTCGGCCGCTGGCTTCGCCGCGGCTGCCTTGGCGGCGGCCGGCTTGGCCGCGGCCGGTGCCTCGCTCTTGTTGGCACGCGCCATCGCCATGATGTCTGCCACGCTTGGCCGCGCGCCGCCGGCGGACTTCACTGCCGGCTTAGCAGCGGGCTTGTCCACGGCTTCGGCTGGAGCGGCCACGGCCGCTTCCGGGGCAGCCGCCTCGGCGGGTGCCGGGGCCTCGTTTCCGCCGCCCTGTGCACGAGCGGCAGCCAGAATTTCCGCGACCGACATTTTCTTTCGTTCAGCCATCACAGTCGCCTCGGCGGTGTTTCCCACCGTGCGACCGAAATACGCGACGTCCGCGAACGGTCGGCCACGGTGCGAAATCCGGACGAAATAGTGTTTTCGACCGGGGTTTGGCGAGTTCGTGATTTTTTTCACGAACTCTACCCAAACTGTATCGACCCCGCCGAAGGTGTCAACGTCAGCCGGGTCGAGTTTCGCCGGCGATCCGCTGCCATCCTTGCTCCCACCCGGGTGATCCCGCCACAATCCGCCCCGTTGCCGTGCAGG
>JAIXPT010000194.1 GCA_027486095.1 Planctomycetaceae bacterium | reverse complement strand
GGAGGCAGGATGCCGAGGGTTTTCGTGGAGCTAGCCGCTCCAGCTCTGTCGAATGCGGGTTCCATTCGACAGGCCTGGAGGCCTGTCGCTATGTGCGAACGGCGCGGGGTAACCCTGCGCCCGCAAGCGATCGAGGCATCCTCCCGGCTCGCGCCTCGGACATGCTCCGGTGAATAAGTTCCTACGGACGGCGGGCCTTGTTTTTGGGCGGCGGCGGCACGACGGGGTTGGCGAGCGTGATCTTGAGCGACGACACGAGCACTTGCCCCCTCTGGTAATACTGCCCTTCCACCTCGACGTGGTCGCCGGGAGACGCGAGGCCCACGTTTGTCGATCTGACCACGAGCTCGGCCTCCGGCGGCACCGTGATGTCGAACTTCTCACGGCCGGCCATCACCGTGATCACGTCGCCCTCCACCTGCTTGATCGTGCCGGCGACGAGGTAACTGCCGGCTGGCCGCTTGCCCGCGACGCGCTTGGCCTTGTCGTCGGCGATGCCCAGCCCCCCAGCCATCACACCGGGCGCCCCGCCGTCGGTGAACGCGATCTGAAGGGCCGGCTCCGTCACTTTGCCGAACTCGTCGAGCGAAACGGTGCAGTTGATGAACTGCTTCGGCTGGAGCATCTCGCGGCTCGCTTTCCCCGTGACCTCGATCTTGGCATTCGGGGCGGGCAGCGCTTGCCACGGGTTGCCTCCGGCTGGCAGGCGGAGCTGGAGCATGCCCGGCCCAACCTCGATCACCTGCCCGACCTTTTCTTTGTCGTCGAGCGGCTTCAATTGGCCAGGCGGGCCCGGCGGCTGGGCGAGTGGCGGCTGGCCGCCGGTGATCCCGAGGACAATCGCCAAGCCGATGGCAGCCGCGCGGCGAGCGTGGCGTTGGCATCCCGGCAGCGGCAGCGAAGGCATCTGGTGTTTCCTGTCGATTCGGAGCACACTCGGTTTCCTCAGGCCACACTATACCTACGCGCATTCCACCGCCGCATCCGCCCTTTCGAGCTGCGTTTCGACCGGCTCACGACACTCGATGCCAGCTCAGCCCCGCCGCGTCACGATTCTCGATCTCGCCGCCGCCAAGCGCGACCGGCGGCCGATCACGATGGTCACGGCCTACGACTGGTCGAGCGGCAGGCTCGTGGATGCGGCCGGAGTCGATTGCGTGCTCGTGGGCGACAGCGTGGCGATGGTGGTGGCCGGTCGCAGTTCGACGCTTCCCGCCACGCTCGAGCAGATGATCTACCACGGTGAGATCGTCTCACGCGCCGTGTCGCGCGGGCTCGTGGTCGTGGACCTGCCATTTCCGCTCCAGCACCTCGGGCCGCGCACGGCGGTCGAGGCCTGCGCGAAGATCCTGAAAGAAACGGGCTGCCAGGCCGTGAAGCTCGAGGGCACGGCGGGGCAGGCCGACGTGATCGCGGCGATCGTGGCGGCGGGCATTCCCGTGATGGGCCACGTGGGCTTGAGGCCGCAGGCGGTGCACCAGCTCGGCGGGTATCGCGTGCAGCGCAACATCGACCACCTACTCGAAGACGCCCGCGCCGCGGCCGACGCCGGGGCCTGCGCCGTCGTGCTCGAGTGCATCCCGGCGGAAGCGGCCCGCGCGATCACCGAAGCGATCGCCGTGCCCACGATCGGCATCGGGGCGGGGCCGCACTGCGACGGCCAGGTGCTCGTGTATCACGACCTCGTCGGCCTCTCGCTCGACCGCGTGCCGAAGTTCGTGCGCGGCTACGCCGACGTGAAGACCTCGATCACCGACGCCGTCGCCCGCTGGAAGGGCGACGTTGAAGCCCGTCGCTTTCCCGGCCCGGATGAGACCCTCGCCTAACGCGCGGCTCGTCAGGAAGCCCGAGGCGTGAGCCGAGCGGATGCCCGATTGCAAAAAGCCCCGGGCGGAAGCCCGGGGACTCCGCGTGGAAGCGGCGACCGGTCGCCATGTGGCATGGAAACCGCGATCGGCCGCAACCCGGTGTCCCGTCGCTCCCGCTCCGGGCTTGTTGGTCCGGAGGAAGCCCGAGGCGTGAGCCGAGCGGATGCCCCCGCCAAGCAAGCCCGAGGCGTGAGCCGAGCGGATGCCCCCCGGCTACGGCAACACCACTTCGTCGGAGATCACGACGGGCTTGCTCGCCGACACGGCGCCGGCCGGCATCGGGCCGGGTGAGCCGCCGGGACCGACGGGCAGCGAAGGAGCCCCTGCACCGCCCATGGGCCCGCCGCCCATCGGCATGCCGCCCTCGACGATTCCGCCTTGGCAATCGTTGCAGCCGCCGGCCATGCCGCCTGGCATCGCACCGGCCGACTGGCAGCAGTCGGACGGCTGGCCACATGGCCGCATCGCCGGAGCCGCGGCCGGCGTGATCGCGGCGCCTGGCGGCGTGAAGCCGGGCGGATAATGGCCGAAGCACTTTTCGTACTTCCAGACCTCGAGGGCGATATACCGCTCGTTGATCGATTTGCAGCCGCCGCCCGCCGTCGCGGCAAGCACCGCGCCACCCACGAGCATGATTCGGCCGAGGTTCGTGATCCGCATCGCACAGCCTCCGTCGTCGCGCCGCCGGAATGGCGGCTGGAAAGGGACGGCGCCGTGCAGTGTGCCGCGACGCCTGGCAACCCTACCCCACGAGCGAAGCGCGGCAAGAAAAAACCAGGCCTCGCAGATGACGGACTGGTGACGTGGTGGAAAACTGTGCGGATCGTATGGAAGACGACTTCCCGCCCGTCGCCGTGCGGACCCTCGCGGCCGCTGGCTCAGCCCTTGCGATGGCGAATCTTGGCCCGCATCCGCCGCTTCTTCTGGCCGAGTTTCCGCCTGCCCTTGCCGGTTTTCTTGACTCCCATGCTGCTCTCCACGGTCGAAAAATGGCCCGGAGAAATTCCGGGCGCTCG